>VFJW01000007.1 GCA_009885845.1 Geobacter sp.
AAAAAGATATTCCCGGGCGGCCGCTGATTTATGGCACGTCAAAAGAATTCCTTGAAATTTTCGGGCTCAAGGATCTGAAAAGCCTCCCGACACTTCGCGAAATCCAGGCTCTGGACGAACTGCCTCGTTATGAGCGCCAGGAGGAACTGCAACTTGAACCGGCGAAAGCGATTCCGGTTGAGAGTGATTTGCCGTTTGAGTAATCATTCAGCACCGTGCAAAATATTTCTATTTAACAGGGATGAAGGGGATGAAGACAAAATAGAATAAAGCTTTAATTCTTTGGGGTTACACAATAACGTCGTAATTTTTGATTTTAAAGGTTTATCCCCTGCATCACTTGTATCCCTGTAAAAATGCTTTTGAACTTATAGTCATGCGTTGAATTGATGACAGGGGAGGTCAGCCATGCAACGACAGCCGGTCGTAGCAGGTCAGTTCTATCCGGGGAGTGAACAAAAACTTCGTGCTGCACTGTCTCAGCTGATTCCCGAAAATCCTTCTCCGATTCCGGTAAAAGGAATTATCTCTCCTCATGCAGGTTATGTCTATTCCGGTGCGATAGCCGGCCAGCTTTTTTCTCGAATTATCATTCCTGACACCGTTTTGATCATCGGCCCCAATCATCATGGGAACGGTGCAGCTGCTGCGCTTTACCCGGAAGGTGAATGGCTGACCCCACTCGGTGCGACGACAATCAACTCCCGCCTTAACACGCTTCTCCTTCAGCATTGTCCCTATCTCAGAAACGACAGTATTGCTCATCAGAACGAACATTCACTTGAAGTACAGCTCCCTTTCCTTCAGTTTCTGCGTCCTGATGTGACCCTGTCAGCGATATGTATCGGACATGGGGAATATGCGCCTCTGCGTGATATTGGCTTGGGAATAGCCGCAGCTATCCGGGAATTCGGGAAAGAGGTTCTGATTGTGGCCAGTTCGGATATGACCCATTATGAATCGGCCGATTCCGCCCGGCAGAAGGATGAAATGGCGCTTGAGCGCGCGCTGGCGCTGGACGGCAAAGGATTGCTGGAGGTTTGTCACCGTCAGCATATTACGATGTGCGGAGTCGTGCCGGCGACCGTCATGATCGAGGCGGCACTTCAGTTGGGGGCGACTCAGGCTGAACTGATCGCGTACGGCACCAGCGGTGATGTGACCGGTGATAATCGACAGGTGGTGGGGTATGCGGCGGTGACGGTGTTTTGATGTCAGGCAGGCGAATTGTCCAGCGGCAGCGTAATGCGGAACGTGGTTCCGCTCAATCCATCACTCTCTACGGTCAATAAACCATGATGCTCCTCGATGATTCGCTGGGTAATTGAGAGACCAAGTCCGGTGCCCGCTCCTTTTCGGGTAAAAAACGGCTCGAAGATCAACGGCAGATCCTGCTCGCATATCCCCGGGCCGTTGTCATTAATCGCAACCGTAACAGTCGTATCATGGCACTCTGTTACAACGTTAATAACTCCGCCTGATTCAAGGACTTCGAGAGCATTCTTCAGGATATTGATCAGCGCCTGACGTATCTTTTCAGGGTCGAATCTGAACTGCGGCAGCGGGGCATATGAAACCGTCAGGGTAACGCCCTGCTTTTCGGCCTGCCTGCGCATAAACAGCAGAATATCTTTCAACACCTGCGTAAGATCCCCCTCCCTGAAAGCGGTGCGCACCGGAGAAGAGTAGCTGAGCAGTGCACTGATAAGCCGCTCAACCCGCTCAATCTCGGACAATGCCTTGGAAAGCATCTCTTTATCTTCAGCGTTAAATCCGGGTTTATCATGCAGATCATCGAGCAGGAGCGAAATCCCGGTCAACGGGTTGCGGACTTCGTGTGCTATTCCGGCTGAAAGTTTACCGAGCGAAGCCAGGCGGTCCAGTCGTATCGTCTCTTCGCGTAATCGTTCGCGTTCTGTTTCGTTACGCAGCGTTACGGTCAAGCCCATTTCTGCATCGGAGCCGATCGGAAACAGACCGAAATCGTAATAGGTCATCTCGCCGTCAATCAGCCTGCTCAATGGCTCCCGTCCGTATCCCTGATTCGTACGCAATACGGTATCTATGCGAGATGTAACATCCGGCCATGCTGCAAAAACATCTGTATATATTTCGCCGAGACAAACGGTACAGGAAAGGAAACTCAACCCTACTCCGTTAATGGAGGTCAGAACGCCGGTGGGTGAAATGGTAATAATCGCGCTTGAAATACTTTCCAGGATGCTGGTTTTAAAATTGCGCTCATCAAGAATATCAATTCGGGAGCGCTGCAGCTCTTCAAGTGTTGCCAGAAGGCTGGTTTTTCGGGTCTCCAGTTCGTCGGCCATAAAATTGAACGTTCTGCCAAGTTCACCGATTTCATCTGCAGAGGTAATTGCCACCCTGCTGTGGATGTCGCCTTCCGCAAGTTTGTGGGCACCTTCAGTCAACTGAAGTAATGGACGGGTGATGCCGCGGGATAATCTCCAGGCTGAAAAGCCGGCCAGTAGTGACGTGATCAGTAGAATAACACCGCTCCGGGTGCGATGCTCCCCAAGTTGAAGGTTGATCAGGCGGCTTCCTTTGCGGGCGGCATCCTGAAACTGATCGAGTTGAAAACCGATGGTGATGCCTCCGAAAACGCCATATCGCTCATAATCGCCGCTGTCGAAAATGATCGGTGCGTATGCCATAATCTTCCTGGCGCCACCGACATTAGTCGTATCTACGAAGCCGGCCTTCTGCTTTCTGACCTGATCGGCAACCAGGGGGTAGTTTGGGTGAATAAATCCGGCATGATCGAGATTAAAGGGAATTCGTCCGCTCTCTATGTCTGATTTGACAGAATTTTTTGAATAGGGAGGAATCAGATGGCCGGATGCATCAAGCCCCCGGATGTCCCAGTATTTCGGATGAGTGATGATCCACCCCTCATCATCGAACATGAAGGCGTAATTACCGCTTTTGTAGGAGGGAAATACCGTGGAAAAATTGTGTCCGGGATCGATATGCTGGGTAAACTCCATGAGGTGGCGATGATCAAGCGAGACGACTACCACGCCGTTAAAAAAACCACGAGCATCGAACAGAGCGGCTGCAAGCCTGATAACACCCTGATATGACTTGCCGTCAAATGCGTACTCCGGTTCATCAGCGCCGTTTAGCTGATCCTGTTTCGAGATATGGAATCCGGTAAGATGTGAGACATATACTTTGCCCGGTCGAGTACGAACTCTCGTAAAATAATCTTCGGTTAGAAACTTAGTTCGTGCGGGGACAGAAACATTCTTCAATTCCGCTGCCGGGACGACTGCGCCGTCCCTGATGACGAGCTGTTCCCGGCCATGTTTGTCAATCAGGGCTATGCTTCGGTACAAAGGTACCTGCTCGCGAATTTCAAGCGGGGCTGAAGCACTCCCGGTCCGGTACCATATTTCTCCCCGTCTGCTGGCATAAAAATTGAGCAGGGTCGATTGATCAAGTTGTGATCCGGAGAGAAATATCAGATCATTCTCGCAATGGCGCAGAAAATCAGCCATGCTTTCCGCTACCTGAGTCGCCCGCATCTGAAGTGACTCCGATGCCTGGGTATCTGCGGTGCCGCCGATTTCAGAGGTCAGGCGGGCGCTGGTTGATTCGAGGTTGAAAAACAGGATCAGCGAGGATGCCATCAAGGGGAGAAGTGACAGCAGCAGTGTTATGACGAGAATCTTTTTAAAGAGTGTAAGGCGCGGCATTCCGGCTCCAGCGGTTCAATCCTGATTGTAATTCAATGAGTACAATGATACCTTATGCCAATTCCAGATCAAAGCGCTATCTTCGTTGGCTCGTCTTAGTGAGTTACTAATTAGTTTTTGCGGCTTCAAGCAGAAAATAATTAGACTAACGAACTATCCTGATTGTTAGGGCCAGGCTCCTCAACATACTGGTTGTATGTCTACGTCGCCTCAATCATCGCCGCCTTGATTTCATCTTTGATTTGAAATTGGAATTGTAGAGCGTCAAGACATCTTTTTTAGGCTGGTTTCGTACCATGGGCTACAAAAATCTGCAGGAATGTGTGGCCGATCTTCAGAGGCGGGGTATGCTGCTGAAGATAGATGCGCCGCTTGATCCCTATCTGGAAATCGGCGCGCTGCAACGACGTGTGTATCAGGCAGGGGGGCCGGCGCTGCTTTTCACAAATGCGATCGGCAGCAGTTTCCCGCTGCTGGGAAACCTGTTCGGGACACTGGAGAGGACCCGATTTATCTTTCGCGATACGCTGGATGACATCCGTCGCCTGGTTGCGATCAAGATCAACCCGTTTTCCCTGCTCAAACATCCGCTTGATATCGTAAAAGCACCCTTGGCGGCCTATCATCTCCTTCCTGTCGTTACCGAAAAAGCGCCGGTTCTGGAATGTTCGACGACCCTCTCAGGTCTGCCGCAACTGGTGTTCTGGCCCCGGGATGGTGGTGCCTTTCTGACTCTGCCGCAGGTGTACAGTGAAAGTCCGGCAGCCCCCGGTTTTGCCAGGTCAAATCTGGGTATGTACCGGGTTCAGATCTCCGGCAACAGCTACCAGGCTGACCGGCAGGCCGGGCTTCATTATCAGATACACCGTGGGATTGGTGCCCACCACGCCGAAGCGATTGCCCGTGGTGACCTGCTCAGAGTTAACATTTTTCTCGGCGGTGCGCCGGCCATGACCGTAGCGGCGGTGATGCCGCTGCCGGAAGGAATGCCGGAGCTCTCCTTTGCCGGCCTGCTGGCTGGGCAGCGCATGCCGATGACCAGGGTTCCCGGGCATCTGCCGGTTTATTCCGAGGCTGATTTCTGCATCAGCGGCGTTGTGCATCCTGCCAGGACGCTGCCGGAAGGCCCCTTCGGAGATCATCTCGGGTATTACAGCCTGACCCATGAATTCCCGTATATCGAGGTTGATGCGGTCTATCACCGCCGGGATGCCATTTTCCCGTTTACGACCGTCGGCCGTCCTCCGCAGGAAGATACCAGTTTCGGGGCCTTTATCCACGAACTGACCGGCCCGTTGATTCCGATTGTGGTGGCCGGGGTAAAAGAGGTGCATGCGGTTGACGCTGCCGGGGTCCATCCGTTGCTGCTCGTTATTGCCAGCGAGCGCTATGTACCGTATGCAGCTGTTCGCCAGCCTCAGGAGCTGTTGACTGTTGCCAACGCCATTCTCGGTCAGGGGCAGCTCTCGCTCGCCAAATACCTGCTGATCGCGGCGCAGGAAGATGCGCCTGCTCTGCACACCCACGACATCCCCGCGTTTCTGGGACACATACTGGAGCGGGTCGACTGGCGCACCTGTCTCCATTTCCAGACCGCGACGACAATTGATACTCTCGACTATAGCGGCTCGGGACTTAACGAAGGTTCAAAAGTGGTGATCGCCGCTGCCGGTCCGGTTCGACATAGGCTTGCTGTCGATATCCCGGCGGGACTTGAATTGCCGCCCGGATTTGGCCCGGTTGCTGTCTGTCTGCCCGGCGTACTGGCCATACAGGGCCCTTCGTCACTGCAGGGGCGGGGAGAAGGCGACCCGCAGCTCGACCAGTTCTGCAGTTTCTACCGCGATCGGGACTCTTTTGCCGGTTTTCCGCTGATCGTGGTCTGCGACGACAGTTTCTTCACGGCGAAAACCCTGAACAATTTCCTCTGGGTGACGTTTACCCGCTCCAACCCGGCGGTTGACATCTACGGTATTCGTCCCGAAACCCGCGGAAGACACTGGGGCTGCAGCGGCTCACTGGTGATCGATGCCCGCATCAAGCCGTTCCATGCTCCGCCACTCGTTGATGATCCGGCAGTAGAGCGTAAGATTGACGCTCTGGGCGCACCCGGCGCACCACTCTACGGGATAATCTGATATGACGACCGCTTCAATCAGTATCCGCTCCCTGGCTAAATCCTACGGTGATCTTACTGCTCTCGATTCATTTGACCTTGAGGTGGAGCAGGGCTCTATTTTCGGCCTGCTTGGCCCGAACGGTGCCGGAAAGACCACCCTGATCCGTATTCTGACAACGCTGATGCGTCAGAGTCGGGGAGATGCTTCAATTGAAGGGCTTGATATAAGAACAGAGGGGCGCGCCATCCGCTGTATGATCGGAGTGGTTTCTCAGGAGAACAGCCTTGACCGTTATCTGACCGCCCGTGAAAATCTGGAACTGCATGCCCGTCTGCACGGGATGGAAAAGCGGCTGTATAAGCGCCGGATTGATGACCTGCTTGAACTTATGGGTCTGTCGGGACGTCAGAAGGATTTTCCCGACACCTTTTCGGGGGGGATGCAGCGTCGATTGGTGATTGCCCGTGCTCTCGTGCATCAGCCACGGCTGCTTTTTCTTGACGAACCGACCACCGGACTTGACCCGCAGTCGCGCCGGGCGGTGTGGGAATATATCCGCTCCCTCGCCGGCAGCATGACGATTTTTCTGACGACGCACTATCTGGAAGAGGCTGAACAGCTCTGTGACCGGATCGCCATTATGGATCATGGACGCTTGATCGCACTCGGAAGCACCCAGGAATTGAAGGATCGGCTGACCGGGGCCACTGTCTATGAAATCGAGTTCACCGGACAGGAGGCGGACCACTATGCCGCGCTGCTTGGTTCTATGTCATGTGTTTTGAATATCAGGCAGATAGACCATAAAGTTACGGTAACGCTTGAATGTTGGGAGTGCCTTTCTGAAATAGTTACCGCCCTGAACGGAGCGGCTATCCGCCGTATTTCACTCAAGGAGCGGACGCTGGAAGATGTCTTTATCTCACTGACCGGCGAGAAGGTGAGAGAATAATGTTATTCCAATTCCAAATCAAAGCGCCCTCTTCGTCGGCTCGTCTTCGGCTCCTCAACATACTGATTGTATGCCTTCGTCGCCTCAATCCTCGCCGCCTTGACTGCATCTTTGATTTTAAATTGTCATTACGGGGTTCACTGGCAATCTGGCAACGTGATATGCTGATTCTGCGCCGCAGCATATTTTCGGAACTGGTGGCGGTTGTTGCCTATCCGTTGACCATGTATCTTGCCTTCGGCATCGGTATGCAGGGATATATCGGCATGGTGGAGGGCGTACCCTACAGTCTGTTTATCGCGCCGGGTCTCATCACGATGACCGCCGTAAGTGCCGCGTATAATGAAAGCGTCTGGAGTCTCTGGTTTCACCGCAGAGTTCAGTTTACCATCGAATCGTATCGGGTGACCCCGATCTCGGTATCCGAAATAGTCATTGCCAAAATATTCACCGGCTTTACTCATGGCATCATCAAGGGGTGTGCCGTCGGGCTGGTGATCTTTATGATTACCCCCTTTCGATTTCCTCTCGAGCATCTTCTGCAGTATCTGCTGTTTCTGATACCCGGTTCGGCGTTTTTCTCCTGCGCCGGTATTATCAGCGGCACGGTTATGGATAAACCGGAAACCATCGGCAAGGTTGAGGCGGTACTGGTCATGCCGCTGATTTTCATGTCCGGTCTGTTCTTTCCGCTTTCTTCCTATCCGTTGTCAGTGGTGCCATGGGTTCGTGCTCTGCCGACGACCGCGCTTTTTGATGGTGCCCGACGGGCGCTGGTTGCCGGAGATCTGCTGCCGTTATCTGTTCTGCAGGTTTCATTGTCGGCATTTTTGACGTTTGTAGCCGCAGTTTATATCTTCCGGTACAAAATGTCGGAGTAACCGTAGTTCGTAAACACGAGGGATTGACCTGATTTAGAAGGGATTGAGACAGGGTGGGGTGGGATTGGTTTTGTTGTTCCGATTGCATAGTTAATATGACCATGCTACTATAGTCATAAATACGAGGGGGGCTCGCCATGCCGCAAGCTGTATCCAAATCACAGTTCAAGCCACACAGCCTTGAATATTTCCGCAAAATTGAGCAGACCGGTGAAGAACTGATAATTACCGACCATGGTCGTCCGGTTTTAAAGGTTGTGCCGTATATTGCCGATCCGGAAGAATGTTTCAAGGGACTCCGCAACACGGTGCTAAAATATGATGATCCCTTTGAACCTGTCGGTCTGGATGACTGGGAGGCGTTAAAATGATTGTTCTTGATACTCACGCCTTGCTCTGGTGGGTTGATAATCCGGCGCAATTAAGCAAGCAAGCCAGTGAGGCAATTGCACTGGCAATGATGACAAAATCTGTATATGTCTCCTGTTTCACGTCATGGGAAATTGCCCTGCTTGTTGAACGGGGCAGGCTGAATCTGGCTCTTGATGTGAGAGACTGGCTTGCGCGCTGCGAACAATTGCCGTTTCTTACATTTGTCCCGGTTAGCACCTCTATCGCAGTTGCATCGGTTCGCCTGCCTGATTTTCCCCATGCTGATCCTGCGGATCGAATTATAACGGCAACAACGCTATCACTTGGGGCGCGGTTGGTGACAAAAGACGAGAAACTCAGGTCGTATCAAAACGTTCAGACGGTGTGGTAGAGAAGATAATGAGGGGAGGGGGGACAGCATACGCAATTAATGTCAACCTGATTTTTTGATTATTCGCCGGGACTTCATCAAAGCTCGGCTGTGTACACCCCCCGATTCCACCCGTAGAATTCAATCAGAACCCTCTATTTTCCTCGCCTTGTAAAAGCGCCCCTTGATCTTGCTGCCGCCCAGGCAGGCAAGTGCCTGAACAGCACTTGATCGGACGATTGCCACGTACGTGTGGTTATCGAATACGTCGATCCTGCCGACTTCACTTCCTGTAACTCCCCCTTCGCCGGTAAGGCCTCCGAGGATATCGCAGGGGCGCAGTTTATTTTTGCGTCCGCCGTCAATACAGAGAGTAACCATGGAGGGTGCAGGTGGCCTGCCTGCGGCAACCGTCAACATTGACGCATCTCCTCTGGTCAGGTTGATTTCGAGGTTGTTTTCGATCGCCTGCACCCGCCTGGTTTCATGTGCCGTCACCAGGCTTATTGCCAACCCCTGCTCACCGGCACGTCCGGTACGCCCGATACGGTGAGTATACATTTCAGGATTCCGTGGCAGTTCGTAATTAACGACCGCCGCAAGCTCTTTGATGTCGAGCCCGCGTGCGGCAACATCGGTTGCCACCAGTACCGAAATACTCCTGTTGGTAAATCGAACCAGCACCTGACCGCGATCCCGCTGTTCCAGGTCACCATGGATAGCCAGTGACGCAAAACCCATTCTGTTCAGTGTGCCGGCCACCTCCTGACACTCTGCTTTGGTGTTGCAGAAAACCAGCGCTGATTCCGGGCGATAATGTCCGAGGATCCGAGCCACTGCTGCTGTCCGCTCACCCGGGTCCACTTCGTAGAGAATCTGCTCGATGGCATTTTCATCATGGTTTTCATCGACAGTGACCTCGACAGCTTCGTGCTGAAGCGTTGCACTGAGCGCCGTAATTGCGGAAGGGTAGGTGGCAGAGAAAAGGAGGGTCTGTTTTTTGTCCGGGGTTGCGGCGATGAGCTCGCTGATCTCTTCCTGAAAACCCATGTCGAGCAAGCGGTCAGCCTCGTCGAGAACCAGCGTCTGCAGTGAATTCAGGTTGAGACTGCCCCTGCGCAGGTGGTCGAGGAGACGGCCGGGGGTGCCGACTACCACATGGGCGCCATGTTCGAGAGAACCAAGCTGGGGGCCAAAAGGAACGCCGCCGCAGAGGGTCAGTACCCTGATGTTTTCGGTAAAGCGCGCCAGGCGTCGCAGTTCCTTGCCAACCTGATCGGCCAGTTCGCGGGTGGGACAGAGTACCAGTGCCTGGACGCGGGAGGAGCTCACCTCCAGACGCGTGAGCAGACCGATCCCGAAGGCGGCTGTTTTGCCGCTGCCTGTTTTCGCCTTGGCGATCACATCCTTGCCGGTGAGAATCAGCGGCAGAGTGTGAGCCTGAACGGGAGTCATTGCGGTATAGCCGAGAGATGCAAGATTCTTGAGCATTGGTGGCTTTATATGGAGTGAAGCAAATACGGTGGAGGTTGTCATAGGGGTACATTTGGATAGTTGCTGGCCGGATCATACACCCAGGCCATTCTGTACATGTTGTCGTGAATTGCCAACACGGGGTCGAGCGGGTCCTGGTATCCACCGGCAAGGCTGGCAACTACAGGAACATTGTGATCAGCAGCAGTCGCGAACAGAATCTGATCGCGCTGTTTCATATCACTTATGGACAATACACCCCCCAGTGGGTCATCGATATGCGGATCAGCCCCTGCGTTGTAGATGATGATATCCACCCCGGCCGCCATTTCCTCCATCCGCCTGGCGAACGAGTTCTTCCACTGGCCTATGTCAGTTCTGGCCAATGTAATGTCCGGGCCAAATGAATAATGATCAATCCAGTCCCACTCAAGAGTTTGTATAATATTACTGGTGCCATTTCCCCAGTGCATGTCACAATCGGCGATGCCGACCCTTTTCGCACCCGCCTTGTGTGCTTCCAGCGCTGCAAGGGCAAGAAAGTTGAATGTACAGAAACCGCCTCCAAATCCGTACCCCGCATGGTTCGCCCCGGATGTCGGTGAAAGCGAAGTCTCGCCGGTGTGGTATGCATTCAGCGTTGCGGCAACCATGCTGCCGCTGACATACGGGAGCACCGTTGTGATCTTCGAGTTTCGATCCCCAAAGCCGTTGTTCAGTATGCCATTAAAGACGCCGTCCACATAATCGGGATCATGTACCTGTTTGAGCTGGTCACGTGTAACCGGATCGAAGCTGACTATCTGTATTTGACACCCGAGGTTTTTCCAGCTTTTTACTGCCAGTGCCGGCTTCCGCGGGCTAGGGCTGTAGTATTTTGTTCCTGCTGCACTCTGCTCTTTTCTGTAAAATACTTTCACTTTCGGTCTCCTCTGTCTGGGATGATGAAATATTGTAAGTGTGACTGATCTTCACTTTGATTTTTTGTATGAGTGAGGAGTTGGTCAGCTAATCAACAGCGTTCCCTAATCTTTCCAATGTGTTTCAAGCCGGACCTGATGTCTCTGCCTTCGCCACCAACAGTTGAGACAGTTGACTTCAAAACATGTCGAAGAACAATATCATATGGACACGTTAATATCAAAAATATAGTAATAAATATCCAACAATACCGTCTGCGGGAGACATGAGAATCAAAAACAAATGAGATAGTTCTTGTCTTTTTAGAATTATATGGTTCAATAGACAAATCCAAGTCAAAAGTTTCTTTCTGCTCTGAATCAGGATTCATAGATGCCACTGCCCCGTATCACCAGTAAGCGCCAGTTCGTTCAGGCAATTTTGATCGCTGTTGCGCTGCTGATCCCTTTTGCAACGTTGTCCGGCAATCCGTTTCTGCGTATGGACATCGGGCGGATGACGCTCTTTCTGGCAGGCATACCGCTCCGGATCGACCAGTTCTATCTTGTGCTGCTGGTGATCCTGCTTGCTGTCGCTTTGTTTCTGCTGGTAACAGTTGTACTTGGCAGGGTCTGGTGCGGCTGGCTCTGCCCGCAAACTGTTTTTAACGATCTGGCTGAACTGCTGGCCAGGAGTTTCCGTGTGAAGGTTTCGCCGGTAACCGCCCGGCTGATTGAGCATCTTGTGGCGCTGTTTATAGCCAAACTGATCGCGTTCAACCTGTTCTGCTGGTTTCTGCCTCCCCGGCAGGTCGCCGCTGACCTTCTCAATTTCCCTGATCATCAGCTCATGTTTGTTACCTTTCTGCTCCTGACGCTGTTCGGTTATCTCAATCTGATACTGGTCAGGCGGAGTTTCTGCCGCAGTTACTGCCCGTACGGCAGATTCCAGACGGCTCTGATGGATGCCGGCACCTTGAATCTGTCTTTTCTGGAAGAAACGCGTGATCGATGTCTACGCTGCGACGCCTGCGTGCGCACCTGTCCGATGGAGATTGATATCCGCGCCGGTTTCCAGATTGAATGTATCGGCTGCGGCCGCTGTATTGATGCATGCCGTGAGGTTATGGAGAATAAACCGGCAGGAACCGGCCTGATTGATTACCGTTTCGGGTCGGTGAAAGGAGCGCGCTTCAGGCCGGGGAACACGACCGTCGTCCTGCTGTTTGTGACGCTGCTGCTTGCTGCCGGACTCGTCTGGGGAGTCGCGGGCAGGAGCCAGACCGCATTTGCTGTACAGAGAGTCGCAACTGCTGGTGTGCGACAGCTGCCGGATGGTTCCGTGGCTCAACCCTGGCGGGCGATAATCGGCAATCGCTCTGAGACCCCCCGGACCTATTCCCTGCAAATTGCCGGAGATTCCCCGAGCGATATTGAGCTGCTCGGCCAGACCCGCGACATTGTAGTGGCAGCTAATCAGCATCGCGAAGTCATCTTCATGATCCACGTTGCCAAAAACAGTCACCAGACCGGAGCTTTTCTTCTTGAACTGGTACGTGACGGCCGGCAGGCAGCAACGGTAAAGGTTTCGCCATGAGCATGCTTCCGGAACATATCTGCAGCCACTGCGGCATCAGTTTTCGCTGGAAAGTGATCGGCAGCCGGGAAGACGATGGCGGTCAGAATATGTTCTGCTGCCGGGGATGCCAGAGTGCCTATCATATGATCTGTTCTGCCGGTTTGAGTGATTTTTATCAGCGAACCGGCCGTGTGACTCCGACAGTGGCGGAGTCAATACCTTCAAGTTATACTGACAGAGATCTGTCTCAACATGTTATTTCAGAAGGTGATCTGTGCCGGATTGATGTCCTGGTGGGTGGTATCACCTGCCCATCCTGTGTCTGGCTGCTGGAGCGGATGCTCACCCGTGTTCCCGGGGTAGAATATGTCAGCATCTCCTACAGCGGAGGGATCGCCTCTCTCCGTTTCGACCCGGTGTGCGTTTCACCTCTCGAACTGTTCTCTGTCATCGTCCGCCTCGGGTATTCTCCGCGTCCCTATTCAGCCGACCAGTCGGAACAGGAAGCACGACGCGAACGGGATGATCTGCTTCTCCGTTTCGGTACGGCGCTATTTCTCTCCATGCAGCTGATGGCCTATTCCTATGCCCTGTATGCCGGGTATTTTCAGGGAATAGATGGCGCCATGAAACAGTTTCTGCAGTATGTTTCGCTGCTGGTGACCACTCCGGTCGTGTTCTATTCCGGCTGGCCGTTTATCGCCGGTGCCTGGCGTTCTCTCAAAGCCGCCGCTCCCGGCATGGATCTGCTGATTGCCCTGGGTGCGCTTTCAGCATGGTCCTACAGCGTCTGGGCAACGTTTACCGGCCAGGAAACCTATTATGAGAGTGCTGCCACCATTGTCACGTTCGTTCTGATCGGTCGTCTGCTGGAACTTTCGGTGCGCCGCCGTGCCATGTCAGTCATCAGTTCACTGTATGCCGCCGCTCCGCAGCGGGCTACGGTGATGGTGGACGGCGTCAGTCATACGGTCGAAGTCGAGGTGATAAAGCCGGGCGACCTGCTGCTGGTTCGTCAGGGGGAACGTTTTCCGGTTGACTGCCTGATCGTGGAAAGGGAGACGGAGGTTGATCAGTCGCTGGCTACCGGTGAGAGTCAGCCGGTCCTGCTGGTCTGCGGCGAAGAGGTTCGCTCCGGCTGTGTCAATGTGGCGGCTCCGGTGACGGTACAGGCGCTCAGACCGGCCGGCCAGAGCTATCTGATGCGGGTAGCGGCACTGGTGCAGATGGCACAGGCGGGCAAGCCGAAGCTGCAGCAGTTGGCTGATCGGGTCTCCGGCTGGTTCGTGCCGGCGGTTATTCTGCTGGCTCTGCTGGTGTGTGCGCTGCGGTTTCAATATTCAGGAGACAGCGCCGGTGCGGCAATCATGGCAGCTCTGTCAGTCATTCTGATCGCCTGCCCCTGTGCCATGGGTCTGGCGGTTCCGGCAGCGGTGCTGGCTGCCTGCAGCCGCTCGGCATCACTTGGCATTATCCTGCGGGGAGGCGATGTCATTGAACGACTGGCATCGGTCAACAGTGTGCTGTTCGACAAAACCGGCACAGTGACCTGCGGTCTCCCCGGTGTTATTCAACTTGATGCCTGTTCCGGGTATACCATTCAAGACGTGCTCCAGGCAGCGGCTACCGTCGAGGAGCCGGCTTCGCACCCGTTGGCGCGAGCCATTGTACGGTATGCTGCCGAACAGGGCTTTCAGCCCGAACCGTGTCGTAATTTCAGCTCGGTTCCGGGGCGCGGTATTTCCGGGATTCTCCTGACCGGAGGCGTGGTGCTGTGTGGAAGCCGGCTGTTCCTCCAGGAACAGGGGGTCACGGGAGAGATCGACCCGCCGTTCGATAGTTTCGCCAGCGCGGTACTGGTTGCCATAGACGGGCATCTTGCCGGACGCTTCCTGCTCTCCGACCAACTGCGCGAAGGTGCCGCATCCGTGGTTTCCGGGCTTGCAGCAGAGCGGATGGAAATTGCTATTATCAGTGGTGACCATCAGAGTACGGTTGACCGCATCGCTGCAGATATCGGGATTTCAGAAGCCCGGGGGGAGATGACACCGGATCAGAAGCTGGCTCATGTCAGGTCGTTGCTGCAGCGTGGCCGGTCGGTGCTGATGGTTGGGGACGGTGTCAATGATGCTCCGGCTCTGGCAGCTGCCACGGTCAGCTGTTCGCTATCCGGATCAAGTGATATTGCGCTTGAAAATGCCGATGTGATCATCACCGGTGCCGACCTTTCGCGACTGACAACCGCATACCGTATCAGCCGGGCCGCTATGGTTATCATCAAACAGAATCTCGCCTGGGCTTTCGTGTATAATATTATCGGCATTCCGCTGGCGATGACCGGCCTGCTGACTCCTGTCTATGCTGCTGTTGCCATGACCGCCAGCTCATTGCTGGTGTCGCTTAACTCGCTCCGCCTGATGAGGTTCAATCACCATGGATGAAAGCCTGATTATTCTTATAGTTCTGTCGCTCTGCCTGGGGGCCGGGTGCTGGCTGATATTTATCTGGGCGGTCAAAAAGGGTGAATTTGAAGATGTAGAGAAGCCGAAACACCGTATGCTGGATGATGATTGACCGGCCTGCAATCTTTATGCGTACAACAATAACATAGATCATTTTCAAATTATGTTTATACTGCGAAAAAAGGTACCATTAACCTGTAGAGGTAGAAAATGAGAACCATAGGCAAAAGGGTAGAGCCACCGCCCACGGGCAAACCGTCTGCAGAAAACCTCATTCGTGGAGCCGCTATGAATGAAGCTTTGCAGAAGCTGCCCACCGGCACTACCACCTTTATTCCCAAGGGTAAGATATACCGGTTTGAAACGCACATTGAAGCCAACAGTTTTCAGGATGAATGTGTCATAACTGGTATTGTGAAGAACAAGTCCAGAAAAGGATAACGTGTCATGGAAGAGGAATATTGCCGACCAGCGACCATTAACGATCTTTTGCACCTTATCCGTTCATTGAACGAAAAAGGTGCACAATATATCCTGATTGGCGGTTACGCCTTGTACGCACACGGTATTCATCGAGCCACCGAAGATATTGATATTCTTGTGCCGGCGAAAAGAGAAGCAGCTCTGCCGATCATTGAAGCGTTACTGGTGTTGCCGGACAAAACCGCCAATGAACTCGAACCGGAATGGTTTGACGAAGGCGAAAATATCCGCCTGGCTGATGAATTCGTAGTTGATCTTATCTTGAGCACATGCCAGCAAACGTATGAAACCCTGAAGAAATATTCTGAAATAATAGAAGTTGACGGAGTTCCGATTACTACGCTTTCTATTGAAGGTCTCTTGCTCACCAAACAAAGTATGAGGGACAAAGACGTGATGGATAGAAAGTCGCTTGAAAATATTTTGCAACGATTAAAACAATAGCGAGAGGTTACGTTCGTTTCACTTCAACATTTCTGTAGAAACTAACGTTCTGTTTCCCTGCAAATATGACAAATTTTATGCGTAATATACCAATAAAACGCATCCTCAAAATCATGGTTTTGACCAGCACCAGCATTCTCCTGCTGGTGCTGGGCTGTCTTGCCCTGTTGCCAGCAATCGTTAACAATCAAGCCGTGCAGATTAAAATGAAACAAACCCTTTCTGCTTCCATGAAACGTCAGGTGACCTGGTCGAACCTTTCCATGACCTGGTCCGACGGTCTGACACTCTCCGGACTCAAACTGGGTGACGGGCCTGCTCCGCTTCTCAAAGCCGACGTTGATCAGATTGTCATATCTCCCGGATATGGTCGCGGCGCCGATGGACGCTTTGGAATCGACCTCGTGGTCCGGATACAACATGTACAGATTGAACTCGCCCCCGGTCCGCCAAAACCGGCACCTCCACCAGCCAAAGATCCCCTGACCTTTCTGGCAGAGTCAATCCAGCGTATTCAGGATCTCGACTTTCCGTTACCGGTGGATCTGCGCGTTATGGTTGATGTGGCGCCGGTGCAGGTCACGTATCGAACCCCGATACCGGGGAATCAGCTGCAATTGCAGAATGTTGCGTTCCGTTTTGCCATGCCGTCGCTTGCTGCCACGCCGATAACGGCGGAATTAAACGGTCAGGTGTCGGTTGATGGTCGGGAATCGGGGAAAGTCCGCTTCACCGCCAAGGTGAGCGACCTTGTGACAAAAGAGCGGCGAATTCATCTTTCGACGGCTCTGTTTGCCGTTGATGCCTTCGCACCCGGTACGAGCATCACGCTGAGTGGCGGGCTCAGCCAGACAGACGGTTTTGTCGCTCAATGTAAACTGAATCTCCCCGGATTACTGGCTGCTGCACAACCGTTTATCCCGCCCCAAACACCGAAACTGACTGGGAACGTTGCCCTCCTGTTGCGAGCTAAGAGTAATTCGAGCAACGACCTGCGTGCCACTCTGATGCTTGACGGGATGGGCCTTGCTGCGAGCGGCGGTACGCTGAACAAAAAAACGGTTGGACCGTTTGATGTCATACTGCAGCAGCAGATTGCCACTGATCATGCCCGCCAGCGGGTTGATTTCCCCGGCGGCTCACTGTCCATAACCGGACTGGCCGATGCTGCGTGGAACGCATCGGTGATCCGCCCGTCTGCTGCTGACCGTGTGCTGGAACTTCAGTTAGGTCCGGTGCGGATGGATCTTGCCCAGGTGTTTCCCCTGGCATCCCCGTTTCTCCCTCAGAATACCCCTGTCAAGGAACTTACGGGAGATGCGTCTATCCGTTCCTTGTCGGTTGTGTTGCATGGCCCCGGTAATAACGGCACTGCTTCTCTTGCCGGATTCGACATGACAATCCCGCGTCTCCGGCTGGCGCTCAAAAAGGGAGAACTAACCGCTGATGATCTGCATCTGCTCCTTGAGCAAGCTGAATGCCCGCTTTATGCCAGATTACCAACACGGCTTACCGCCAATCTGCTCTGGAGGGTCAGCCGTGTCGGGCTTTCCGGTGACCAGCCGCTGGTTGTTCAGGGCGTGCGCGGAAAGTTTGGGCTGACGGTCTCTGATCTTAATCTGAAAAATACCGTGCCCCGCAAAGTTTCCGCCTCAGCTGTTATTGTGCAATCATTTGATATTGATACTCTTTCGGTTGGAACGATGGCATCGATTGGAAAAATACATGAGCAGCTCCGCTTTCTGGTCCGGATTAAGGATAATGGAGACATTGAAGCAGCGCTTCCCGAGTTTTCCGTGACGACTGCCGCTCTGCAGGGGACCCGATCCGGCAAACGATTCGGCCCGCTTCCTCTTTCCGCTTCTCTGACGGCATCTGATCTCCTTCTCCCGGCAAACAAAGAGAAATTCATGACTCTGAAGCGGGCAGAGGCGCACATTTCGGCGGGTGATTTTCTGCAATTGGCAGCTGAAGCGGCGCTTTCAGGAGCGACTCCGCAACGTGCCACTGCCAGAGGTTCTGTCCGGCTTGACTTGAGCCGCGCACTGCCTTTTGCCGCGCCGTTTGTACCGGCCGGTTTTACGGCTGACGGCGTTGCCACTGCTGACTGGGATCTGGCTGCACTGCTGCCGGAAAAAGCTCCGGTAATCGAGAAGCATCCACTGAGGAATGCCAGAGTAGTTTTGTCCCTGTTTGACAAGTTTGAGTGCGGAATGAAGCTTGATGCAGTCTCTGCAACGGTTCCTTCGACCAAAGGAGCGCTCACGGTATCAAGCCTCCGAACCAAACCTGATCTGCGGATTGTTTCAACAAAAAAAGGGGAATACATCGCGCTTGAAGGCGGGGTGCTGTTCTCCGGCGTGAGTGGGCTTCCGGGAACAGGCGGGAAACTTTCTGAACAGAATGGTTCTTTTGTGTTTAATGGCGGACTTACCGACTGGCGGGAGTTCCGCCTCACTGAAGAGTTGCGGGCCGACACTCCTGCCATTTTTCATGAATCAGAGTTGAACGTGAGTCGTATTGACGCACTGCTGGATGAAAAAACACCTTTTAATTCAGCGACGATGGTAAAGCGTTTGGATGCAACTCTGCTTGCGTCTGCTGGAGGAACATTCGGTCGCGACCTGAAGCAACTTCTGCCCGGAGTTGACGTGGCCGGTACTATCAGCAGCGGCATTCGTATAGATTTGACCGCCGGCCGCGAACTTGCACTTCGCTACTCGTTAACAGCAAAAGATTTTGATGCGGTATTTGCCAATGGCACAAAGCTTGAGGGATTGAACTCCAGTATTGGAATCAACCGGGTATATGCTTTGAATACCGCGCCGGATGCGAACTGGATACCGCTTTCAACATCACTTGTCCGGCCGACGGCGGTGATATCGGGTAATCCAGGTGCGGCTGAAATAGCAGGACGGATCCATGATGATCTGCGGGGTGATGTTCACGGGGCTCGTTCGTTCTCAATCCGGCGCGTAACGACCAAAGCATCAGGTGTGCCGCTGGTGCTTACTGCGCTGGAGGGTGATCTGCTCTTTACCCGGGAAAAAGCCGGGCTCAGCTTTTTTCAGACAGATCTGCTGGGAGGGACACTCCTCGCTCGCTCGGTTATCAACCTGAAGCCTGAAGTGCCGGTACTTGAAGCGGCCGGCTCGTTTTCAAATCTTGATATTGCATATCTGCTGCCTAAAGGTGCACAAAAACGGCAGACGGATCAGGATACCGAGCTCACTGGCGAAATAAGTCTTGCTGCACCGCTGACGCCGGATCAGCGTGAGTTGTTTGAACAACTGCGACTTGGGCTGAATGTGCGCAAAATCGGGGCTGATACCATAGAGCGGGCACTCTTCAGTCTCGATCCCTACGAGCGGAATGAACAACTGGTAAGGCAGCGCAAAACGCTTCGACTGGGGAACCTGAAGGTGCTGCACGCCAGTGCGGTTGATGGCGCTTTCAGCATGGAAGGTGTGGTTCAGATAAAAGGGGTGGCGGTTGACCTGCCGAAAGTGGAGCGCCTGCGTATTTCTGAATTGCCGCTTCGTCAGGAGCTGGTTAAAAACAGGGCTGCTATTATGTCACTACGTACTGTTCTTGATCTGGTGCGGGCCGATACGCTGGTTGTCAGCCCAAAAGGTGAACTGTCATTGAAACGGAGGAGTTATGAAAAATAAAATAATTGAACCGGGAAAAGCATTCACCACGGAGACACGGAGGCACGGAGAAAGTCTTTGTAAGGAAATGCAGAAAACAAATGAGTTATCAAGCTTCTTCAATAAGACTTTGGATTTGCCTAGAAAAATATCTTTAGATTCCTCCGTGTCTCCGTGTCTCCGTGGTGAGAGATCTTGCCGTTTAACATTTCCACTACTCCTTGGTCTGGCTCTCTTCCTCTCCGGCTGCACACTTGCCAAGCTTGATGTCAATGTTGTCAGTGAGCGGACGTCACTCGAAAATCAGGTGCTGGGTACGTACAACAGCCTGAGTGAGGATATGCTGCTGGTAGCCTCAGTGCGCGGGGTCTCGCCGACCGGCACAATCTATGCGCCGCAGCGACATACGCCGGAACAGGTTGATGCCACCCGGGCTATGGAAATAATCGCTTTCAATGCTGATGATATCGAGACCTTCAAGCGCTTCGGCTGGGTTGGTGAAAATCAGGATGGGCTGTTAACCCCCTTCACCCGTGAGCCCCCGAAGGTGGCGTCCGAGGAGCTGAAGTTGTTTGCCGCCAACTATAGTGAAGCTGAATTTCAGCAGGTGGTGAAGGAGGTCAACCAGTCTCGCGAAACTTTGATTATTCGGGTCATACAGACCAATGAAAACTTTACGATGAAGGACCTGCCGTCTATTCGCAAGGTATTTGCCAGGATAAACAGGCAGAACAGCGTGCCCGGAACCAGGGTTCAGGAAGCAGATGGCCGGTGGCTGACGTTATGAAACGGAATAGTGCTGTAATTACTGCAACAGGAATAACACTCCGTGTTTCAAATGCATTTTGTCGGACAGCAGTAATTTTGATGGTTCTTCTGATAACCTGTTCTTCTCCCGTAACGGCGTCTCCGCTGGGTGATGAACTGCTGGCACCCGCTGCACCCCGTCCGG
Organism: Geobacter sp.; assembly: GCA_009885845.1. Classification (GTDB taxonomy): domain Bacteria; phylum Desulfobacterota; class Desulfuromonadia; order Geobacterales; family Pseudopelobacteraceae; genus JACRCG01. Next base: position 20,354 of record VFJW01000007.1, read on the forward strand.
CACCGCGCTCCCGTCCGGAAGTATCTCCCCGGCCTGAAATCTACAGCTCCCGTCAGGTTCTATATGTTACCCGTGCTGCAAACGGTTCCCGGATGGTCACCGTTGAACGGGGGGACAAGGGGGATGAGCTGTGGCTGTATTCTTTTACTGCCGTTCCGGAACTGCCGCGAATGCTTCATGCAAGTCCGGTTCGTCTCGCTGCACCGGCTCTCAATCCAGCCGGAACGCTCATTGCATTTGTTGATGCTCAGGATGATGTAAAAGGTGATATCTGGCTGATTGACCTGACAAAATCAGATTCAATTATCCGCAAATTGACCGGTCGGGAGTCTGCCGATGATGCGCCGGTATTTACCGTTGACGGATCGGCTCTGGTGTATCAGCGCCAGATGCCGGGGAGCGAACTGCGGGAACTGGTCCGGTTTCATCTCCAGAATAATCGCAGCGAACCACTGAAATTAGGTATCGATGCCTCTTTTGCGGCCCCTGCGCCGGATGGGAACAGGTGGATGTTCGTGTCGCGCAGCTCCGATCCTGGTGGCGACCTTTGGATGTGGAACGAAAAAAGCGGACAACTCACGCAGGTGACAGGCGGCTCTGAACAAGACCTCTATCCTGCCTGGGAAAGTCCCGATACGCTGCTTTTTACGAGGCAGTCTCCCGTCGGAGGGAATGCTGCAACCGGCCAGGAATCGGGACAGATCTACCGCCTGCAGCTCAATAGATCCGGCGATGACGGTTTCCCGTTTGTTTCTCCTCTGACCTCTGTAGCGCTGATGGCAGTGGCGCCGCTTCCTGCGGCGGACCGTTTTTACTTTGTTGCCGGTCTCGCCGGTGGCGGGCAGGTGATGTCCCTTCCGCTATCCGGAGAAATTCCGGATCGTCCGACCGCTTCGGAACAATGGACTCTTGCGCGTATTATGCTGGAGCGTCAGCCCCCGGATCCCGCTCATGCACGGCTGGCTGTCGCCCGTGTTCTTGCGCGGGAGGAGTCGCCGACGCAAGAAGGCGCGTTAGCCGGACTGGCGCTGGCCGGTCTCATGGAACAGGCTGGTGAAATTGTGCGTGCAGAGGATCACTACAGGTTTGTGGCGCAGCGTTATCGCCTCTTCCTGAGAGAAGCGGCTTTGGCAGAAATCGCCCGGATCAGGGTCCGGACGGCTCAGCGCTTGAGTGATGTTGTTTCGCAGCAGCGGCGGCGGGAGATACTCCACGAGGCCGAACAGGAGATGAAAACCGCGGCAAAGGGAAAAGGTGCTGACGCGACAGCACGCTATCTGATCGATACGTCACGGCTTCTGGCTGATTTTGGGGGAGGTGCAGACGATCTGCTGGCTGCAATCGGATTTGTTGAACAGGTGGCACGTCTTACTGAGGCTGACCGGTCGCTCAAAGCGGAGGCCGCTTTTCGGCGTGCTGTTTTGCTGGTGAAACTTGAAAAAGGGGAGGGGTCACTGGCGGCACTGGTTGACGTCGCCACTGCGTACGGCGATCAGGAAGAGTGGGCTGAAGCGGCTATAGCAGCTGTTCTCGACCAGGTTTCCCCGCGTGAACGCGCTGATCAGGCGGCTCTTTCGGCATTGGCGGAGCGGTATCGGGCGACTCTTCCCCGTCTTGCGATGGGAGCCTGGAACCGTCAAGGTGACGTTGCCTATCGGGCGAATGAGTGGGCCAAAGCAAAGGATGCCTATCGCACGGTTCTGGAGAAGTTTCCTCCTGTGTCATCTCCGACCGCTGCGGCACGCTTTGCCCTCGCGGAAGTGCTTTATCGCGAGGAACGCTATGCGGAAGCCAAGTCGCTGTATGAAATCGAGATGAACGAGCGACCTGAGGATACGCCGCTCTACCAGTTGGCCCGCTCTGCCTATATACGCAAAACAGTCGCGGCGGGTGAAAACCTGTATCGCCTGGGAGAAATCGCCGCCGCCCGTTCGACCTTCCTCGACCTTATCCGCTATGTCGGGCGGAGCGTTGAGGCCCACCGCGGCTACATCAAGTCGGTTGCTGCCATGGGGCAGGCTGCGGAATTGCTCGACTTGTACCGCAAGCTGTTGAACTCCTATCCCGATGATCCGGTGTTGCTGTATGCCACCGGTCTGACACTGACCTACCTGCCGGGCAAGGAACATACTGACGAGGCGGATCGCCTCATCGCATGGGCGGCAGACCGGATGCCGTCATCGGAATACCCTCCCCAGACCAGAGGGTATCTTGCTGAAGTTGCCGAGACAGTGCATGGTGAGCGGGGTGGTCTGGAACGGGCACTAACATTCTATCGCCGTGCCTGGCTGCTCAACCGTCCTCTGGAGCAGCCTGAAAATCGTGCCAACCTCGATCTTAACATCGGTAATATTGCTTTTCTGCTCGGCAGTAAAGCAACCGCCTGGAAGTTTTACCGCCAGAGGCTTGACTCAAAGATTCCCTTTGATAATCCTGATACGGAACTGATTTTTCAACAGCGCTACGCTGCGACCGCATTTCAGATGCGTGAAAAAGAAGCGCCGGTAAACGGATACCTGAGGGCGCTACACCTGGTTGAGTCACGCCTCAATCCATCCAGCCCGCTTGATGCGTTCGGCCGTCTGTCGCGGCGGGTCGTTGAGCGGCTGTTTTCCGGAACAGAGCGGACTTCAGTGGCGGAGTCTGCACTGAACCAGCAGCAGGCGATTACCGCCGAACTTGAACATATGGGTGCCTCTCCACCGGAAGCACCTCCTTCGGCTGGATGGAACATATTCGATAAATCAATGCGCGCACTGGTTGAACGGCAACGGGCGCAGCTGAATGCTGCACCTTCATGGAACAAAGATGCGCACAAATTTGCTACAGAGCTGAACGGCATGCTGGCTGCCGTGGAAAAAGAGCTGGACGCCGTTCCCCGTCTGGTGGAAACGGCTGCTGAGATCCATGATCGTCTTGCACTGGCATACCTTGAAGCGGATCGCTATACGGCCGCCCGTGAACAGTTTGATGCCGCTTTTACGTTGAATCGGGGACTCGGCTTCAGTGGAAACCTCGCCTCCAACCGCCGCTCAGCCAGTATTGCCGCCTATAAGGAAGCACATGCCGCATCCGGTGAGGAACAGCAGCGCCTGTTACGCATGAGCCGTGACGGCTTCAAGGAGATGCTGACGCTGCTTGCCGCGTATCCTCCCGCGTCAAAAGCACCGGCAAAACGAAGCGGCGGACTGGTGGAGCTGACTTCTAACATAGCTCTTGACAAGGGTGGTTCAACCGATGCCGCCTTCGGCTTCAGTGCCGTGCAGGAACAGCGCCTGGCCGAAATATATCTGGCCCGTATCCAATCCGAACTGGGTGATCCGGCGGCGGCTTCCGCTCTGTTACGGAAACAGCTGAAACAGTATCGGTCCGATAACAGTAAAATAGCCGTGCATGATCTGTACGGGGTCTCGCTGCTTTTCCATCGTACCGCACACGTTGATTATGCGTTGGGTGACCTGAAAAATTCAGCGTCCGGTTTTCATCGTTCGACCCTTCTGGCACTGCAGGCCGGCAATCCGGTCAGTGCCATGCTCAATCTGATTAACTGGGGTCAGTTACTGACCGCTGAAGAGAAGCCGGGCGATAGTGCCGATTTTTTAAACGCTGAGGCGCAGGTATCCCGACTGGCGAACTCTTCTCGTACCGCTCTTCCGTCTCTCGTATATGCCCGTTATTATAGTGATGCCGGTTCGCTTCTTGCCCGTCTGGCACCGATCGCAGCCGATGATGGCAGTCGTCAGGCTCTGCTTTACAAGGCGCTTCAGCGGTGGGACCAGGTGCTTCTTCTTGCAGCTGATAGCAGAGACGTGGACGTGCTCCATCAGCAGCAACGGCAGCGGGCGGTCGCTCAACTCAACCGCGGGGCTGTTCTCGAGGCACTTGGTCTTGCTGATAATGCAACTGCGGCCCGTACGGCCGCTCTTGTCGACGCCAGGCGCGCCGCAGCGTATTCACTTGAATGGCGCGCCCTCGCAGCTCTCGGTCGCTACGATGAGGCTCTTGAGCTGATCGGACAGTTGCCACTGACGGAGTATGATCTGCAGCGCGGCGAACTTATGGAACGTTTTGCCCCGAATCTGGAGAAGCTGGCTGCCAGAAACCCCGAACTGTCGTTTGCACTGCTGGAGCGTTTGAGTGAGTTGGAGCGGGTTCAACTGCTCGGGCGGGGCGCTCTCGGCCTCAATGATCCTGCTACCAGAGCGCAGTTCCGCGCAGCAGCCCCTCGTCTGGCAGAGATTGACCGGCTGCGGGATGCTCACGTAACGGTAGCAGCTTCCGATAAGCAGTATCTGCACCTGCGGCTTCAGCAGGAACAGGCGGCTGTAGATGATCTTTTCGGTGCAAAACTTGAACGGATTCCGTCATTTTACCAGTCGGGCGGAGATGGTGCGCTGCGCCTTGCTGCCGCCTCGGTTGCGTTGAGTGAACTGTCCCGTACCGGCGACATCTCACAAAAACAGGCAGAAACGTTCAAGGCAGCACAGCAGCAATTCAACTCTCTTCAAGCTACATTTAACAAGGAATGTGCTGCCGGAAAGGGGGGGAAGCTCTGCCGTACCGTGTCACCGCAACCGGTTGAACTCATCGATGTCCAGGAAGCCCTCCCGGGCAGGATGCTGCTCCGCTTTACGCCGCTCGACAGTTTGCGCTGGCTGTTGTTTACGATCGGCGGCAGCAAGGGGATCGTATCCGAGGTGATTGATAAGCAGGCGCTTGACAGCCGGCTTTCTGCCGAGCCGCCGGTTCTGGCTGCGTACGAGGATCCCTCCCGGTTCAGCTCTGCCCCGGTTACCAGCTGGGGGTTGAGCGCCAGCCATCTGGTGCAGGCGGTATCCTTGCGTAAACCGTTCCGGCGCCGGATTCTCGACCCGTCCGGATGGTGGCCGGCTGCCGAACCGTTCTCAAAACTGACCTCGACCCCGATGAACGAGCGTCTGAATGATGCCCATACTCTTGTCCTTCCTGCCCGGGCCGGCCTACTCCCGGAAGTGCCGTCACTTCCCGGCGGAAGCGGTTATTCGCTGCCGTTGTGGGAAGATGAGAAGGGTCAACGGCATCCGTTTGCCGGTCTGTCCGCAGCGGAAAATCTTTCGCTGGTAGTTGCACCATATGCCGGTTTCCGTCAGATGTACTCTCTGGGACATCTGGCGGCGCTGCAGGGAGTGCCTTCGCTGCTACTTGCATCAACTGCTGCACCATCAGTTGATGGTGCAGCAGTTGAAACAAGGGCATTTGTCGAAGCGTATGCCACGCAGTCGCTCGGTGATGCCCGTACTCAGCGCAAAACGGGCTGGCTGCTGCTCGGCGACTGGGGGCCTGATGCGGCAGAGGCAATCAAGCTGGGGAAAAGCCGGTTCACCGAATACGGCAAAGCGGGGATTCTGGCACACAACGCTGGTTCATATCCAAAGGCTCTCTCCCTGTTTGAAAATGCTCTGGCAATTGTCGCAGAGAATCCTTCGTTGGCAAAACAGCGCACCCCGCTGCATCGGTATGCCCGCGAAAGTGCTTTTGCCGCCGGATTCACCGATCGGGCAATTATTCATGCTGATGCACTGGTCACGGGGCTTGCCAAAGAAAAACCGTATTCTGCTGAGCATGCTGATGCTCTGCTGCGTCTTGGGCTTTTACAGGGAAATGCCGAACGTTTCTCTGATGCCGCCGGTTCTTTGAAAGAGGGTGTCGGCATCTTTGCAGATCTTGGCATGGCAAAAGAGCAGGCAGCGGCATTGTCTGACTTCGGCGTTGTGATGGAAAATTCGGTCAATTTTACGGCAGCCCGGACGTTTTTTGAGGAAGCCGCCGGTCTGCGTCGCACCTTGAAGGATGATATTTCTCTGGCCGAACAGTACCGGAATCTCGGCCGTATCCATGACCTTCGCCTCAATCAGTATGCAGTTGCCGAGCACTATTATGCCCAGGCCGGAGAACTCTATGCCTGGTCCGCCAACGGCGCGCTGGAGGCCGAAACACTCCTGGAACGGGGACGCTGCCAGCGTCTGCTCGGTAATTTTCCGGCCGCCGACAAACTCTATCGCGATGCGCTGACAAAAGTCGGCGCGAAGGATCTGCGCACGAAGATGCGGATAGTGCTGGAGCTGGCCAATAACGCCTGGTTCCAGGGGCGTTATCAGGAAGCTTTCGACCTGCGTGAACAGGCGGAAAAGAGTGCTCTTGCAGAAAAATGGCCGTTGGAACAGGTTATGGCGAAAAATACCGGCGGGTTGATCTGGTGGACGCTTGGTGACAATAAGCGGGCAGAGCTGGAGTTGCGTGGCGCCTTGGAACGTGCAGAAAAACTGGCGGTCCGGCGCGACGAAGTTGCGACGACGCTGAATAACATCGGTCTGGTTCAGCGTGAGTCGGGTGAATACCCGAAAGCACTTGAGACGCTTGAAAAAGCGCTTGCAATTGACCGTACGCTCGGCTCCCGCTGGGCAATAGCGTACGATCTGCGCAATCTCGGTCAGACCCGTCTGAAAATGGGGGATGCCGCGATCGCGTTGCAGCAGTTCTCAGAGGCAGGCACTCTGGCTGCGGACATCGGTGACAAGGTCAATCTGGCCAAGATTTTTCTCGCTCGCGGTGATGCCGAAACTGTTTTGAAGCTGCCTGCAGCTGCTGCAGGAAGCTACCGTAAGGCACTTGATATTGCCGATGCGCTGCTGCTGCGGGAAGTGCGCTGGCGGGCACTGCTCGGTCTGGCCCGACTTCAGACAAATGCCGGAGAGTCGGCCAAAGCGGTGGCTTCGTACCAACAGGCACTGGAAACGGTCGAAGGGCTGCGTGCGGAAATAAAGCTGGACCAGCTGAAGGATGGTTTTCTTGCAGACAAGATGGATGTATACTCAGGACTTGTCGGTCTGCTGGTCAATCTGCAAAGGAGTGATGAAGCATTTGCCGTGGCAGAGCGCTCCCGCTCCCGTAACCTGATTGACATTCTCGGTCGGCAGCGGCTGTCGCTTTCCGGTTCTGCCGATCAGGAGTTGTATGACCGCCAGAACCTGCTGAAAGAGCAGATGCTCGAACAGGAAAATCTGTCGGTTCAGACGGTCAACCCGAAAGAACGGGCACGGTATGTTCAGGCGTTTGAAAAGCTGCAGGGGGACTATCAGGATCTGTTGATCGACATTGAACGAAAGCGCCCTGAACTGCTTGCGCTGGTAAAGGTAAAGCCGACTACTCTGGACGATATCCGTATGCTGCTGGAACCGGGGGTTGTCCTGCTTTCGTACTATCAACTCCCCGACCGGCTGCTCTGCTGGAAGATCGATCATGATCGCGCGACACTGACAATTCAGAATATCCCGTCCGGTGAGCTGGCTTCAAAAATCTCCTCCTATCGCCGGATGCTGCAGAATCTGGAGCCGCTTGAAAAACAGTCGCGTGAACTGTATGATCTTCTGGTTGCAGGGCCTCTTGCCGGAAGCGGGTCGATCCGTGCAGTCGGCATTGTCCCTCATGGAAGTCTCCATTATCTGGCGTTTGCGACTCTGAATGATGGCCGGGATTATCTGATTGACCGGCAGCAGCTGTTTTACCTGCCGACAGCATCGGTGTTGAAATATACTCTGGCGAGGCGCAGTTCCGCGAAAAAGCTCCACATACTGGCCGTCGGAAATCCGGATCTCGGCAATGCTTCGCTTGATCTCCCGTTTGCTGAACGTGAGGCAGGAACCCTGCGCTGGAATTATCCGGACGTAACAACCCTGACCAGAGAACGTGCCACTGAAAGCTGGATTCGGGAACATATCAGCGAATTCGGTGTTATTCACATAGCTTCGCATGGTGAATTTGACCCGGTCAATCCGCTCTTTTCAGCTATCAGATTGACAAAGGATAGCAAGGCGGATGGCAAACTTCAGGCAGAGGAGATTTTCGGTCTAGATATCCGGGCTGATCTGGTGGTACTGAGCGCCTGCCAGACCGGCCTCGGAGATATTCGCAGAGGAGATGATGTGGTCGGAATGAACCGTGCATTTATCTTCGCCGGCACGCACTCGCTTATGTCCAGTCTGTGGCGGGTCAGCGATGTCTCAACGGCGATCCTGATGAAACAGTTCTACCGCAATTATTTGACGTATGGAAAAGCAGAGAGCCTGACACGCGCCATGCAGCACGTGAAAAACCGCTATCCGCACCCCGGATACTGGGGAGCTTTTGTCCTGACCGGGGATTATCAGTAGTGCAAGAACCATTGTTTCACGCGACGACGCAACGACGCAACGCTTTAAAACAAATTAAAAGATTTTCGTCGCGTCGTAGCGTCGTCGCTTAGAAGCGCCTACTTTTGGTGCGTGAGTAAAGCTTTTCCGGGGTTTTTGCGTACACAATTTGTATCTTAATTCAAAGTGAAGCATCTGAACAAAGGAGATCCACCATGAAAATTACACGTAGTACGGTAGCTGTACTGGTTCTCCTGCTGATGGCGGTCACAGCCTTGGCGGAGGAAAAACGCTGGGTGTCCAGTGAAGGGACAACGCTGAAATCCGAGGCGTCTGCAACGTCAGAGAATGTTGCCGATGTGCCGGTAGGTACCGAAGTTACGGTTGTTGAATCCGGAGGTCGCTGGCTGAAAGCCAGGACTGGTGCGGGAAAAGAAGGGTGGGTGTATGCAGGCCGGGTTGCCGAGACACCGCCTGCTGTTGAAGTTTCCGGCGGAGAAGGTGGCCTCTTCGGTGACACTATGCAAAAGAGTCAGATCAATACCGCCAAGGCAGATAGCGCCCGCAGCATCCGCGGCCTCTCGCCCGAAACAACCCAGTACGCAAAGGATCGCGGCACTCCGGAAGTGTATAAGAAATCCCTCGATATCGTATTGCTGCGTAAAGTCAGTTCCAAGGAGTTGAAAGCTTTTCTGAAAGAGGGAAAAATAGGCGAATACGCCCTGGTTCAGGGAGGTAAGAAATGAAAAAATTTATTTTTATGGCGCTTATAACTCTGATGCTGTCAGCAACATTTGCTTTTGCCGGTCTCTTTGATCAAGTGCAAAAATTTACCAATCCGGACTCAAAGGAGAGCAAAATATTTTCCGGAGCAACCAAAGTATTATCAAGCTCGCAGGAAATCGACTATAAAACCGAGCGCTCAATTGGTGAAAGCCTGGCTCTCGAAGGTTTGCAGCGCTTCGGGAATCCGGTTAAAAGTGAGCAACTGCAGCAGTATCTGAATCTGGTCGGAAACGCAGTGGCTGCGAACAGCAAACGTGCAACTATTCCCTATCAGTTTGCCGTATTGGACAGTCAGGTGCAGAACGCCTTTGCTGTTCCGGGTGGAGTAATTTTCATCAGTCGCGCCCTGTTCAATCTTTTGAGTGATGAGGCCGAACTGGCCGCTGTTCTGGCACACGAAATAGGACATGTTTCTGCAAAACACGCTCTGAAGAGCACCCAGCGTGCCCAGTTTTTTGAGGGTGTCGGAACGATCACCGCAGCCAGCATGAAAGGGGACACAGGGAAAAAATTCGCTTCAGCCATCGGCGATATGCAGGCCGTCCTGTTTGACAAGGGTCTGGATAAGGAAATGGAATTCGAAGCTGACCTAGCTGCCATGGAAACAACCTATCGTACCGGATATGATCCTTCGGCAATGATCAGGGTTCTGGAGAAGTTGCAGAAGCTGGAAGCGTCCAGTAAGGATAAAAAGGGGTCGTGGTTCTCGACGCACCCGCCACTTTCCGAACGGATTTCACGTCTGAAGGGCCAGCTGCAGAAATATCCCGATTACGCAGCTCAGGCGAGTGTGTCGGAGAGATTTGCGAAACAGGCGAAGCTAAAATAGTGTTTTTGTCGCGTTACTGCATATATTCGCCTAACACGACCTACCGAGTGAATGAACGAGCTTTGCACGTTATTCTGTCTGCTGAATTGGCTGATTCCGCTTACTTTTGATTTGACAGAATAATCCTTAAAAGTGTATACAGTATGCGATTTAATACGTCACTATCACCGGAAGTATATATCCCACGAAGGAGGAACAGTAGATGATTGAAGCGTATCTTGCACATGAAAAGGAGAGGGCGGCTCAGGGTATTCCCGCACTCCCGTTGACTCCGGAGCAGACTGCCGATCTTTGTAAATTACTGGTAAAACCGCCAAAGGGAAAAGAGCAGTTTCTGCTTGCATTGATAAAGGACCGTGTTTCTCCCGGCGTTGATCCGTCCGCCAAAGTGAAGGCAGAGTTCCTGGCCGGTGTTGTATCCGGCAAACTGAAATCACCACTGATAACTCCCGTTGATGCCATTCGTATGCTGGGTACTATGATCGGCGGCTATAACGTTGCTCCGCTGGTTGCCGCGCTGAAAGATAAAAAACTGGCTGACGAGGCTGCCTGTGCCCTGTCCGGCATCACGCTGGTCTACAATGCCTTTGATGAAATCACCAAGCTTGCCACCACCGGTAAAAATGCCGCTGCTGCCAAAGTACTCAAGTCATGGGCCGATGCTGACTGGTTTACTCATCGCAAGGGTGTGGCTGATACGATCAAGGTCAAAGTGTATAAGGTGGAAGGCGAGATAAATACGGATGACTTCTCCCCGGCCGGTGATGCCTGGAGTCGCCCCGATATCCCGCTGCACTCGCTGGCTATGGGCAAAACCCGTTTTAAAGACGGCCTGGCAACAATTGCCAAATTCCGCAAAGAAGGGTATCAGGTTGCCTTTGTGGGTGACGTCGTCGGAACCGGATCTTCGCGTAAATCCGCCTGCAACAGTGTCCTCTGGGCGATTGGTGATGATATGCCCTGCGTACCGAACAAGAAGACCGCCGGCGTGATTATCGGCGGCGTCATTGCTCCGATCTTCTTCAACACAGCTCAGGACTCCGGTGCTCTGCCTCTTAAAGCTGATGTGTCCGGGATGAATACCGGTGATGTCATCGTGATCGATACAAAAAAAGGTATTATTACTGATGAGTCCGGGAAGAAAGTTCTCTCCAAGCTCGCCATTTCGCCCAACACTGTTCCGGACGAGTTTCGTGCCGGCGGGCGTATTCCACTGATCATCGGTCGTGCTGTCACTGATAAAGCACGCGCGATACTCGGTCTTAAGCCGACAAAAGTATTTACTCTGCCGGTCAATCCGAAACCAAAAGCCAAACAGGGCTTCTCGCTCGCCCAGAAGATGGTCGGCCAGGCCTGCGGTGTTGCCGGTATTCTGCCCGGTACCGCCTGTGAACCGAAAATGACGACGGTTGGTTCGCAGGACACAACCGGTCCGATGACCGCCGACGAGTTAAAGGAACTGGCCTGTCTCAAGTTTCAGGCTCCGATGTACATGCAGTCGTTCTGTCACACCGCTGCGTATCCGAAACCTGCTGATGTCAAGATGCACAAGAACCTGCCCGGCTTCACTGCCGAGCGTGGCGGTGTTGCTCTTCGTCCCGGCGACGGAGTTATCCACTCCTGGCTGAACCGTCTGCTGCTTCCTGATACCGTTGGTACCGGTGGCGACTCCCACACCCGTTTCCCGATCGGCATCTCTTTTCCGGCCGGTTCCGGTCTGGTGGCTTTTGCCGGCGCTATGGGCTTCATGCCGCTGGATATGCCTGAATCCGTTCTGGTACGCTTCAAGGGTAAACTGAACACCGGCATTACGCTGCGCGACGCCGTCAACGCCATTCCTTTCTGGGCCATCAAGCAGGGGCTTTTGACTGTTCCGAAGAAGAACAAGGTCAATATCTTTAATGGCCGTATTCTTGAGATGGAAGGTCTCCCGGACCTGACAGTCGAGCAGGCATTTGAATTGACCGATGCCGCTGCCGAGCGTTCGGCTGCTGCCGGCTGTATCCAGCTTTCCGAGGCATCGGTTGCTAAATATCTTAAATCCAACGTTGCGCTGATGAAGAAGATGATTGCCGAAGGTTATTCTGACGCTAATACGCTGAAGAACCGTATCAAGGATGTAGAAAAATGGCTGAAAAAGCCGACACTGCTGAAAGCCGACAAGAGTGCTCAGTACGCGGCAGTCATTGAAATAGACCTGGCTGATATTAAAGAGCCGATTCTGGCCTGTCCAAATGATCCTGATGATGTCAAACTGTTGTCCAAAGTGGCCGGCACAGAAATTCAGGACGTGTTTCTCGGTTCCTGTATGACCAACATCGGTCACTTCCGGGCCGCTGCAGAGATCTGGCGTGGTCAGACATTTAATCCTGCTGTTCGCACCTGGATCTGCCCGCCGACCCGTATGGATCAGCAGCAGCTCAAAGATGAAGCTTACTTCGCGGTTTACAGCGCATTTGGAGCCCGCATTGAAATTGCCGGCTGTTCGCTCTGCATGGGTAACCAGGCTCGCGTTCCGGACGGGGTTAATATGTACTCAACTTCAACCCGTAATTTTGATGACCGTATCGGCAACGGTGCCAAAGTATATCTCGGCTCCGCCGAACTTGGAGCGGTAACTGCATTATTGGGAAGGTTGCCGAAACCGTCTGAGTTCTTCAAGATATACAAAGAGAAGATTGAACCGAACAAGGATAAAATTTATAAGTATCTGCAGTTTGATGAGATGCCTGAATTCAAGTAGATTAAATTGATGAAAAGCAGATGAAATACTTGAGGCACAGACGTTGATAGCGTAGAATAAACCCCCGTCATGGATTTATCCCTGACGGGGGTTTTGCGTGTATGCTGCCGGCTTTGGATTCTAATAACCTAGGGGGAACTGTGCTCAACCATCTCAAGGGGAAATTTCTGGCCGGGATTTTTATTGTCATTCCGTTCGGCATCACAATATTTATTCTGAAGTTTCTTTTCAATTTTGCCGACGGGATACTGGGGAGTCATCTCGATAGCTTTATGGCTTTCAGCGGGCGGGGCGGGGGGCATATTCCAGGGATCGGCATGATCACCGGCGCAGTCGTTATTTACCTGACCGGACTGGTGGCCACAAACGTGCTTGGGAGCCGTTTGCTGAAGTTGGGTGATACGTTGATGACGAGAATTCCTCTGGTCAAGTCGATTTATAGTTCCAGCAAGCAGTTGATCAAGGTTTTTAAAGATGGAGGTTCGTCCTATCGACGGGCGGTTTTCGTAGAGTGGCCCCGTCCCGGCGTTCGTGCTGTTGGATTTGTAACGGCTGAAGTTGAGCGGGATGGCGTGCCGTATGTTGTGGTCTACATTCCCACTATGCCGAATCCTACGTCCGGGTTTGCACTCTGGTTCCACGAATGTGATGTATTTGAGAGCGGCATGTCCGTAGAGGATGCGGTGAAATTTGTTGTATCGGGCGGAGTTGTGCTACCATCCGGGATAGAGTGAAGTGTGGCTGAGAAAGTAAATGCATTCAGTAACTCTGTTAATTTGTGCTATTATGAGCCAATAACAAAAGGAACTCTCATGGATCAATATAGTCATCACCATTCGGATTCTCCTGAAATGCTCTCTCTAATGGGCTACACTCTGGCTAGGGAGGCCGGTCAATTTCGGAAAGGAATTGAGTTATGTTTGAAAGCTATAGCCTTGAACCCTCAAAATATTGAGCATTATCTGCACCTGGGTCGAATTTATCTTCTCGCTAATAAGAAGGATTATGCTATCAAAACATTCCGGAAAGGGATCAAAATCCGCAAGGATGCCAGAATTCTGGAAGAGCTCAGGTTCCTTGGTATCCGTCGCCCACCGCCTGTTGCATCATTATCGCGAAATCATGTGGTAAACAAGGTGACGGGTAAGATTCTCCACGCACTGACGTAATCACAATAAATCTTTACCCGGGAGTTGTTCATGTTTCACCAATCCAGTGCACGGGAAATGTCTCCTCACAGTGGCACAAGACGTGTAGTGTCTCTTCTGCTCTGGCTATCACTGACAACCGGCCTGGCGGTTTCTCTGTTTACTGTCGTTGAGGAGTTGTGTCTTGCAACTGCGTGCAGAGACACTGCCAGTTTTACTTTCTTCGGAATCGGTATGGGATGGCTTGGCATTGCTTACTTCAGTATTATCCTCATGTTACTCTGGAAACGCAAAAAGATTCCCCTGCTGGATTATCTGCTTGCCGCAATGGTTTTTTCCGGAATCGGTGCTGAGTTGCGCCTGCTCTGGATACAAAAATTCATTATCGGCGGTTGGTGCCCACTCTGTGTCTCAATCTGCTGCGCTCTCTGCATAACTGCCATAGCACTGTTGGTCGAAAAAGGACAGGATGCCGGGTCAAATCAGGCTGGTGGAAAGAGCTTCCCCGGGTGGTTGGTTTTCGTGTTGGTCATGATTGCCTCTGGCTTGGCGATTGCTTATGTTGGAGTAAAATCTCTGTAAATCTGTGCCGTGTACTTTGTATCGAGACGCTTACGATCCTTTTTTAACGGATGGAATCTGTTTAAATTATTATGCGCTTACCTGGAGATCATACATATGGCATTTGAACCGACAGAATCATTATCAAAACAGCTGGAACGGCGTAATGAGGAATTCGCGTCAATGATCGAAATTGGCAAGGCATTGACTTCCTGCCTCGATATCCACGCTATTCTGGAAACCATTATGAAACAGGTTGAACGGCTGCTTAAGCCCAAAGCATGGTCTCTTCTTCTGGTTGACAGTCAATCCGGCGACCTGGTTTTTGAAATCGCGGTGTCTTCTGTCTCTGAACAGTTAAAGGGGATACACATCGAACGGGGCAAGGGTATTGCCGGATGGGTTGCGCTGCATGGTGAATCTCTGCTGATACCGGATGTAAGCAAGGATGACCGGTTCGCAAAAAACTTTGACCAGCAATCGATGTTTACTACCCGCTCAATTGTATGTGTACCGATGAAAATTAAAGATCATGTTATCGGAGTTATCGAGCTGATCAATAGTTTTGAAGAAATAGATTTTGATGAAAGCGATATTATGCTTATTTCTGTCATTGCAGATTTTGCAGCCATCGCTCTTGAAAATGCGCGCAACTACGAACGTATCAGTGAACTGGTAATTACTGATGATCTGACCGGCCTGTATAATTCACGTCATTTCGGGCATTTGATCGAGAGTGAAGTTAAGCGGTCAAGTCGTTATGGCACGGCATTTTCACTCGTATTTCTCGATCTGGATCATTTTAAAGGAATTAATGACACTCACGGCCATCTGGTTGGTAGTCGAATGTTGGGAGAATTCGGCGCACTTGTCGGAAAACAGATACGATCTTCCGATATGGCTGCCCGCTATGGAGGTGATGAATTTGCAATCATCCTTCCTCATACCGGAAAAGAGCAGGGTGTTAAAATGGCTTGCAAGCTGTTACTCGCCATGCGAGAGACGAGTTTTTTTTCTGACGAGAATACACCGATTGCGTTGACCGCCAGTTTTGGCGTGGCAACATTTCCGGATGATGCCGATAATCGGGCAGGTCTTATCAAGGCGGCCGATATTGCAATGTATGACGCTAAAGCCGCAGGGAGGGCGGGTGTCAGAGGGTTTGTTATTGAAGTATAAAAGTTGCCTGATTAAAATTAACAAAAAGGCTCACCGGAGAAACTGTGTGAGCCTTTTTTTTGTCTATGGTAGCGGAGGCCGGACTCGAACCGGCATGACCTTGCGATCGGCAGATTTTGAGTCTGCTGTGTCTACCATTTCACCACTCCGCCGAGGGAGTTACTTATAATTCAGGTGGTAAAATACGTCAAGGAATAATGCCGGATAAAGGATGTGCGTAAAAAATAATTCATGTGTTTATCCGCCAAGATATTTAGTTAATTCATCAGCAAGAGTGGTTGGATGCATAAAGCGGGCGGGTATTTTGTCATCTCCGAGAAAATCCCTTGACCATGCCTGTCGTTTTGTCCAGGCCATCAATTTTTCCCAACCGGCCCAGGTTGAAAAATCCACCCCTTGAATATTAGTGATCTGCTCCAGGAATGTTTGTTCATATCCTGCCATAAATTCTCCATAGAGTGAATAGCCGGTCAGCGGTGTGAAGATAATACAAAACTAACATCTAAAAAAGAATTACAACTAAACAGTCCAGAGTTGCCGCCGGTTCAAGCAGTCCAGTGCCCGATATATCAGCCGCGCAGATACTCTGACAGAAATTTTGCTTTATACTCAAGGAACCGACCTTCTCCAATTGCGTGACGAATCTCTGCCATCATTGCCAGATAAAAGTGGACATTGTGGATCGCGGATAAAACTGCCGAGAGAACTTCATTGGACACGAAAAGATGATGCAGGTAGGCTCTTGAGAAGTTTTGGCAGGTATAGCAACTGCAACTCGGATCAACGGGAAAAAAATCCCGCTTATAGTTTTTGTTGGTCAGGCGGATTCTGCCGCGACGGGTAAAAAGGGTGGCGCTTCTGGCATATCGCGTCGGAATAACGCAGTCAAACATATCAATGCCACGCTCAACACTTTCAAGTATGTCCTCTGGGAGGCCGACACCCATCAGATAACGCGGCTTGTCTTCCGGCAGATGAGGGGTTGTGAAACCGACTATCTTTTTCAGCAGTTCAAGTCCTTCGCCGACACTGACACCTCCGATTGCGTAGCCAGGCAGATCAAGTTTGCGCATCTCTTTTGCACACATTTCACGCAGATCTTCGTACACACTTCCCTGAACAATACCGAACAGAGCCTGGCCGTTGTCAGTCATGGTATTTTGACACTCTTTCAACCACCGGATTGTTTTCAGGGTTGATTTTTCAGCATAAGAACGGTCACAGGGGTAGGGGATGCATTCATCAAATGCCATGATAATGTCGGCGCCGAGATCCTGCTGGATTCTTGTCGCAATTGCTGGATCAAGATAAATCTCTGACCCGGTGATCTCATGCTTGAAGAACACACCATCTTCTGTAATTCGTTTATTAGGAAGTGAAAATACCTGAAATCCACCGGAGTCGGTAAGGATGGGTTTGTCCCATGCCATAAATTTGTGCAGTCCGCCGGCTTTTTTAACCAGACCTTCTCCCGGCTGCAAATGCAGATGATATGTATTTGAAAGGATAATCTGGGAGCCGGTCTCCTTGATTTGTGCCGGGGTAAGCGGCTTCATGGCCCCGTGAGTTGCTACCGGCATAAAAATAGGAGTTTGAATGTCGCCGCGTGCAGTAGTGACAATGCCGAGGCGGGCCGAGCAGGCGGGGTCTTTTTTAAGAAGTGAGAATTTCATGGAATCTCCAAAAGCGGAACCGAGGGAAACTGCCGGTGTTTAACGCTGAAGTCTTAGTATCAGAATGAGCGTTAAAATGCAATTTGTGAGTTCCGGATAGTGGTTTATGACGTTTTAATTGTACTCTGTATACACAAAATGGTTGCAATTTTTCATAACGATGTTTAGTATCACTGCGGTTGAATCTATATGTATAACTGAACTTGCGCCACCAACTTCGATCGACGCATCCAGATACCAATCTCAAGGAGGTTTACGAATGAAAGTTGTCTCCCGGTTTTGTTGGCGCGGACCCCCGAAAGTTTTATGACGGCCCTCCCGAATTCCCTGTTGTTTCAAAGAAATTTTTCATTGTGAAGAATAAAACTATCTAAAGGAAGGAATGCTATGCAACTCACCTCGTCATCCATCGGCAGAAAGATCCTGATGGCGATCACAGGCCAGGCCATGGTTCTGTTCGCTGTTGTACATCTGCTCGGTAACAGCTCCATCTTCGGGTGGCTCAATGGCGGAATCAACGCCTATGCCGTACACCTCCACAGTTTGCCGCTTCCGATCATCATCGGATTCCGTCTGGCATTGCTGGCCATGGTTTGTGTTCACATCTGGTTTGGTATCCAGCTGACCATTGAAAACCGTGGTGGTCGTCCCCAGCAGTATGCGGTCAAGTCTACTCAGAAGGCAACGTTTGCCAGTGAAAACATGATCTGGACCGGATCTCTGCTCGGACTTTTTCTGCTGTATCATCTGGCCCATTTCACCCTCCAGGTGATAAGCCCGGAAACATCTGCGTTGAAGAATCTGGTGCCGTTACATAATGAAATGGTACCCAATGTTCTCGGCATGGTTATCGCCGGATTCAGGAATATCTTTGTATCATTCATTTATGCCGGAGCGATGGTTGCCCTGTTTCTGCATCTTTCACACGGCATCCAGAGCTTCTTCCAGACGATGGGGTGGAGCTGCGACAAGAGCCAGCCGATTCTTGTTAAATTCGGCACGCTCGTCGCTCTCGGTCTTTTTCTCGGTTATGTTACCATCCCGCTGACAATTTTTGCCGGCATTCTGAAAGGTTAAGGGGGTTATTGTGATACTTGATGGAAAATGTCCAACCGGACCTATTGAACAGACCTGGGACAAGCACCGTTTCGACCTGAAGCTGGTCAATCCCGCAAATAAACGGAAGTATAGCGTAATTGTCGTTGGTACCGGCCTGGCCGGTGGTGCTGCCGCGGCGTCTCTTGGTGAACTTGGTTACAACGTACAGGCTTTCTGTTATCAGGACAGCCCGCGTCGCGCCCACTCCATCGCTGCACAGGGTGGCATCAACGCTGCCAAAAACTATCCGAACGACGGCGATTCGATCTATCGCCTTTTCTATGACACAATTAAAGGCGGTGACTTCCGCGCCCGTGAAGCAGACGTCTGGCGACTTGCTCAGGTGTCGAACAACATCATCGATCAGTGCGTAGCCCAGGGCGTTCCTTTTGGCCGCGACTATGCCGGTTACCTTGATAACCGTTCTTTTGGTGGTGCCCAGGTTTCCCGTACCTTCTTCGCCCGTGGCCAGACCGGCCAGCAGCTGCTGCTCGGTGCCTACTCGGCTCTTTCCCGGCAGATCAAGCTTGGTTCGGTCAAGATGTACGACCGTCGCGAGATGCTTGATCTGGTTGTCGTTGACGGTGTCGCCCGCGGTATTACGGTGCGTAATCTGGTAACCGGTGAAATAGAAAGCTATGCAGCTGACGCTGTCTGCCTCGCTACCGGCGGGTACGTAAATGTATTCTATCTCTCCACAAATGCTATGGGATGCTCGGTTACGGCCAACTGGAAAGCACACAAAAAAGGCGCGTATTTTGCCAATCCCTGCTACACCCAAATCCACCCGACCTGTATTCCACAGGCTGGCGATTATCAGTCCAAGCTGACCCTGATGTCTGAATCACTCAGAAACGACGGTCGCGTATGGGTTCCAAAGAAGAAAGAAGATTGCGGTAAGCATCCCGCTGAAATTGCTGAAGATGATCGTGATTATTACCTTGAGCGTAAGTATCCCTCCTACGGTAACCTGGCACCGCGTGATATTGCTTCCCGTGCTGCCAAGGAGCAGTGCGACGATGGTCGCGGTGTCGGTCCTGGTGGTCGCGGTGTATACCTTGATTTTGCCGATTCCATTAAACGACTTGGGGAAGATACCATCCGTGAACGTTACGGCAACCTGTTCGAGATGTATGAAAAAATCACTGATGAAAACGGCTACAAACGTCCGATGCGTATGTACCCCGCTCCGCACTATTCAATGGGCGGTCTCTGGGTCGATTATAACCTGATGAGCAATATTCCCGGACTGTTTGTACTGGGTGAGGCCAACTTCTCGGTTCACGGCGCCAACCGCCTGGGTGCTTCGGCTCTCATGCAGGGTTTGGCCGATGGCTACTTTGTTATTCCATACACAATCGGTGGCTATCTGGCCACTGTCAAGCCGGGGCAGGTCAAGACAGACCATCCTGAATTCAAAAAATGTGAAGAAGATGTCACCGCTGAACAGAACAAGATGCTCGGAATCAATGGCAAAAAGACGGTCTTTGAATTCATGCGTGAAGTCGGCGGCCTGATGTGGGAAAACTGCGGTATGGCTCGTACCAAGGAATCTCTTGAAACGAACCTCAAAAAGATTCCTGCACTGCGCGAAGAGTTCTGGAAGAATGTCAAAGTTACCGGCAGTGGTTCTGAACTCAATCAGCAGCTGGAAAACGCCGGTCGTACTGCCGACTTCCTCGAGTTCAGTGAACTTATGTGCAAGGATG
Organism: Geobacter sp.; assembly: GCA_009885845.1. GTDB lineage: Bacteria > Desulfobacterota > Desulfuromonadia > Geobacterales > Pseudopelobacteraceae > JACRCG01. The sequence continues at coordinate 40,248 of VFJW01000007.1, forward strand.
CCCTGCACCGTAACGAGTCCTGCGGCGGCCATTTCCGTTCTGAATATCAGGATGCTGGTGAAGCGCAGCGTGACGATGTTAACTTCTGCTATGTCGGAGCCTGGGAGTACAAGGGTGCCGATAAGGAACCGGAACTGCACAAGGAACCTCTGAAATTTGACAATGTACATCTCGCCATAAGGAGCTACAAATAATGAGCGATCACAAGACCATGACTTTGACACTGATCGTGTGGCGCCAGAAAAATGCCAGCGATGCAGGTAAATTCGAAACCTATACTGCAAAAAACATCACCGATCACCATTCTTTTCTGGAGATGCTTGATTGTGTGAACGAAGATCTGATCCACGCAGGGAAAACCCCTATCGTTTTTGACCACGACTGTCGCGAAGGCATCTGCGGCATGTGTTCCCAGGTTATTAACGGGGCACCGCACGGCGGACAGGACCGCACAACGGTATGTCAGCTGCATATGCGTAAATTCAAGGATGGTGATACAATCTACATTGAGCCGTGGAGAGCACGCGCATTCCCGATCATTAGTGACTTGATTGTGGATCGTTCCGCTCTGGACAAAATTATTCAGGCCGGTGGTTACACCTCCTGTCACACCGGCGGAGTCGCTGACGGTAACGCAATTCTGATTCCAAAACCGGTTGCTGATGAGGCTATGGATGCCGCTGAATGTGTTGGTTGTGGTGCATGTGTTGCCGGTTGCCCGAATGGTTCGGCTATGCTGTTCACCGGAGCTAAAGTTTCCCAGTTGGCGATATTACCACAGGGTAAAGGCGAAGCTTCTGCTCGAGTGAAGAATATGACTGATACCATGACGGAATGTGGTTTCGGCAATTGCTCTAACCACTATGAGTGTATGGCTGCCTGTCCGAAGGGGATAAACGTCAAGTTCATTGCACGCATGAACCGGGAGTTTATCAAGGCATTGGTAGTCTGATTTTATTCTATGAACTGATATTGAGCTTTCGGGGCGGCCTTTTTGGCTGCCCCGATTTTTTTGGAGCTGAAATCCTGTGGGATTAGATTTTGTTCGCATAGAGTGTGAGGTTACTACTGATCCTCCCGCTCAATTAACCGCCGCACTTCATCAAGTGTTGCGTACATTTGAAGCAGAGTTCAAATCACTGTGCTGCCGGTTCCCGCAGGGTAACTGTGATGTCTGCAGCCAGCAGGTTGGGTGCTCCTACTGTAATATATTTAATAAAAAACTGTCACCTGATCCTGAAATTATACGACTCCACCAAAAACCATCATTACCATTTTCTTTATACATCAGAGGGATGGATGATAATACGTTGTCCAGTACTGTAGGTCTTGTCATTGTCGGCTCGGCGATAAATTATATTGGATTATTTCACGCAGCGCTTTTGCGCATTGTTGAAACAGGGGTAAATTCTACCGGGCTGCCATATACCGTGCGTTCCCATAGCCTTGATCATCAGGAAGTCAGGCATGACATTACACCTGCCGAGTTACTGTCCGGGAATATAGTTCTCCTTTCCGGTGAGCATATCCTGCAGAATACTGTTCATTCTGACCACGCCGGATTGAGACTGGTTTCGCCGCTGCGTTTGCTAAGTAATGGCTCAATTACTCATCGTTTTGACTTCAACACGTTTTTTTGCAGTCAGTTACGTCGCTGCTCTTCATTATGGGCGTATTACGGTGTCGGAGAGCTGAATCTGGATTATGTACACCTGGCAAAATGCGCTCAAAACGTTGCTGTTTTTGACGACAAGATACAGTATACTCGTCCACCATGGTCTAATAGTTTGAGCCAGGCAGGTTTAACCGGTTCGGTTGAATGTGCCGGGCTTGTCGAGCCGATGTTCTCACTGCTGCTTCTCGGCAGTTATTTCAATGCCGGCAAGGGGGCATCATATGGATCAGGTTTTCATAAAATCGAGGTGATGTGACGATGGTTAAAAATTATGTCATTTTCAGACATATATTTGTTAAGCCTGCTCTTGCGGCATTTTTTATGCTGTTAGTAATGGTTTTTCTCTCCGGCTGCCAGTCATATCGCCAACCTGCCGAAGTTGAATATATGAGTGGTGTTGCTGTTGAAGCATTTTCCAGCAACGCGTCACTTTCCTATACAACCTCCGATCGGAGTACCTCCGGCAACGGGGTTCTCATGTACCGAAAGCCGGATCAAATCCGGGCTGTCATTCTCTCGCCGTTTGGTTCAGTCCTTCAGGAAGTATACGTATCCGGAGATCAGATTACGATTATTGATTCTGGAAACGGCACTGCTTTTAGCGGTTCTTACATGGATTTGCCTGTAAAAGGGAATATCAGTGGATGGCGAAACATACATTGGCTTATCGATATTGATCTCCCTGAATCCTCGAGGCGCACAGTTGTCATTGAGAGAACCAATAAGTATGGCAACCAGGAAAAAGCTGCTTTTGAAAATGGCTTGTTAACTTCAAAGGCAACAGCAGAGGGTGGCAAAGTCAGATACGGCAGATACACCACGGTGAGAGGTGTGGCATTCCCACTTGAGATTTCATACGAAACCGTTGCAAAAGAAACGTTTACTATTCTATTCGAAGATCCGGAAATTAATGCTTCATTTGCAGATGGTATTTTTACTCCAAATCTGAGTAAACTTCGCGTGTATCCGTTATCCGGTATAAGATGACTATCTGGGTTCTACTCTGTTTAGATTCAATTTGTATCACAAAATTAATTCATCAATTTGAAAGTGAGAAATATGGCTACCGACATTCACAGTCAAAAAATCCTGATACTTGACTTCGGCTCCCAATATACCCAGTTGATCGCCCGTCGTGTCCGAGAAGCTCATGTTTACTGCGAACTGCACCCGTTCGATATGGATCTTGCGGCAATCCGTTCTTTTGCCCCCAGTGGCATTATACTGTCCGGTGGTCCCTGTTCGGTCTATGACGAGGGGGCACCATCTGTCGCGGAGGAACTTTTTGAGCTCGGCGTACCGGTGTTTGGGATCTGCTATGGTATGCAGCTGATGAGTCGCCACTTCGGCGGTGAGGTCGTACCGGCTGGTAAAAGGGAATTCGGCCATGCTGAACTACTCTCTGTCGGTCAACCGGGCCCGATGTTTGACAGTTTTTTTGTTGATGGCAGTAGTCCGGTCTGGATGAGTCATGGTGACCATGTGTCCCGTGTTCCGGATGGTTTTGATGTCGTTGCAGGGACATCTAACGCCCCGGTCTGTGTTATCCAGAATATCAGCAGAAATCTCTTCGGCGTCCAGTTTCATCCTGAGGTGAACCATACGCCGCGTGGCGAGCAGCTCATCGACACGTTTGTCCGGGCGATCTGCAACTGTAGCGGGCAATGGACTCCCGGCCGGATTATTGAGGATTCTATCGAACGGATCCGTCACCAGGTCGATGACGACACTGTTATACTCGGACTCTCCGGGGGAGTTGACTCCTCGGTTGCCGCCGCTTTGATCCATCGTGCAATCGGTGACCAGTTGATCTGCGTTTTCGTTGACAATGGTCTGCTACGTCTGGGGGAGGGTGATCAGGTTATGGCGACTTTCGCGCTGAATCTCGGGGTCAAGGTTATCCGGGTTGATGCAGAGGAGCGTTTTTTGTCAGCCCTGGCTGGCGTAAGTGATCCGGAGAAAAAACGCAAGATCATCGGCGGCCTGTTCGTTGATATTTTCGAAGAACAATCAAAACTGATTAAAGATGCCAACTGGCTGGCTCAGGGAACCATTTATCCGGACGTCATAGAATCTGCCGGCGCAAAAACCGGCAAGGCACATAATATCAAGAGTCATCACAATGTCGGCGGACTGCCTGAGTATATGAAGCTTACATTGCTCGAACCACTTCGGGAGCTGTTCAAGGATGAAGTGCGCGCTATCGGGGAAGAGCTTGGTCTGCCCCGTCAGATGGTCTGGCGCCACCCCTTTCCCGGTCCCGGTCTCGGTGTGCGTATTCTCGGTGAAGTAAAAAAAGAGTACTGCGAAATTCTACGCCGGGCTGATGCAATTTATATAGAGGAACTTTACGCCTCAGGACATTATGACAAGATCAGTCAGGCTTTTGCGGTGTTTCTGCCGGTCAAAAGCGTTGGCGTCATGGGCGATGGCCGTACCTATGAGTATGTGGTTGCCCTGCGAGCAGTTGAGACCAAAGATTTCATGACCGCCGACTGGTACCCGATGCCGTATGAGGATCTGGCCCGCATCAGCGGTCGGATCATCAATGAAGTCAAGGGAATCAACCGGGTTGTCTACGATATATCCAGTAAGCCTCCGGCAACAATTGAGTGGGAATAGCCGTCCTCGGTATATAATGAGAGTATTTTTCTGTCTGTTGGTCGATGCCGGATTGAATTGAAAAATGTAAAGTTTTTGTATTGACTTTTTCTTGGCACTCCATTAGAGATAAAAACAATCTTATTTGTATCGTTAAAATAATAAAATGCCTGTACAGTTTTTGTGTTACCACGACTTGTCGTCACAATTTTGTCTGTTATACTCACCACACAGTAGCGAAAGCCATTACAGTACTTAAAAATTACCCTTGATTCAAAGGATTTGACTTAAAGGAGCAGAAGCATGAAAGCATCAACGCGGTATGTGGATGACTCGGTAAAAGGTTTCATCACCTGGAGCATCATCTGGGGAACGATTGCGGTCGTCGTCGGCATTGTGATCTCCCTGCAGCTGGCCTGGCCACAACTGAATGTTGCGCCTTACCTGACGTATGGCCGACTCCGCCCGATTCACACCAATGCCGGTATTTTCGGCTGGGGCATCGGCAGCTTCATCGCAATGTTTTTTTATATCACTCAGAGGCTCACCAAAACGCCGCTCTGGAGTCCGAAGCTGGCACGGGTAACGCTCTGGATCTTTAACGTCGCCATTGCATCCGCAGCGGTGACGCTGGCCATGGGGATCAACCGCACCAAGGAGTACGCCGAGCTGGAATGGCCTCTGGCGATCGTTGTTGCCATCCTCTGGGTGCTTTTCTCGATCAATGTCTTTATGACGATCCTCAAGCGTAAGGAAGAGCAGATGTATATCTCGCTCTGGTACATCATGGCTGCGCTGGTCGGCGTTACGGTGCTGTACGTGGTCAACAATCTGGGGATGCCGCTCCATCTGTTTAAATCCTACTCGGCCTTTGCAGGAACCAACGATGCCAATGTGCAGTGGTGGTACGGCCATAATGCCGTGGCTATGGTGCTTACCGTACCTCCTCTTGCGATCTTTTATTATTTCCTCCCGAAAATCACCAATAATCCGATTTACAGTCACCGGATGGGAATTATCGCCTTCTGGAGTCTGATCTTCATGTACCTCTGGACCGGAGCACATCATCTGCTTTGGACACCGGTGCCGGACTGGATTCAGACCGTTGCTATGGCTTTCTCGATCATGTTGATCGCGCCTTCGTGGGGCGCGGTTATGAACGGCTATCTGACCATGAACGGCCAGTGGGAAAAAATGAAGTCCAATTATCTGGTCAAATTCATGATTGTCGGCATAACTTTCTACGGATTACAGACGCTGCAGGGTCCGATGCAGGCTGTTCGTTCGTTCTCGGCATTTATCCATTACACTGACTGGGTTCCGGGGCATGTCCACATGGGTACGATGGGGTGGGTTTCCATGATACTGTTTGGCGCCACCTATTATGTAACAACAACGTTGAGTGATACCGAAATCTACAGTATCAAGCTTGCAAATGCTCACTTCTGGCTGGTTCTGGTCGGACAGCTGATTTATTCCATAACCATGTGGATTGCCGGAGTTCAGCAGGGAAGTATGCTGCTGGCCACCAATCCGGACGGAACGCTGCACTACAGTTTTATGGAAACTATGATCGCTATCTTCCCGTATTACAAGATCAGGGCGATCAGCGGTTTCATCTATCTGGCCGGATTAGCACTCTTTATCTACAACATCTACAAAACTTTTCAGAAAGGTGCGGAGTCATCCGTTGCCAAGGCGTAATCTGCCGACGGAACGCTGTAATACCTTACTTAAATTCACTACAGACGAGGACGATACCATGTTGGAAAAAAATCCCGTTATTTTTATCATTCTGGCTTTTGTCGTGATTATGATCGGCACTACAATTACCATGATTGCTCCATTCAAATGGATCAACAGCGACAGCGACAAGATTGCAGAGGTCAAGCCGTACACTCCTCTGCAGCAGGAAGGGCGAGACCTCTATATGCGGGAAGGGTGCAACAACTGCCACTCCCAGACGGTGCGTACGCTGGCGGCAGATGTTGAGCGCTACGGCAACGGCGGCGGCTACTCGAAGTCGGGGGAGTTTGTCTATGATCGTCCCCACCTGTGGGGCTCCCGCCGCACCGGTCCTGACCTGGCCCGAATCGGCCTGAAGCCTCTGACTCCAGCCTGGCACAAGAAACATATGGAGAATCCGCAGTCTGTTGTTCCGGCTTCAAACATGCCGTCTTATGCGTTTTTGAATCAGCCTCTTGATACCACCTATTCCGAGCGGAAAATGAAGCTGCTTAAATTCCCCTATACCCAGGCTGACCTTGATGAACTCAAGGGCAAGAGTGAGATGGATGCCATCATCGCGTATATGCGTAAGCTGGGTACTGATATTCCGGTAAAGAATGCCGGTGCTGCAGTGCAGGCGCCAGTAGCTCAGAGCAATCCATATACCGATTTGAAGGCGGTTGAGGAAGAAGCCAAAGCGATTTACAAGCAACAGTGCGCTTCATGCCATGGTGAAAAACGCGAAGGGACTCTCGGTCCTGCATTGAAAGGTTCCACCAAATCAGAAACCGACTTGTTTAAAATAATCTCTCAAGGGAGCACGGCAAACGGCATGCCGGCCTTCAGCAGTTCGCTGGACGAGCAGAAAATCTGGAAGCTGGTGACGTACATCAAGCTGGATACCAAATGATGATTGACGCCCGCTTTGTTTTTTTATTGCTGACAGGTTTTTTGCTGGCGATTCTGGTTGCCATAGCTTTTGCAACCTACAACAGAAACCGGAAACAGAAACTTGAGGAGCCGAAACACCGAATGCTCGAGGACGACTAATTCATATCCAAGGAGTTGATATATGTCAGAACAGCATGAGTATGATGGGATAAAGTATCGTGAGGAAAAAAGTTCCCCAAGCGTTTTTCGGATTCTTTTTGCTGTACTGGCTGTATGGGGCGTGATCTACATGGGATATTACCTGCTCAGCGGCTGGAGTTCGCAGGACGAAGCCGATGCGGCAAAAAAAGCGCGTGACAGCCAGAAAAAGAGTGCCCATCTGGCAGCAGAGACAACCGGAGCCGGGTATGACGGGAGCGGTCACAAGGTGGAGGCGTATGTTGCCGTCGGCAAAAAGCTGTATGGGACTCTGTGTGTGGCGTGTCATGGTGAAAATGCCAAAGGGGGTGTTGGCCCGGATTTAACAATCTCAAAGTACAAATACGGCAAATCAAGGCTGGATCTTGCCAAAACCATCTCGGAAGGTCGTCCGGGCGGAATGCCTGCCTTCAGCAGTCAGGTTGACAAGGAGCAGATTGAGGGTCTTGTTGAATTTGTACTCACGCTGAAATAAAACCTGTGAACTTACTGCTGGATCGGTATAGTGCATTGTTGCGTGAGGTGGATGACTGGTTTCAGCACTGCCTTGATCGATATCCTGACCTGATCGTCTGTCGCAATGGTTGTTCAGAATGTTGCCGCGGGCTCTTTGATATTACCCTGCTGGATGCATTGTATCTCAAGCGTGGTTTTGACACGCTTCCTGAAGTGCAAAAAACCGGATTAGTGCGTGAGGCTTTCCGGAGACTGGAACAGCTGACTCGTGAAAATCCGGCATTTATTCAACCATGGCTTTTGAACGGAATCCCTGAGGAAGACTGGGATGCGCTCATGCCGGAAGAGGATGAAACTCCCTGTCTGCTGCTGTCAGAAACCGGTGGTTGTCTGGTCTATGATTATCGCCCGATGACCTGTCGTCTGAATGGTATTCCTTTGATTGATGTTTCCGGGGAAGAGTTGTTCGATGAGTGGTGTACGCTGAATTTTACCGGAGATGATCCGCGGCAGTTGTCGGATCTGCGCTTTGAATTCACGAAACTGTTTTCCCGCGAACTGCTTCTGTTTCAGGAACTGATCATCAGTCTGGCCGGGGTTGCACGAAATGAGGTCGATCTGTTTATACCCGCCGCCGTCGTATTGGACCGTGAAAAAATCGGAGGGGCAATCACGAAATTACCTTCTTAATCAACCGCAACGATACATTTCCTCACTACGTGGTTTCCTCAGGTATGTTTTCTTTTGTGCTACTATTCAGATCATCACTCAAAAAGGACACAGTCGATGTCGAATTGTCTGCCGTTTAATTCAACCTTGATCCGCAATATGTTTACGCCGCTTCCGCCTGGTCAGGAACCGGATCATTCTCCGGGGTTCTGGGCCATCCTGTCGGGTTCTTCTCTTCTTCTGTCTGCCGGACTGACACAGACGCAGCTTCCTGAAGGATCGCTGCCGCCCGGCATAGTTTCGGAAACGGAGCCGCTTAAAATCGGTCTCTGGCAGGGGAAACCGCTCCGTGCTGTACGGATTGCCCCGGATGTTCTGCCCCCAGCAGAGTATGAAGCGGTGCCGTTTCAGGGGCCGGATGCCCGGTTGGACAACGTTCTGGCAACGGTCGCGGGGCGGGCCGCCCAGATCATGCATTGGGAGAAGCACAGTCGTTTCTGTTCGCATTGCGGTGGCGGGTTGAGCAGAATCACGGCCAGCTGGGGCAAACGGTGTCTATCGTGTGCCGACGAGCATTTCCCCCATATTCACCCCTGCATCATTGTACTGGTCAGGCGCGGAGCCGAACTGCTGCTGATCCGTAATGCCGCCTGGAATGTTGGCCGCTTCAGTCTGGTGGCCGGTTTTCTCGATTTCGGAGAATCCCTTGAGGAATGCGTCCAGCGGGAAGTGCGTGAAGAGGCGGGGATAGAGGTGACCAATATCCGTTATGTCGGGAGCCAATGCTGGCCTTTTCCCAGTCAGCAGATGATCGGGTTTCTGGCTGACTATGCCGGAGGGGAGGCAAGACCCGATGGTGTGGAGGTTGTGGAAGCTCACTGGTTCAGTGAAGACGCCCTGCCGCTGTCACCGGGGGGGAAGCGGAGTATTTCCCGATGGATTATTGATACTTTCGGGAAGAGCGGGGGATGACTGACAGGCGTATTATTCTCCCTTGACACAACCCACCATCTATAGCTATCATTTGACATGTATATCATATGACAGGTGACACTATCATGCAGGCACTTACCCCCCGCCAACAACAGGTACATACGTTCATACAAGAGTTCATTGAGACCAACGGCTCTTCTCCCACGCTGCGCGAAATCTCGGCTCACATCGGCACAGCCGGAACTGCCACTGCCATAAGTCACGTCGAAGCCCTGCAGAAGAAGGGGTGTCTCCGGCGCCGGGAAGGGAGTTCCCGCGGTATAGTCATGCTCCAAAAACCTTCTGCGACCGTCTCTCTCCCCATAGTGGGCAGGATACGGGCAGGAATACTGCAACCTGCCATTGAAGATATCACCGGCCACCTGAGCGTGGACAGCAGTCTGATCAGGGGGGAAGGGTGCTATTTTCTTACCGTTGAGGGGGACTCGATGATCAACAAGGGAATTCTCCCCGGTGATAAGGTGCTGATCCGTCCCCAGCAGGTGGCCGACAACGGCGAGATTGTAGCGGTCATGGTTGACGGCGATGCCACCCTCAAGCAGTTCTTCCGTGAGCGGGATCATATCCTGCTGCAGCCTGCAAACTCGTCCTACGAGGCGATTATCATCCGTCCAGGTCAGGGCGAGGTGACAATCGTCGGCAAGATGATCGGCCTGTTTCGCAGCGTGGAGTAGGCAGCGGTGTCCGCAAAAGTACCCATACGCGTAGCAGCTATATTTTCGCCCGGCGGCACGGTCACTCCCAAATGGTTTGAGCTGAACCGGCGCAAGCACGAAGTGAAGGATACGACCTATTTCTGGCGCGACCGGATCGGCGAGGTTCCGCTTATGCATTATGCTGTCACGGATGGTGAAGCTCTGTATGAACTGGTCTACAACACTGTCGACCAGACCTGGTCGCTGAACGGGCTTCAGGCAGAGCAGCCGTGAACTTAACCTGCCATTCTACTGCGACGATTCCCTGAATTCGATTACCATAATCTTCAGAATATAACTTGGCAGTAAACCGCTATTTTAGTAAATGCTCATTCTAATGGATAATGACCCTCATTTCTGATATGAAGTGACACTGTAAAAAAATGGCCGTTCAATTGAATAATGCCATGAACGCCGTTTCTTGAATTATCATGCAAAAACCTTGGAGAAATCAACCTGATGTCCAAACTCACCCTCAGCCAGCTTTCCAGCTTACTTTTCCGCGCCTGCGACGATCTTCGCGGCAATATGGATGCATCAGAATACAAGGAATATATCTTCGGCATGCTGTTCCTGAAGCGACTTTCCGACCTGTTCGACCAGGAGCGGGAACAGCTCGCCAAGGATCTCAAGGTAAAAGGAATGGCCGAGGCTGTTATCGCCGGTCAGCTCACCAACCCTGACAAATACACATTCTTTGTGCCGGTAGAAGCCCACTGGTCAACGATTCGACACCTGAAGACCAACGTCGGCACTGCACTCAACAAGGCGTTGGAAGCGCTGGAGGATGCCAACGTTGATGCCCTGCAGGATGTACTCAAGGGGATCAACTTCAACAAGAAGATCGGCCAGCGATCGCTGGACGACGATACCCTCGCCAACTTCATCCAGAACTTTGAGAAGATCCCGCTAAGAGACGAGAACTTCGAGTTTCCCGACCTTCTTGGAGCAGCCTACGAATACCTGATCAAATACTTTGCCGATTCCGCCGGCAAAAAAGCGGGGGAATTCTACACTCCGGCCGATGTGGTGCGTACTCTGGTGGAGATTGTCGATCCCCAGCCAGGCATGAGTGTGTATGACCCCACCTGCGGTTCTGGGGGCATGCTCATCCAGACCCGCGACTATGTCCGAGAATGCGGCGGTGATCCGCGTGACCTGGCGCTTGCTGGTCAGGAAAGCATTGGCACCACCTGGTCAATCTGCAAGATGAATATGCTCCTCCACGGCATCGACCACGCCGACATCCGTCAGGAAGATACGCTGCGACACCCGCAACACAAGGCTGAGAACAACGAGCTTCAACGCCATGATCGCGTCCTCGCCAATCCCCCTTTCAGTCAGAACTACATCAAAAAGGACATCGACTACCCCGGCCGCTTTGCCGTCTGGCTCCCTGAAAAGGGGAAGAAGGCCGACCTGATGTTCGTCCAGCACATGCTGGCCGTACTCAATGCCGATGGCAAGATGGCCACTGTCATGCCCCACGGCGTGCTTTTTCGGGGAGGCGAGGAGAAAGCGGCGCGAAGGCACTTCATTGAACACGGTTGGCTGGAGGCGATCATTGGTCTCCCCGCCGGACTCTTTTACGGCACCGGCATTCCTGCTTGCGTGCTGGTGATGAACAAAAAGGACGCCGGTTCGGGTGACAACGTGCGCGACCACGTCTACTTCATCAATGCCGACCGCGAATACCGAGAGGGGAAAGCTCAAAACTTCCTGCGACCCGAGGATATTTCCAAGATTGTTCACGCCTATCGCACTATGTCAGACATCCCCGGCTATGCCCGCCGGGTACCGGTGAGTGAGATCAAAGCCGAGGATTTCAACTGCAATATCCGCCGTTACGTGGACAACGCCCCGCCGCCCGAACCCCATGATGTGCGCGCCCATCTGCTTGGTGGAGTGCCGACCGTTGAGATTGAGTCCCTGTCCCGCTACTGGACCAACTACCCCGGTCTGCGCGAGCGGGTGTTTGTTCCTCGTCCGGTTTCGTTAATTCAGAATTCATCATTCAACATTCATAATTACGCGGACTTCTCAGAATCCGCGTCTGATCGCCGCGCCCTGACCGAGCTGGTCAAGACCGACCCCGGCGTAGCGGCGGCACAGAGCCGTTTTCAGCAGACGTTGGATGCGTGGTGGACGGAGAACCTGCCGTTGGTTGAAGACCTCGCACCCAAGAACGGCCAGAAGGGCAACGTCTATGAACTGCGCCGACAGCTTCTCGTCACCATCAGTGATACTTTCATCGGACAGAATCTGTTGACAGACCACCAGATTCGCGGCGCCTTCGCCCGGTATGTGGATGACCTGAAGGCCGACCTCAAATCCATCGCTGCCAGTGGTTGGGGAGCGGAACTGATCCCCGACGCTGATATCCTGGAGAGTCAGTTCCCTGATATTTTGGCCGACATGGATCAGAAGCGCCTGCGCTTGGCTGAATTATCAGCTCTCTACGCCGCTGCCGATGAAGAGGATTATGAGGACAGCGACGACACCGGAATACTTCCCGCAGATGAGGTCAAGACACTCAAGGCTGAACTCAAAGAGTCCAATGCCCAGGCAAAGCTGGCGAAGCGCGAAAACCGGGATGCTACATCTTATGTCGCTCGTGCAAAGGAAGCTGAAGCGCGATTAGTCCGGCACAAGGCACTGGAAGATGAGGGAAAGCTGTTGAAGGCTGAGTTGCGTGCAACGGAGAAAAAACAGGAAGAGCTTGTTGCCGCCGCACGGGAGAAGATCACACCGGAAGAAGCTAAGGCTGTGATTCTCGATCGTTTGCACCGTGTGCTGGTGCAAACCTATGAAGGTTATCTACGGGCCGATCAGCGGGCATGCCTTGCAGTGTTGGAGAATCTGCATGGGAAGTATGCTGTTACAGCAAAGGCTATTGAGGCCAGGCGGGATGAGTCAGCGGCAAAGCTGAAGGGTTTTTTAGTGGAGCTGGGGTATGAGTGAGTGGACTTACAAGAGTCTAGACGAACTCATCCGAACTGGTCAGATAGAACTTGGAAGAGGCAATATCATTTCCAAGCTCGACATTGATGCCTGTCCGGGACCTTACCCTATTTATTCATCTTCAGCGCAACGTGACGGCAAGTTTGGTGAATTCGGAAAGTTCATGTTCGACGAAGAACTTATCTCATGGTCTGTTGACGGTGGCGGGAATTTCTTTTATCGTCAACAGCATAAATTTTCAGTCACCAATGTATCTGGCTATTTACGTATTCGAACAAAGGAATTTAACTATCGATTTGTTTATTATGCGCTTGCTCTCCAGCATCGTTATATTACTTTCGACTATACTACTAAGGCGCATCCTAGTGTAATCCGCAAACTCTATTCAATCCCATCAATATTTGAACCGCAACAACGCCGAATCGCCGAAATACTTTCAACACTTGACGAAACAATTGTGCAGACCGAGGCAATAATTACGAAGATGCAGCAGGTCAAGACGGGTTTGATGCACGACCTGTTCACCTGTGGTGTCACCCCTGACGGCCACCTCCGCCCCACCCGCGAGCAAGCCCCAACCCTCTACAAAAACTCACTGCTTGGGTGGATTCCGAAGGAGTGGGAGGTCGAAAAACTGGGTGATATCTTGCGGAGATGCGGCGGTTATCTTCAAACTGGTCCTTTTGGAAGTCAGCTCCATGCTCATGAGTATCAGATCGAAGGTGTTCCAGTCGTGATGCCTCAAGACATCAACGATGGATTGATTGGCACAGAGCAGATCGCCCGGATTCACGAGGCACGTGCCAATGAATTGGCGCGACATCGAATGAGTCTTGGTGACGTAGTCATCGCCAGACGAGGTGATCTTTCTCGAGCGGCAGCAATCTCCGAGTCAGAACAGGGCTGGGTTTGCGGAACAGGGTGCTTCTTGTTGCGCTTAGGACAAAGCACCCTTACGGCAGACTTTGCGGCTCAAGTTTATCGGCAAGATTTTGTGCAGCGACAGATCGCTGGCAGGGCAGTCGGAACCACAATGCCGAGTTTGAACAATTCAGTCATGGCCGGTTTATTTTTCCCTTTTTGTGATTTAGACGAGCAGTTGCGCATTGTCGAGCGATTGGAAGGAATGGAACAGAGTATTCAAGTTCTTGCCGAGGGCTTGCTCATAAACAGACAAATCAAACACGGCCTCATGCATGATCTTCTGACCGGTTGTGTTCGAGTCAAGGAGACTTGTTAAATGTCAACAACATTCAACCCATCACCTGTGATTCCACCTGAAATTGAAAATGCCGCACAATCTGGTGAACTTGTTGTTTTTGTGGGAGCCGGAATATCGCGTCTAATTAAATGTCCGTCTTGGGATGGGTTTGCTGACCGAGTACTAGAACAACTTGTGCCAGAGGGAATTGACTACTACGAACTTTCTCAGATAAGGAGCATTTCTGATCCTAAAAAGCGTCTATCTATCGCAAAAATAGTGGCACAAAAGAAGGGTATTAATATTGATTACAATTCTATTTTTGAAGTTACACTGAAACCAGATAATGTCTATGGTTATCTCAACGCCTTTAATTCATCATTCGTTACAACAAACTACGAGAAGTATTTAAAGCCATGTTCTCGTGAGAATGAACCAGAAGAAAACTGGAGATTTTACAAGCGCGAACATCTCCTTGGAGTGAATCTCGATCGAAATGGAAATGTAGTACACTTGCATGGATGTTTGGACGCTCCCGACAGCATGGTGATCACTACAAGGGACTACTTGGATCATTATTCTAGTAAGGAAGTTGAAGTATTCCTGAAAGATCTCTTCAAGAGAAAGACGGTTTTATTCCTTGGATATGGCCTGGATGAGGTCGAAGTCCTCGAATACGTCCTGCGTCGTGGAGATGCGAGTAGAAAATCAGAGGGGGAGAGAGTGCGACGATACATTCTCCAGGGGTTCTTTAATGCAGAGATGGCCCTTTTTGACTTGTTTCAGGCCTATTATCAAGATTCATTTGCAACTAAGCTAATTGGATTTCCTAAGGATTATGGAGATTATGGTCACCAGGTAGAAATTCTCGCCTCATGGTCGAAGAAGCTGAAATTTGGAGGCATTTCCCTTGTCGATGAAGTTGCTGCTTTAGAGGATGAAATCCGTGGCTGAGGAACTTACACCAAAACAGAAGAGTGCGATGCAGCGAGCTAAACAAAATCCTGATCTGCAGGGTATTTTGTTTCGAAAGGCTATTGGTGTGAACTGGTTCTCGGCATTTTTAGAAGCCGGATTCCTAAATCCTTCAGATATTCCACCTCCTGTGTCTGCAAAAGAGGAGGGATATGTAAGTATTCCGGCGTGGCCAATTACAGACTATCTTGTGGCAACGAGTGAAGAATTTAGAGATCCATTAAATGAGAGTTTTGCTTTCCAAACACTAGAATTTATCCGAGCTGCAACCATTTTTTCGAGGGAGCAAGGATTCGGCAATTATCGTGTTTGGTGGCAATTTTCTAAGATTATATGCAACATTTCGGGGCATTTAATAAGTTTGAAAGATATTGCCCTGATTGATACTTGGCTCGACGACCGCTTCGAGAGAGGGATAGTAGCGGAAACCCTTGGATGCAAATGGCTACTAATTCTTCTCAGTCTAAATGATGACCATAGCAGGGCACTTTCGATCAGCATCTTAGACGTCCTTTTCAAAATAAAGTTTGGTGGCGAGTCGGACGTTTCTTCGAGCAAGAAGAAGGCAACGTTACGCTTTGATAGCTGGTATGCGAAAAAAATAATTGAAAAAGTAGCTTGTAAGGCTGGATCGGTACTCGGAAGAGATGCAGTTCATATATTTCAAGTTCGACTAGAGACCATCTTGAACATGGATGATAATGATAAGTGGTCCTGTATATGGCGATCGGCTATTGAGAATCACGACCAAAATCATGGGGCTGATGATTCTGAAGATATTATCGTTGAAGCTTTTCGTGATTCTCTATTGGCATACATCGAAGCAGTGCCAAGCTCTTCTCTTGAATATGTTGAAGAGTTGCTGGGTAATAAATTCGAAACTATCAAACGTGTTGCAATTTACGCGATAGATCAGCAATTCCAATTCTTAAATAATTGTGCCGATCATGTTATCTCTAGAGAGTACTTTAATAACAGCAATTTCCGTCACGAGTTATGGCACTTCTTGAGAAATCATTATAAGGAACTCGGGCTGGTTCAAAAGAAATGTGTTTTGAGTATCGTCAATGATTTAATTGAAACTGATGAGAACGGCCAGACAAATGATGGTGCGACTGCATATCAACGGGCAATATGGTTTTCAGCAATTAAAGATATTGATGAAGAAACCGCCCAGTATTATCGCAACAATATTGAAATAGCAGGAGTCGAACCAAAGAATCCAGATTTTTCAAGCTATATGACCGTTAGCGATGTTGACTACAACTCCCCGATACCTATCGAGGAATTGCTGTCATTAGAAATTGATGATCTCCTTAAACAGCTTTCAACGGTAAAGGATCAGGGTTCATTCAAAGAACCTAGTTTCAGGGGATTAGTAAAAGCCTTACAGCAGGCCATAAAAGCAGAACCTCTTCGGTATCATGCGCTGTTGCATAAGTTCACAGCCACAGATCTGCCGTTTGTTAATTCGATTATCGAAGCATACCAGGAATTATGGGCAGAAAAGGCGCAGTTGCCTTGGGATGAAATATGGGATTCCTTGCTCAAATTCTGTCGAGACATCGTAAATCAGGATCGATTCTGGGTATCTGAAAATGCTAAGGAACGAAGCTCATTTGTCGCCAACAGATACTGGGTTGTTGGTGCAATGGGACGCCTGATTGAGTCAGGAACCAAGTCAGATGATCATTCTTTCAACGAGAAATTACTTGATGAGGCTGAAAATGTTCTATTAATACTCCTCGATAAGGAGAATGGCGAAGTGTTCAAGGTCGACACTGATGCCGTATCGTTAGCAATCAATAGCCCCCGGGGGCGCTGTATTGAGGCACTGATAAATTTGACTCTTCGTTCCTGTCGTTTGTCAGACAAGAAATTCGGAAACCATGTGGAAGCATGGAAACATTTTCAGCCTGTTTATGATGCTGAATTGATACGATCAGAAATTGGTGAGTATGAGTTTGCTACGCTTGTGAGTAATTACCTGCCAAATTTCATGTACATGTCAAATGATTGGGTTTTAGAGAATCTTGATAGGATCTTCGACCAGAGAATATATCAAAAATGGCTATGTGCAATGCAAGGGTACGCATATGTTGGTCGAGTCTACGAGGCAATTTACAAGCATCTTAATGAACAGGGGCACCTGATAAAAGCTCTTGATGACGAAAATATTAAAGGAAGGGTGAATGAAAAAATTATACAAAACATCGCGGTTGCATACCTTAACAACTTTGAGACACTGGATGATGGGCTCATAAAACAAATAATCCAAAGAAGGCAGCAGTCAGAATTAAGCCACATGATATGGTTTTTTTGGACGTTGCGAAAAGATGGCGATGATAATACCAAGGCAAAAGTTTTTGCATTATGGCCGCTTTTCCTTGAAGTTATTGACACGAGCAACCGCGAAGGTTGTTTGCTTGCATCGAAACTGTGTGATTGGGCTATATTTGTGGATGAAGTAACTGACGAAAACAAGAAGCTTATTCTTGCGGTGGCTCCATTTGCGGAGGAGGGATATAACTCATATGATCTGCTTAGGAGTATTGCAAAAATCAGCGAACGGCAACCAATTGAGGCTTATGAGATATGGCTTCGACTTCTTGAAGGTGCGAAACCAGATTTTCCGGAGGAATCCATACGAGAAGCACTCACCAACTTTATACAGCTAGGGCATGACGGGCAACGAATGGCAAAACATATCGTTAGCGAGTACTTGAAAGGCGGTAATGAAAATCCTTTCCAGTGGCTAAGAGAGATAACTGCGGATGGTATAGATCGTTTAGCAGATTAGATGCAACAGTGTATTAACATTTTATACTTTATTACGGAGTAGCCAATGGAAAATCAAAATATTTCCTCTGAAATTTTGGAAAATGATTTTGACACTCAAGATGAGGATCTTTACGACGGTAAATTGCTTCCATTTTCACTACCTGAAGAGGTTGATATACGGGAAGATCATTTTACCGTATTTGAGCTAAACAGAAAGATGAAAGACGATAAAATAGTATTAAATCCCGAATTTCAAAGAAATCTTGTTTGGAAACCTGAACAAAAGTGTAGGTTCATAGAATCAATACTTATGGGAATACCTCTACCGCCTTTTTACGTTTATCATGATCTTTCTGGAAAATATATCATGGTTGATGGGCTCCAAAGAAGCTCAACAATTGCAAGTTTTCTAAATGATGAATTTATGTTGGAAGAACTTAAAATATTGGTTGATTTGAATGGCTATAAATTTTCTAAGCTTAAATCACTACAAACACGCTTAGAGGACAAGAAGTTGCTGATCTACGTTATAAAACCGTCAGTGCCAGGAGAGGTTTTATATGACATTTTCAATAGAATCAATACTGGTGGTACCCAACTGACTAGGCAAGAGATCCGAAACTGCATCTTCATTGGAAAATCCACTGCCTTGTTAAAGAAGGTTTCGGAAAAAGCATCCTTTATAAAAGCTATCGATGGTGGCATCTCGCCAACGCGAATGAAGGATAGAGAGGCAGTTTTGAGGTGCCTTGCTTTTATATTGTTATCGTATGATAACGATTACAAAAATGATATGGATGATTTTTTGGGTAGGGCTATGCGGATTTTAAATCAATTAACAGATTCTGAAATTTTAAACATAGAAGAGAACTTTGATAAAGTTATGACTCAAACTTACAAAGTATTTGGAAGGAGCGCTTTCAGGATTCCGACTGAAAATTCGCGAGGTCGCATCAACATTGCTCTTTTTGAAGTGGTCGCATATTTCTTCCACAAAAATAATATTAAATCAGAATCGGGTAAAACTGAGCGAATAAAAGAAAACCTTCGTCAGCTTTTGCAAGACGACAAGTTTGTAGATGCAATCCGGTTCTCAACTGGTGACAAAAAAAGGGTAATCAGGCGATTTACAATGATCGAGCGACTAGGAGACATGAATGCTCAATAGAATAATATTAAAGAATTTAAAGTGCTTTCGAGAGGTGACATCGATTCCACTTTCTAAAATCAACCTTTTTACGGGCGTGAATGGTAAAGGCAAGTCAACGGCGATTCAATCATTGCTATTAATCAGGCAATCAGTAGAAATTAATAGAGTTACACAAAACGTGTATTTTAATGGGAATTGTGTTGAGCTTGGGACATTCAAAGACATCAAGAACGTAGATGTGCCAACAAAAGAACCGATCACCTTGACTTATGCTTTTAGTAGCGAGGAAGGTGAATTTAAAATCAGCTATAACCTTGCTTCTGATGAAGCGGATGATATGAGTGCCGCAATAACAAAGGTCTCAATAAAGGGTGTATTTAAAAACAAAGGCTTTGAAACTGTAATTTCGAAAAAACGTAAAAGCTACATTATTAAGCATAACGGTAAAGATCAGTTAATGCGGTGGTCAGATTTGTTATTTAATAGAGAAGTTATCGGAAACGATCAGTACCTCAAGTTCATTAAGTCCCTGTTTAATCTAACGAAGATACATTATGTCTCAGCCGATCGATTGGGACCACAGGATTTTTATATTAAGACAAATATATCTAGGTTTATAAATGTGGGGAATAGGGGGCAGTATACCGCAAATATTCTTGCATTTAAAAAAGATGACTTGGTTTCAGATGAATTGTGCTTAGAAGGATATCCAAAGTCTCTGCCCGACCAGACCGAGGGATGGCTCAGTACTATTTTGGGTGGCGGAAAAATTAGCGTCAGTACAACCGACGCTAGTATTGTTTTGGTTCAAATGAATTCAAATAGTGGTAAGCAGTTATTTAAACCAATGAATGTTGGATTTGGATACAGCTACATCCTTCCAATAATAGTCTCAGCTTTAATAGCTCAAAAAGATACTATTCTCATAATTGAAAACCCAGAAGCACATTTACATCCTCGTGCACAATCACAGCTTATAAAATTTTTAGCCCGAGTTGCATGTTCAGGGGTTCAAGTAGTTATAGAATCGCATAGCGACCATATTTTCAACGGTTTAAGAGTAGCTGTTGTCGATAAGGAGATTAATCTCCAGCATACTGATGTCAAGGTCACATATTTTACCGGGGGAGATCAATGTCTTGAAGAAATAGAAATTAAATCTGACGGTTCAGTTACAAATTGGCCGGATGATTTCTTCGATCAGACCGATAAAGACTTCCGCATCATTTTTGGAATGTGATGATATGCATATTTTTATAAATGAACTGTCTTTAGACAACCAGTTCCTCGCTATGGATGATTTTAAGACGTCATTGCGTGAAGTTTACACAATACTAGATGCTATAAATGCGATGAATATTGAAAAACACATTTTTCATTCTGAGCTCCTTTGGTGCCAATCTGTCATGAATGGTGAATTGTTTAGCCAAGTTTTTAATAAGCTTCCTGATAAGTCACTACAAACAGCTTTTAATAACATCTTAAAAAACAAGCTGAATTCGAAACCCTGGACTGCAACTAGAGTCCATCAATCCACGGATTCCTATAAATGTCGTAAAGTAAATGTCACGGATACTGGTATTGCAGAGGTAGCTGAGAGAAGCTATCGCGACGGTAGACGCAAATGCCTTTTAATTAATTTTTCACACTCACGTTTTTCAAGCAAGAAATTTAGAGTTTTAAAAGAAGGGGCTTTTAGAAAGTTCGTTGATGCAACTTCCACATGCGATGATTTTGGATTGTGGACTATTAATAATGGGTTGGCTACCCCGAGATATGACACGACTTCAGTGAATCCTCCAAGAGATTATCACTCGGTTCTTTCTGATCCTATCCGATTTGCTAAAACCAACAAGCCACCAGTTCAAGGAAGAGCAGTTTATGAGGAGCTGTTGACTGGAAAGTTCTATTATGTTGATAACATGCATAGTGGCCAAAGTGCCCACCTGGAGATTTACGATTCTAATTCCAAACATGTCGGCGAGGCGACCCTAGATGGGAGACTTATTCCAGGGACTACTAAGAATAGGACGTTGAATGGTTGATTTTTCGATTCTCTTCCAGCTTGGGGCGGAAAATGTCTGAATACCTCCACGTAGAAAAACCGTACCTCAATCAGCTTGCCACCCTCGGCTGGACGGCCATCGACCAGGGCCAGGGATTTATCCCGTCCGCACCGACGGCCAGCCTGCGCGATACTTTTCGTGAATGGCTGCTACCCGATGTCTTCCGCAACTCAGTGCGCAACATCAACCGCACCGCCGATGGCACCCCTTGGCTGACCGACCGCCAACTCGACGATCTGCGTTCTCAAATCCTGCGCCAGCCCAACCGAACCCTGCTGGAGGCCAACGAGGCGATACAGGCGCTTTTCCTCAAGGCTCAGGTGGATCGCAACGAAATCACCGGCGAACCTGACCCGGTGGTGCACCTGATCGACTTTGCCCACCCCGAACGCAACCAGTTCCACGCCATCAACCAGTTCCGTATCGACACCCCCGGCCACGTAAAGAAATGCATCATCCCGGATATCGTGCTCTTTGTGAACGGCATCCCACTGGTGGTAATCGAAGCCAAGATCGGCGACGCTACCACCGCTAACCCGATGCACGCCGCCTACGAACAACTGCTCCGCTACCGCAACGGCCGCAACTCGACGGCTACCGCCGGCTTGAATGAGGGTGAGCCCCGCCTGTTCCACACTAATCTCCTGCTGATCCGCACCTGCGGTGAGAAGGCGGAGTTCGGCAGTATCACCTCGGGTCACGAACACTTTTGCGCCTGGAAGGATATCTGGCCTGAGAGTAACCGGAACTATACACCACCTCTGGGAGTCGAACGTGAACAGGAACGGTTGATCCAGGGACTTCTCGCACCGGCAACGCTGCTTGATGTGTTGCGCACCTGCACGGTCTTCATGGATACCGACTCAGGCAAGCGGGTGAAGGTGGTCTGCCGCTACCAGCAGTATCGCGCCGCTCACCGGATTGTTGAACGCCTGCGTACCGGCAAGACATCAGAGGAACGCTCTGGCGTCGTCTGGCACACCCAGGGTTCGGGCAAGTCACTTACCATGGTATTCGTGGCGCGGATGTTGCGGGCATCACAAGACCTTTCCGACTTCAAGATCCTGCTGATCAACGACCGCGTCGATCTGGAGGATCAACTCGCTGCCACAGCCAAGTTGATCGGCGGCAAAGTGAACGTCATCGAGAGCACGGCAGAATTGCGCGAGCACCTGAGTACCGATGCCTCCGACATTAACATGGTGATGGTACATAAATTCATGGAGCGCGCAGAGGAATTGCCGCCAATAGTGGCTGAGGCGCTGGCCAGCTATCGCCCGCCGCCGTCCGGATCAACCTTTGGCGTGGTCAATCCGTCCGAACGCATTCTGCTGATGATTGACGAGGCGCACAGAACGCAAGGCTCTGACCTGGGTGAAAACATCTTCGAGGCATTCCCCAACGCAACCCGTATTGCCTTTACCGGCACCCCGCTCATCTCTGAACAGCACGGCACCAAACGCACGGTGAAGCGTTTCGGCGAATACATCGACACTTACAAGCTGATGGATGCGGTGCATGACGGCGCTACGCTGCAGATCCTCTATGAAGGGCGGACGGCGGATACTGCCATCAAAGACAAGCACGGCTTCGACACCAAGTTTGAAGACCTCTTCCGTAACCGGAGCGAGGAAGAACTGGCTGCCATCAAAAAGAAGTACGGCGCCAGCGGTGATATTCTGGAAGCTGAACAGCGCATCGCGGCCATTGCCCGCGATCTGGTGGCGCACTACATCGACAATATACTCCCCGACGGTTTTAAGGCGCAGGTTGTCTGTCATTCAAAGCTGGCAGCTATCCGCTATCTGACGGCGATACGTGACGCATTGGCCGAACGGCTGGACCGGGAGAGACTCAAGCCAAAGCCCGACGAAGAGCTGATCCGGCGCATTGCCTTCCTGAAGGCTGTAGTGGTTGTATCCTCCGACTCCACAAATGAACTGGCCGCCATTACCGAGGCGCGCAAGGAGGCGAAACGCTGGAACGCGGTGGAGAACTTCTGCAAGCCTTTTGATCTGGATGACCCGGACAAGAATCTGACCGGAATCGCCTTTCTGATCGTCTGTGACATGCTGCTGACCGGCTTCGACGCGCCGGTTGAGCAGGTTATGTATATCGACAAGCGCCTGCGCGAGCACAACCTGCTACAGGCCATTGCCCGGGTGAACCGGGTGACGAAGAACAAGCACCGGGGCTTCATCGTCGATTACATCGGACTGGCCAACCACCTGATGGAGGCGCTCAGCATCTATTCTGAGGAAGACGCCGAAGATATCCAGCAAGGACTGAAGAACCGGCTTACTGAGCTGCCGATTCTGGAGGAACGCTACCAGCGCCTTCTGCAGCATTTCCGCGCTGCTGGAGTGGCGGAGATCGAGCTATTTGTTAAGGGTGAACTGGCAACACCGGAGGCTGACGTAGCCGTGGTACACGCGGCGGTGGGAGCGATGCAGGATATCAAGCGTCGAGCTGACTTTGAAGTCTACCTGAATAAGTTCCTCCAAAGCCTGAACCTGATCCTCCCCCATGCGTCAGGGCATCCCTACCGGCCACCGGCGCGGCGTTTCGGCTATCTCCTCCGCATGGTCAAGGAACGCTACAAAGACGACTCCCTCGATATTGCCGACGCCGGCGAGAAGGTGAAGGCGCTGATCAATGAGCACCTGATCGACCTGGGGATTAATCCCAAGATCCCACCTATAGAATTGCTGTCGGACGACTTTATCGCCAATGTGCAGAAGCATTCCCATGGAAGCCCGGAAGCAAAGGCGAGCGAGATGGAACACGCCATCCGCAAGCACTGTACAATCCATTTCGACGAAGACCCGGCCTTCTATAAGCGCCTGAGTGAGAAGCTGGAAAAACTGATCCTGGAACAAAAGAACAACTGGGAGGTGCTGGCCGAGGGGTATGAGCAGATCCGTAGCGAAGCCCTGGCAGGACGGACGGGCGTCATTGATGGATTGAACAGGGAGGCGACAACCTTCTACGATTACGTAGTGCAGCTTGCTTTCGAGAATGGCGAAGTACCCGGCAATCACCTGCAGCGAATGAAGAGGCTGATGGCCGGCATCGTAGAGATGCTGCAGGGAACCATCGATATTATCGACTTCTGGAAAAAACCGATCGAAGTGAAGAAACTCAGGGGCAACATAGACACGGAAATACTGCTGGCTGAGATTCCGGAACTCATCGACAAGCACGAGAGGATTGCGGTAGAGATCGTGAAACTGGCCGAGAAACGCCATCTGGAACTGGTAAAATGATCGCGAAGCAGAAGAACGACATCTCCTATCAGGTTGTCCGCAGCCGCCGCGCGACTGCCGATATTGTCATTGAGCGTGACGGCAGTATCCTTGTTCGTGCACCCGAGTCAATACCCGATGAGCGTATTGAGGATATGGTCGAGGCTAAGCGGTACTGGATTTACAAGAACCTGGCCGAATGGCGCGACCTCAACGCTACCCGAGTTCTGCGGGAGTACCGCAACGGTGAAGGGTTTCTCTATCTGGGACGATCCTACCGCCTGCTCCTGGTTGCGAATCAGACGGAACCGCTGCTGTTGAAGAACGGCCGCTTCTGCCTGCAGCGCGATCTGGTGGATGAAGGTGCTATAGAGGCTGCCAAGACCGCCTTCCGGGATTATTACATCTCCCGGGGAAGCGAGCGCATCACTCAGCGGCTGAATTACTATGCCCCCAAAGTCGGTGTGGCTCCACACGGAATAGATGTCCGCGAACTCGGCAACCGCTGGGCATCATGTTCACCGAACGGAAACCTTGCCTTCCACTGGAAGTGCATGATGGCGCCGCAGTCGATTATCGACTATATCGTGGTCCATGAACTCTGCCACTTCCACCATCTGGACCATACCGATGCCTTTTGGAATGAGGTTGATAAGGTTATTCCGAACTACGGCGAGAGGAAGGAATGGTTGCGGGTGAATGGTGCGGGGTTGGATGTGTAATTACTATCCACTAACAGTATTCCACAAATATCCAGTATATCTACAGACATCTCTATGACCGCAAGAACTATCCTCCATTGTGACATGAACGCTTTTTTCGCCAGCGTTGAACAACAGGCCAACCCTGAACTGCGGGACAAACCGATTGCCGTGGTCGGCGGCAGCGAACGAACGGTCATCACGACCAGCTCGTACGAGGCAAGGGCTAAAGGTGTCAAGACCGGCATGGCAATCTGGGAGGGGAAACGGGTCTGCCCGGAGTTGATCATCGTCGTCGGCGACAACCGCAAATACACCTACACCTCCAGCAAAATCAATGAGATATTCCGTGATTTTACTCCAGAGGTTGAAGCTTTTTCTATCGATGAATCCTGGCTGGACGTCACCCATTCCCTCAGTATCTTCGGCAGTGCCGTAACTATTGCCCATCTCATCAAGGCCCGCATCAAACACAGTTTCGGTATCACCTGTTCAATCGGCATCGCCCCCAACAAGCTTCTGGCCAAATTGGCCAGCGACATGCAGAAACCTGATGGCCTGACTATAATTCCCCCGGAAAATGTAGCAAAGGTTTTGGAGCGCATGCCGATCAAGGAACTCTGCGGTATCGGCAGAAAGATGGTGCGACATCTCAACATGATGTCGATCTATACCTGCGGGGAGTTGGGGCGGTGCGACGAAGCACGTCTGACGCGGAAGTTCGGCGTTATCGGCAGTCGGCTCAAACTGATGGGGCAGGGGATCGACGACTCTCCGGTGATCCCGTTCGGCCAGGAAGACCAGGTGAAGTCAGTCGGACATTCGAGAACCCTGGATCGTGATATTGATGAACCGGCCGAGATCAGACGCTTCCTGCTGCAACTCTCGGAAATGGTAGGGAGCCGGGCGAGGAAATATAACGTATCAGGGAAGACGATTCATCTGTACGTCCGCTATGCGGATTTCTTTTCCAGTTGGGGCAGACAGATGACACTAAAGAATTATATTAATCAGAGTGACGATATATACAAAGCGGCCCTTTCTATCCTTGCGACTTTCGTACTGGAACAGCCGGTCAGACTTCTGGGCGTGACTCTCTCCAACCTGAAGCACCAGGCGGAGCAGCTGCCGCTCTTTGAGGATGAGAGGAAGAAGCTGTTTGCGACACAGGCCATGGATATGATCAATGATCGCTTCGGCAGTATGGCGGTAACATTCGGAAGTCTCGTAAAGGACAAGGAGAGTGCGGGGAGTCATGTGATACCGCCAAGCTGGCAGCCTGATGGTATCAAGAATATTGATGTGAAGTAACAATCGGCATTGAATTATGTGTAATTCAAGATAGTTATATCATATTTTGTTGTTTGCAGTATACAAGACCACAATGGTCTTTTATGTATATAAATCAAGTGTTTGTAGCGTATACACACCCTTTTTTTGTTGACGGCACTTTTGAATGATGGCAGTATCGCCGCTCGTTTGGTTTCGATGAGATCACGAGAGACCTTTCATAAATGATGGGTTCACATTACAGAAAGCAAGGGAGATAACAGATGAATAAACTGGTAACTACGTTAAAAATTGTCACTTTGTCGGCATTGCTGATGGGGATGACGGTGCTGACTGCCGGAGCGGCAGATCCAGTGCCGGTGTTGGGTAATGCCGATTGTATCAAGTGCCACTCGGCAGCGCCTGAAGCGATTGCTGCCAATGGTGGCGCCCACAAAACCCAGGTAAGTTGCCAGGATTGTCACGCCGGCCATCCGCCGACGGTCAAGAAAATCATTCCGGCCTGCAGCCAGTGCCACAGTGGCAAGCCGCACTACAATCTTTCCGGTTGTCTCCGTTGCCACAACAATCCGCATACCCCTAAAATTATCAAGCTGGCCAATAATATCACCGATGAGTGCCTCACCTGCCACACTCAGCAGATCGTCAAGCTGAAACAGATCAAGAGCAAGCATACGAGCCTCGCCTGCAGTTTCTGTCACAATATGCATGGCAAAATACCTCTCTGTACCCAATGCCACAAACCGCATAGTGCGGAAATGACCGCAGGTGATTGCAAGCGGTGTCACCAGGCACATATGCCGACCGCTGTTACATATCCTGCTGATACCGCCAACAAGATGTGTGCATCATGCCACAAGAAAGCGTTTGAACTTCACAGCCTGACAGATACAAAGCATAAGGGTGTCAATTGTGTCACCTGCCACAAAGACAAACATAAAGCCATCCCGACGTGTCAGGGTTGCCACGGTGCGCCGCACCCTGCGCGTATGCTGGCCCGCTTCACCAAGTGCGGTGATTGTCACAATATCGCTCACGACCTGAATCGCTGGGAAACCGGTACGCTGAAGCCGGGTGCTGATAAGGATGCAGCAATAAGTCTGCCTCCGAAAAAAAAGGGTACCAAAAAGAAGTAGGTTGAACAGCAGAATGAATTACACATACAAAAGGCCGACGGATTATTTCGTCGGCCTTTTGTATGTGCAGAAATGAGCATTCGATCCGGGTAGTTCATTGATATTTTTGGTCGAGTATGAGATAGAAGAGTGTGTAAATCCCTCTTACTATCGTTTGATATACTACAAAGGATACTGTCGTGAACATGACGGAATGATTGACCGAGTGTATCAGGAGCATTGAATGACACTGTCACAGCGCACAATCCTGATTATTGTCAGCACCTTTATCGCCCTGTTTTTTATTTTGGGAGTATCGTCTGATCTGATTCTGCTGAAAAGCTTTGCTACGCTCGAACGCGTGGTTGTTGCCGATAATATCCAGATAGTCAGAAACGAAATTGAAGAATCGTATGACGAACTGCTGGCAGCTTCGCTGCAGTTCCGTCCGATTGTCTCAGCTCACAGGTATGCCTCTCTTAGCAGAATTCCGCTTACCACTCTCCAGAGTAACCATGTTGATCTTGTCATCTGCTTTTCCCGCAGTGGACAGGTTATGTCATCACTTGCAGCCGCCGGAGACCTGTTGAAACGTTCTGTGGAATCCGCACGTCAATTTGCGCAGTTGACAGATATTGCCTTACTCTCCCAAAAAACACCAGATTACCCTCTGAGTGGATTGATCATTCTCGGCGACAAACCGTTGCAACTGGTTATAACTCCGTTTCCGGATACTGATCTCCTGTTGATGGTGGGCCGCTATCTTGACAGAAATGAGATTAATCGCATTACTGCTCTGACGGAGTTTGTGCTTGAACTGGTGCCGGTATCGACTGAGCGAAACTCCCCTGCAATATCCGCCGCCCTCGCCGCTGTTACGCGTAGCGAAGAAAATCCTGTTCAGGTTGTTGATGAGGATACGGTGGTCGGCTACACCCTGTTCAAGGACGTTTTTGATCGTCCGGCCCTTTTTGCAAAAATTACCGAGGAGCGACTGCTCTACAAGCAGGGTAAAGCTTCAATCATGTATATCCTCAGCGCGTTGTTTATTACCGGTGGTGTGTTCTGTTGTGTCATGCTCTTTTTTATTCGCGGAGCCATACTGAGTCGGTTGGCAACGCTTACCCAGAGAGTATTTCAGATAACAACGCACGGTGATATTTCTGCACGCCTGCCGGTTTCTGAGCATCAGGATGAATTGAAAGACCTGGCGGTTTCGATCAATAGCATGCTTGAATCACTTGAAAAAGCTGAACATATTGTACGGGAAAGTGAGGAACGTTATCGCCTGCTTTTTGAACGGGCCCCCGATGCTATTCTTATCATTGGTATGGAAGATGATGAAGCGGGTCGGATTGTGGCAGCCAATCAGGCTGCTGCTGAACAGCACGGCTATACATTGGATGAGTTTCTCCGGTTGCGGATTTATGATGTTAATACTGCGGAATCCAATGCTATTACCGGGGGGATTTTTGCCACTGTCGCAAGTGGCGAATGGGTGACAGCTGAAGTATGGCATCAGAAAAAAGATGGCACTCAATTTCCGATTGAGATTCATGCTGGATTGATAAAAATTGATGGTAAAAAGTACACCTTGGGTTTTGATCGTGACATAACGCAGCGAAAGATCACGGAGGAGATGAACCATATGCACCTCCAGCAGGTTCGCCATCTAAACGACGAGCTGAACCGAAACGCAAACGAACTGGCGGCTGCCAATAACGAACTCGAGGCATTCAATTATTCGGTTTCGCATGATATGCGTGGACCTCTGACCCGAATATCAGGCTACTGTCAACTGCTGCTGGATGCAGACAGTCATCTTGAACCGGGTGTCAGAGAATACATCTCCCGGATATACGAGTCTGAAGTATGGCTCAATGAAATGATTGATGCTCTCTTATATATGGCACAGCTCACACGTGTTGAGATCGTGCCGGAGAGTGTAAACCTGAGTATTTTTGCGGAAGAGATCCTGAAAGAACTATCGCTGGAATGTCCGGAGAGAACAGTCCGGACACGTATTGAGCCGGATATTGTTGTTTCGGGCGATTCCCGGCTTTTGAAAATAGTTATGATTAATCTGTTGAATAATGCCTGGAAATACAGCTCAGGGAAGTGTGATGCCGCCATCGAATTCGGGGTTGTGCAGAGTGAATCGGGTCTGAAATACTATATCCGTGATAATGGTGCAGGTTTTGATATGAAAGATGCTGGCAAGCTTTTCCGCGTATTCAAACGACTGCATAATTCCAGCCAGTTTGCCGGTACCGGCATTGGCCTGGCGACGGTCCAACGCATTATTTTCCGTCATGGCGGCAGAATCTGGGCTGAAGCAGAACCCGGAAACGGCGCGACTTTTTTCTTTACGCTGTCATAGTTATGCTGAAATGGCGTTCGGTTTTCCCCCGTTATTCTCATTTTTTCTGAAGAGGAGGCGAGTTGTCGGCATGTCGCCGCAACAGGTCTCATCTGCATAAAGTATAACGCCCGGGAACGCCTCGAAAATTCTGCGCAACTCCCCTGGGTGCAGCAGATAAGACGGGTTGTGGGTTTGAAGCAACTGTTCGGAGGCCATGATAGTGTCGAAGAGCAGAACACCTCCCGGCTTGAGGCAGGCAACTTCAGACGGTATTAATTCCCGCATCAGAAAATTGAAATTGATTATCAGATCGTAGCATTCTTCAAGTACGTATGAATCGAGATCAACCCTGCGGAAATCGATGTCAACCCCTTTTGCTCGTGCCCGTTTCCGTCCCTTTATCAGTCCGGCATCTGAAATGTCCAATCCTGTTACCTTGAATCCCTGCTGAGCCAGAAAAAGACTGTTTCTCCCTTCTCCGCACGCAATGTCAAGCGCCGCAAATCCTGGAGTCAGCATTTTGATTCTTTCAATCTCCCGGGCCAGAAACGGTGAAGGATGTTCACCAAGAAAAGAATCCTCAGATTCATATCGTTGGTTCCATTTGATGCGGTCCGTTTCCATGTCAGTATGTCATGCAGGCGGCGTTGAGAATGCCGATTGAGACGGAACAAAAAGCAAGTAAGGTTGCCGCGGCAATGTGGTTGTTTTCAATGTCCAGGACCAGACTCCTGAACATGAGTCTGACCGATCCGAAGATTGCAAACTGAACCAGCATGGCTATCATAGCCCATATCAGCATGTCGATGAAGCCGACACTGTGGGTGATGGCGCTGTAAAGAGGCAAAACGAATCCGAGTAACGCCCCTCCGAAACTTATTGCTGCGGATGTGTTGCCTTCCCTGATCAGCTTGAGTTCGTTGTATGGTGTCATTTTGCCGTAGACGAGGCAGAAAAGAAGAACAAAACTGAGTGCTGCTCCAAAATATGTGCAGAATTCATAAAGTCCAGATAACGATTCAAGCAGTGTGCTGTTCATGTCAACTCCCCCGTAAAGTAAATACCTTATTAGTTTCCGTTCGAAAAGGGTGCTTTTTCCCCCTGGCGGCGTCAATCTTCGGATTTGCTTGTGCGGCGTACCGGAGTACGCCTCCGCACAACTCCTCGATTTCCTTGCCAGAAGAAAAAATCCCCGCTTTCCAAAGCGGAAACCAACAGTTTCTCATCAGGAGTTTCCGGATGGAAACTATTTAAAACAGATGCGGCACGAAGCGACTCGTGTTTGTGGTTACCTCAGACTGATCTTCCCTGATCCCTATTCCGGCAGGTTCACCACCAATGACCCAGGATCCGATGACCGGAAAATTACCGTCAAAACAGGGGAGGGTGGCGAGTTCCTGATAGATCGTGCCTGATCCGGTGTAGCTTCCGCCATACTCCGATATCGAGCCGTTACGGTGAACGGATATATTGCACCCTTCCCGGGACAGAAACGGTTTGCTGACGAAGTTGTCGGTGAAATGACCTTGATCGAAGCTTGCTTCGAGCAGATTGGGATGACGCGGGTTCAATTCCCAGAGAATCGGCAGAATTGCCTTATTGCTGAGAATCATTTTCCAGGCTGGTTCGATGAGGGTAATGGCGGCCGAATCGATGTGGCATCCGAACGATTCGTGCAGCAGCCATTCCCAGGGATACAGCTTGAACAGATACTCAATAACGGCATTGTTGTTGTCCACGAAGCGTGTGCAGGCGGAGTCAAAGCCGATATCCTCGATAAAGATTTGTTCTGTCTGAAGACCGGCCTGCATGGCGGTGTCCCGGAGATATTCGAGATTTCCACGGTCTTCAGGAGAATCCTTGACACAACTGAAATAAAGTTTTCTCGCAATTGCCGGCGTAAGATACGACCACTGTTCAATCAGTTTTTCGTGAATCGAGTTAAACTGGTCGGCAGCGGGAAAACGATCTTTCAGCCAGAACCATTGAACAACGCTCGCTTCGAGGAGTGCCGTAGGGGTATCGGCATTGTATTCCAGAAGTTTTGGCGGTGAAATGCCGTCATAGGCCAGGTCAAATCTTCCCATGATTGAGGGAGAATCTGCATCCCAGGAGCGTTTGATAAGTTGTTCCGCCGTCGGCGGTATCTGCAGTCGTTCGAACAGATTATGGGTGATAACATGATCTACGGCTCCAATGCACATTTCCTGCAGTTCAGCCGTAGCTGTTTCAAGTTCGTCTATCTCATCGGACGAGAAAGAATAATATGCCGATTCATCCCAGTACACTTCGCCATCAATGGTGTGATAGCTCATGCCGTACGCTTCTGTTTTTTCCTGCCAGTTTGAGCGGGGAGCGATGACCGTACGCTGCATGGTTTCAGGAACCTCCCGATGAGTGGAATCCACCCAGACTGCCGAAGCCTCCTCGGGAAACGTTCATGCCACGGATGGAGCGTGACCCCTGCCCACCGGAAAAAAACGAGCCGGAACGGAACCATGGGCCGTAATAATAGTGGGCATTGGAACGGTAATGTTGGCTCTCTTTTTCGACTTCTTCACATTTTAACGGGTCACTGTTCCAGTCATCGAGGCAGTCCTGTTTGTTGGTGTAGACATGTCGCTCCTCTTTTTTGCTGCATCCAGCAGCAGCGAGAGCGCCTATCAGCACAAGTGTAATATGCAGGGTGCTTCTTCGGCGCATTGATTCACTCCCCCGGATGAAATACGGCAAGTATACCAGATTGATTCTTTTGTACAGCTGATTTAATCGATGTATTTGAAATTTGCCTCTCCATGAGTTTCGGTTTATAAGATATGTCACAGCCAAATGCAACGGTGTCCTTTGACATATCATTAACTCGCGACACTGCTTCCTGTTGGTCTTGACATTTATCGTTTAAATCCCGTATTGTCACTGTAGTAGGCGGGAGAATGCGACTTGCCGTTTTACGTGCTTCAGGTTGCATCACACGGAGATATTTTGAAGGCATTTGTTGTCATACCCACATACAACGAAAAGGATAATGTGCGGTCATTGACAACCGCTGTCCTTTCACAGCATCCGGACCTGCAGATTTTTTTTGTTGATGATAATTCCCCAGACGGTACCGGCCTGATTATTGACGATATTGTTGCGGGAAATGATCGGGTTCACGTATTGCACCGTACGGGAAAGCTTGGTCTGGGCTCTGCATATCGCGAGGGGTTCAAGGCCGTTCTTGAGATGGGTGCTGATTATATATTGGAAATGGACGCTGACTTTTCCCATGATCCTGAGACGTTACCGTTTTTTCTTTCCGCAATTGAGGAGAATGACCTAGTTATCGGTTCCCGCTATCTTAACGGTGTCAGTGTGGTTAACTGGCCGATCAGGCGCTTGATATTAAGCTATTTCGCGAGTGCTTATACACGATGGGTTACCGGTTTGCAGGTACGTGACTGCACGAGCGGCTTTAAATGCTTCCGCCGCTCAACTATTGAAGCAATTGATCTCACGCGGGTAACCTCAGACGGCTATTCGTTTCAGATCGAAATGAATTACCGCTGCATGGAAAAAGGTTTTCGCATTTCCGAAATACCGATTATTTTTATCGATCGCCATGCCGGCAGTTCAAAAATGTCCAGCACAATTGTCCGGGAAGCGGTGTTGATGGTATGGAAACTCCGTATGAACTCAATCATTTTAAGGTTTTTGGGGAAGTAATGTCATTATGATTCACGATTTTTGGTCAGTTGTTCTCATCATCGGTTTAATCGGATGGTTACTCTCCAGTATTATGCTGATGTTCAGGGCGTTTCCCCAAAAGGATGTTTTTGTCGTATCGAGTGGAATCCGATGGGGTTTGGCAGGAGTTGTTTCTTTCTTTGTCTGGATTATCGGTATGTTAAATGCTTAAAGCATTTTTTATAAAACTCAGAGGCACTCTCTTGCTCCGATTCTATTTCCTCCTGATTATACTGTCTCTGCTCATATCCGGATGCACTTCTCTCAGGCTGGATGAAGCGGCGTGGCAGGATCAGCGGTTGATTGCCGTGTGGCCTCCGCCGCCTGAAAAAGGCAGAATAAAATTGCTGCAGGTGATTCAGGGGCCGCAGGATGTTATCGACAAGTCATCCGGAGTTACTAAAAAGATATTTGACTATATTACCGGGAACAAAGAAGAATTTATTGGTTTTTATACACCACAGTGTATTGCTGCAGACGGTAATGGCTTGATCTATATTGCTGACCCATCAATTGGAGTTGTTCACAAATACAATCTTGCCACAAAAGAAGTGCAGTATATTGTTCAGGCCGGTGAAAAGAGACTTGTCAGTCCGGTTGGCGCTGTCCTTGATAGTGAAAATAACCTTTACGTTACCGATGCGCAGCAAGCGGCAATTTTCAAGTTTAGTCCGGACGGGGTGTTTCTTCATGAACTCGATAGTAAAGGCACGTTGCGCCGCCCGGCTGGAATTGCTTTGAGAAGCAATGGAGACAGGCTTGTTGCCGACGCATTGGCACATAAAGTTTTTATCTTTGGAAAAGATGACAGCTTTAAAGGGGAACTTGCCGGAACTGATTTTACGGAGTCATTCAGCAGGCCGACTTATCTTGCGGTGGATAAACAGGATAATGTATATGTTACTGATACCATGAATTTCACTGTCAGGGTATTTGATGCACAAAATAGATATGTCAGGAGTCAGGGGCAGATTGGTGATGTACCCGGGTTTTTTGCCCGCCCAAAAGGAGTGGCGCTTGACAGCGATCAGAATCTTTACGTTATCGATTCAATATTCGGTAATTTTCAGATTTTTGACCAGAAGGGTGATCTTTTGCTGTATGTCGGCCAGGAGGGAACTTTGCCAGGTGAATTCATGCTCCCAAGCGGGATTTTTATAGATCGGAATGACCGGATCTATATTTCAGATACATTTAATAACCGTATACAGATTTATCAGTATTTGAAGGAGAAGGTGCAGAAATGAATGTTTCCGGTAAAACAGTACTATTAGTAGCAAGCGTAACCGTTTTATTGGTATCGCTTGCCTATCAGTCCGATGCGACTGCGCCGGGCCCCCTGGTTTCAGCGCCTGGAAACAGACACAATCTGTCGGCTTCTAATACGATCCCGGGTTTTCTGTATAAGGCAACCAATGACGCAGCAAACAACCCCCGCGGCCAGCAGATATGTATATTCTGCCATACGCCGCACAGTGCCAATGTGGTCGGACAGGCTCCCCTCTGGAACCGGTCGTTTTCAATGCAAAATTTTCAGCGTTATACATCGTCTACACTCAATATCCGGCATATTGCCAATGCACAATATGGTGTCGGGGCCCAGCCAAATGGCTCGTCAAAGCTATGCCTGAGCTGTCATGATGGTGTTTCAAAGCTTGGTGTTGTATTTAACGGGCCTGAAATTTTTATGGTTACTGACGTGATTTCCGGTCTTGCAAGCTTTGCGCCGGCAACAAATAAAATGCTGTCGGGTCATCATCCGGTTTCATTCGTTTATTTGACCGGATTTAATTCAGGGAGTCAAACTGGTTCTGTACTTTCCGGTCTTCCCGTGACATACCGGTTTATGCCGCAATCAAGTGCGATGTCAGGTGTCAACAAAGTGAAGTTGTTTGATACCAATAAAAACAGTAATGGCTGGATGCAGTGTACTACTTGTCATGATCCACATCAGAACCAGTCTGAAGAGACATCATGCTATGCAAGTGGCGGCGCTCTGGCTACATGTAATAATGGAACCGATACAAGGAAAGTTGCACCGTTTTGGGTATATCACGGTACAAATACGACAGCGACACAGGATACCGGGTCTGTCTGTAAAGTATGTCACGCTATGAGTGCCCCGGGTGTCTATGCACCATGGCCGCCTAAAATTTATCCATGATAATTACAGGATACTGATATGAAAAGCCGGTCGCTATATTCTTTTGTGTATATAATCGTGTCTGTTGCCGCAATGAGCCTTCCCGTTTTTGCCGCGACTCATCTGGAAGAAAGATATATTAAGACAGGTTGCGCTGCCTGCCACCTCGGATTTGATTTCAAGTATGGCGGGGGAGTCCAGCGTTGTCTTCTTTGTCACGGCCCGAATTATACATCCATGATCGGGATTATGGCGCCAGGAGTCTCTCCGAAAAATGTGGTTCCGGATCTGGGGAAAAACTATTCTCATCAACTCAAAACGAGTGCCGGAAAGCATTCCCCTCGCGAAGTTTTGCCGGAAACTGATCAGAATATGCCTCGACATGCCGATTGTAACGATTGTCATAAACCACACACATCGAGTTACGGTTCTCCTTTTGCCGGAATTGCAGGAAAGAAGATCGGAAACTTCAATACTCAGATCACCAAAGAATATGAGCTTTGTTACCTCTGTCATTCCGACAGTGCCAACCTTCCCGTAAAATCAACAAACAAGCGAATTGAATTTTCAATTAACAACCCTTCATTTCATCCGATAGAAGGTGAAGGAAAAAATCTGGCAGTCATCAGTCTTATACGCCCATACCGGGAAAAGAAAAGCTCACCAAGTGATGTTTCGATATTGAAATGCGCAGACTGTCACAGTAGTGATGATCCCACTTCACCGCGTGGCCCGCATGGTTCCAGATATCAGGGGCTGCTCACGGACAATTATTCAACCGGTGATAATATTGTGGAAAGCAGCTTTGCGTACGGGATCTGTTATAAATGCCACAAAAGATCGAGCATTCTGGGGAATGAAAGTTTCATATCACACTCCCGGCATATTACCGGTGAACGTAACTTCAAGGGTGGCGGAACATCTTGTTACACCTGTCATTCGTCACATGGCAGTGTAGAAAATCGGTATTTAATTCGTTTTAACCGCGAATTCGTAACTGAAAGTTCAACCGGAAAACTTAAATTTGTCGAGAAGGGAACGTATACGTTCCATGGCGAGTGTTGGCTGACATGCCACGGCGTTGATCACAATCCGAAGTCTTACTGACAGGAAGCATAATTTATGCGATTTCATGCTCGTAAAATAGTTTCAAACGCGGTGACAATTTTTTTTATATCCGGTAGCGTCTGTCTGGCCGGGAATGTTTCGGCCACCCTTCATTCTGAAACGGGCGATTGCTCAATATGCCACGTTGCATCGGCAGAAAAGTTGCGTGGCTGGTTTACATCTGGATCGACTAAAAGAGAATTAAAAGATGACCTGAATCAGGTATGCCTTAAATGCCATACCGTTAAACCCACTCATGCCGGTGGTTTTTTTGGAGTTGGCATTGGTCACGGCGTGGGGAAAAAACCTGAGTTTAATCTTCAGAATCTTCCCCTTGCCGGTGATGGGACAATCACGTGTGCTACAACGTGCCATAATGTGCACGTTACTTCAGACGATGTGCGACTGCAGCGTAAACTTCTGAGAGCACCCGTCAACTCGCTGTGTATCTCCTGCCACAATATATAACGCGATAAAAGTAACATAATTTTAATAACTGAAACCACAGGCCGTCTAGTCTGTGGTTTTATGTTTTTATATTTTGACATTTATGGTACTAAATAAGGGTTATGGCGCTTTATTCCTGCAAAATCGGTGCATCCGACGGTAAAATTCTCATCAGAGATTTTGAGGCTGCAGATAGTAGCGTTTTACGCAATAATCTTGAGGATCAGGGCTTTTTTGTTTTTGAAGTCAAGAAGAAGCCGTTTCAGTTTCTTTTTGACAAGGGTCTCAGACGCAAAAAAATTGATAACCGGGCTCTTTTAACCTTTAATCAGGAAATGCTCGTGCTGATCAAGGCCGGTATGCCGATCATGCAGGTGCTCGATGCTATTCTGGAACGCCATGATTCCGGTGCGTTATACGAAGTACTGGTACAGGTACGTGAAGACGTAAAGGCCGGCGCGGCATTGTCGGTTGCGATGGAAAAGCATGGCCGGGCTTTTCCCTATCTCTACGTTGCTTCCATTCGTGCGGGTGAGCGGACCGGCGACCTTCCCCAAACCATCCGCCGCTATATTGAGTACCTTAAGAGAGTTGGTTCACTCCGAAAAAAAATTGTAGCTGCAGTTTTTTATCCGGCCATTCTTGTCGTTTTTGCCTTTCTTGCGATTACACTTTTACTGGTGTTTGTCGTGCCGACCTTCAGCCAGGTATACACCGACTCAGGATCTCAGCTTCCCGCGCTGACTCAGTTGTTAATTACATTCACTTCGCTGCTCAGACGATATTTTATATTCGGCATCATCGGTTGTATTGCTCTGCTTGCAGCATTCAGATCGTGGAAAAACACCGAAGCGGGCCGATATGCGATCGATAGTTTTAAATTGACTGTTCCGGTTGCCGGAGATGTTTTTACCAAGTATGCGGTGGCCGGGTTTACCCGTACCCTGGCAACTGTTCTGGGCAGCGGTATTCCGATCATCGAATCACTGCGCATGTCGATCGGGACTTTAGACAATGTGTTTATGGAGAAACGCCTGTTCGAAGCGGTCCGTTATATTGAAGAAGGTGGACGGCTCTCGGTTGCGCTTGAACGTATTCATATCATGCCGCCATTGGCACTGCGTATGTTGGGTGTCGGCGAAACCACCGGGTCACTCGAAGATATGTTGATTGATATATCAAATTATCTGGAAGATGAACTTGAGGAGCGGATGCATCTGCTGACAACCGCCATTGAACCGGCTATCATGCTTGTTATGGGTGTTGTGATCGGTACAATTATTATCGCGATGTATCTTCCTATTTTCAAACTTGGCGGTACGGTAGGATGAAATTACTATGAAATCATTCAGAAGAAAAAATATCGGCACTATTCTGATTGAACGGGAAAGCCTGAATCCCGATCAGATCCCGATAATTATTGACAGACAGATAACAACCCGGCAGCGCTTTGGCGAAATTGCAGTTCACGAAGGTTATATTACCGGAGAAGACCTGGCACAAGCGCTTGCAGAGCAGTTCAGCCTTGAATATGTGGATCTGCGAAATTTCAAGATGGACTCGGATCTGCTCAATCAATTACCGCCGGATGCTATTTATCGTTTTCATTTTGTGCCACTGGAAATAGATTCGCATAGTATTGTTGTCGCGGTTTCTGATCCGTCCGACGTCGTTAAATTGGATGAACTTGAGCTGCTGCTTGACCGCAAAGTTCAGATCCGGATTGCATCCGACTCAGCGATCGCTGTGGTAACAAAAGCCGGTGAGGGTACGCGTCGCGTTCTACGGGAAGTTTCTGAAGATTTTATGCTCCAGTTAGTCAAGGAAACCGACCGTGGTGAAGAGGTGTTGTCAGTTGAAACCCTGTCAGATGATACCAGTCCGATCATAAAACTGATAAATACTACTATTCTGGACGCTCTTAGCCGCAGAGCGAGCGATATTCATATTGAAACCGGTCTTGATGGGGTAGATATCAAATATCGTATCGATGGCGTGCTGTATAAAGCGAACGATACAATCGATCTGCATTTTCAGGCTCCGATAATATCCCGTCTTAAAGTTATGAGTGAGCTTGATATTTCAGAACGCCGCGTTCCCCAGGATGGTCGGTTTAAAATTCGCTTTGGAGAAAAATCGATCGACTTCCGTGTCTCGATTATGCCAAGCTCACTGGGTGAAGATGCTGTAATCCGTATTCTTGACAAGGAGAGTATCGCCAGTGATCTGAAGGGATTGACACTGGAAAACCTCGGCATCAGTGGTCGGGAGATCAAACGGCTGCGGAGAAAAATCCGTGAACCCTATGGAATGGTTCTGGTGACAGGTCCTACCGGTTCCGGTAAAACAACAACACTTTACGCCGCTCTGACCGAGATTCATACCGGTGAGGATAAAATCATCACGATTGAAGATCCTGTCGAATATATGCTGCGCGGTGTGCTTCAGATCCCGGTTAATGAAAAGAAAGGGCTGACCTTTGCCAAAGGATTACGCTCAATATTGCGCCATGATCCGGATAAAATTATGGTCGGAGAAATACGGGATTCCGAGACAGCCCAGATCGCTGTCCAGTCGGCTCTCACTGGTCACCTTGTATTCACAACGGTTCATGCCAACAATGTTTTTGATGTTATCGGTCGCTTTATCCATATGGGTATTGACCCCTATAATTTTGTGTCATGCCTTAACTGTGTCCTGGCACAGCGGTTGGTGAGGAAAGTGTGCGTCGCCTGTCGCCGCCCGATACAGTACAGTGATGAGCAGTTGATTGATGGTGGTGTGGATCCGGAACGTTTCAGGGGGATGACGTTGTATGAAGCGCATGGTTGTGATGAGTGCCATGGTACCGGATATAAAGGTCGTGTGGCCATTGTTGAGCTTCTGGAGTTGAATGACCAGATTCGTGATCTCATAATTGCCAAAGTTCCCGCGACTCATCTTAAAAAGGCTGCCCGTGAAGCCGGAGTCATGTTTTTGCGAGATTCTGCTGAAGAGAAACTGGCGGCCGGTATCACGACACTCAAGGAGATTAACCGCGTCACGTTTGTTGAGTGACCGGAACAGGATACGTCATGTTTTTTGCCAGTAATCCAATCGGAGTTGAAATAAACGAGCATGGTGTTGTGTGTGTCCTGCCCGGCGGTTCTGCCG
Source organism: Geobacter sp. (assembly GCA_009885845.1). GTDB lineage: Bacteria > Desulfobacterota > Desulfuromonadia > Geobacterales > Pseudopelobacteraceae > JACRCG01. The sequence goes on from VFJW01000007.1 coordinate 80,577, forward strand.
CTTCACCACGTGTTGAGCGGGTAGCCCAAGCCGCATTTTCTCCATTCACATTACAGGTCTCACTGCGAGAGCAGAATGTCATTAATCCTGATGCGTTTGTCGCAGGATTGAAATCTGCCTACAGTATGTTGCTGTGCAAATCACAGCGGGTTGCAGTGTCCCTGTCTGATGCGACTTGCAGGATCATGTTGCTTGATCTTGAAGGACGTTTCAAAAGCCGTGGAGAAGCTTTGGATCTCATCCGCTGGAAGTTGAAGAAGAGCATACCGTTTGACAGTGCGGATACCAAACTGGATTATCAACAGTTGGCGGTGCGGGAAAATGGTGATTTGGCGCTTCTTGTGGCAATGGCATCACGCTCAGTCATTTCTCAATATGAAGATCTGATTACCAAAGCGGGACTTTCACCTGCTCGTATTGATTGTAATACATTCAATATATGCCGTCTTTTTGATCGTCGCCTGTCACTTCAGGATGATTGCATACTGATTTCATTTTACGGCAATACGTTGTCAATTGTGGCTTTTGCACAAGGGATCCCGGAATTTATACGCAATAAGGACCTTTCCGGCCCCTCAGTTACTGACAACCGGTTATATATGGAAATAAACAGTTCTCTGCTGGTGTACAAAGAACGATTTCCTGAACGGGTTGTGCAAAAGGTTTTTTGTGTAGCACCACCTGAGACTGCTCAGAATTTTCAGGAGATGATCGCTGAAGCGACCGGCTTAACGCCGATTCTGCTTGAAACAAAGGGTGCGATAACGCCGGGAAATTCTGCGCCTGGGGATCAGGCGCGTCTATTCCCCTGCACGGCTGCAATTGGCGCGGCTTTGAGGAGTTATTAATGCGTTTCACTATTAATCTTGCAACACGCACCTATCTTGACCATCGTGTCATTAACAGGTTTGCATACATATTTATTGCGGCACTAGTCGTCTTTGCAGTCTGGAGTGTCATTCGAATGTCATCGAATATGGGTGAACTGGGTCGACTGAGCGCTGATATTTCTGAAATTCAAAGCAAACTCGGAGCCAGACCGAACGGCATTACCGAAGCTGATTTCAGTCGCCAGAAGTCACGTATACGTTTCTATAATGAAATTATTGAACGTAAGGGCACAAACTGGCTCAGTCTGCTTGAATTGTTTGAAAATGTCACACCGGAAGGGTTATCGTTGACATCTCTCTCTCTCGAAAAAAAACCTGATCAGTGGAAACTGGAGGGGCGTGCCCGCTCTTTTAAAGTAGTACAACAATATCTTGAAAAGCTGGAATCATCGAAAAACTTTACAAATGTTCTATTACTATCCCATCAAAATATGGTTATAGGTGAGCGAGGTCGCGGCGTACAATTTGCGATCACCTGCAAGGTACTGAATTGATACTACCGTATATATTAGAAATAGTCCGTCAAAAGTGGCGTATTCTAAGCATAATTCTGGCACTGCTTCTGCTCAATGTGATCCTGGGTGCTGTTATCTCCGTCTACCAACGCCCTTTGCTGTCAGAACTGCAATCGAAGTGGAGCAACCTGCGTCATCAGGTCGCCAGAAGTGGGAAGGTCGATGCTGTAACCCTTTATCAACAAGGTTCTGCAGACCTCGAAACGCTGAATGCTGCTATTCCGGAAAAGAGGTACTTTGCCAGAGTACTGAGTGATTTGCTTGAAACGGCAGCAGGCAATGCGGTAGAAATTGGCACAATCAGCTATAAACCGGTTCAACTTAAGGAAGAAAAGCTGCTTAGTTATCAATTGTCGTTTTCTGCCAATGGCAGTTATGCGGCAGTTAAAAGTTACCTTGCCGATCTTCAGGATAATCCGGAATTGCTGGTGGTCGATACCGTCAGTTTTGCAAACAACGATCTTTTTGTTGAGAAAGTTACTATGAATCTGCTCATTACGGTGTATCTCCGGGAGGGTGTATGAATCGTCAACGACTGATTCTGTTCATCCTGCTGATACTATTCGGTATTGCCGTAATCTGGAGTTACAACGCAATGCCGCGAACCAAAACAGTCAGTACCTTGACCTACAAAACAGGTCAGCAGACTCAACCGGTAGTGACCATTGCGGGTAGAGCCACCCGTGAGGCAGATGACGGCACCAGGCTAAAGCTCAGTCTGCTTGATACGGAAGTGGCCGGATTCAAAGGGTATCGCCGAAATATTTTTAAACCTGTTTTTGTTGATGAGATGAAAGTTGTCAAGCAACAGGCCGTTGCGATACTGCCGCTTCCTCCAAAAGTTCCGGTACCCCCTGTCTCGCAGGTGATTACTCAGCCTGAAGCTGCCCCGCTGGCCCGGTTTACGTTTCTGGGGTTTTTAAAAAGCGGTTCGGTAAAAACTATTTTTCTGGCAAAAGACAAGGATATACTGGTGGTAAAAAAAGGAGATAAATTTGCCGGACGATACGAGGCAACTGATATTTCAGATCAAGCATTAACGCTGACAGTCACCGATACCGGTGATGAAATGGTCATTCCATTGATAGAAAACCGGCCGCTTTCCAGAGCCAAATAAACAATTTATTCCGAGGAGACGCACGCAATGCGCTACCTGAACACGACTTCACATATTTTTTTATTGCTGATATTCGGTCTTATTTCTGCCTGTGCCTCTCCGGCTGCCAAATCTTTCAATGCTGCAGAAAAACTTGAGTCAGAGGGCAAATTTGAAGAGGCAATGTACAGTTATGCCGATTCTTTTAAAAGCGATCCGACGGTTAATGAACCTCGAATCCGTTTTCTGAAAAATCGCGTGAAAGCGGCTGATCAGAGGTTCAAGCAGGGGATGGAACTGGCGGCACAGGGGAATCATATTGCTGCGCTGCCGGAGTTTCAGGCTGCACAGGGTATAGATCCAACCCAGGATCGTTTCAGGCAGCAGGTGGAGATTTCGACCAGATTCAAAGATGCGCAACTGGCGTTTCAGGAGGGGAGTGTTTTTGAAAAAGGGAACAAGCTGAAGGATGCCCATCGGCAATACATCAGAGCGGCAGAACTGTTTCCAAAAAATACGGAGTATCAGGAAGCACTTAGTCGAATCACGCTACTGCGCAAGAGTAAACTGGAAGGGTTTGAACTTCGCATGAAGTCCGGCAAACCGATTACCCTTAAATTCAAGGAAGCCAAGATGAAGGATGTTTTTACTATCCTGACGCAGCTTTCGGGGATTAACTTTATTTTTGATGAAGGCATCAAGGACACTCCGGTTTCCATTTTTCTTGAAAATGCCACGTTTCAGCAGGCACTTGACCTGCTCACCAACATGAACAAACTCAGTACGAAAAATCTCAATGAATCGACTGTGCTGATTTTCCAGAATTCACCGGATAAGAGCAAGCAGTATGAAGATATGGTTCTGCGCACGTTTCACCTCAACTATATGGACGCAAAAAAAGCCATCAACCTGATCCGTACCATGATTCAGGTACGCAAAGCGTATGTGAATGAGGATTCAAACTCGATAGTTATCCGTGATACGGAAGATGTTGTTGCAGTTGTGGAGAAAATTCTTGATGCCAATGATATGCCTGAAGCTGAAGTGGTTCTGGATGTTGAAGTAATGGAAGTCACCGACAATAACTTTGAAAATATCGGGCTGCTGCTGAGTGATAATAAAGTTCAGCTGGGAGCATACAATTCAGCAGGTCAGCCTTTTGCGTCATCGTTGACGGCGGCAACGACAACTCCTGCTACAGGTACTGCCACTACAACAACTACTCCTGCTCTGATAAATAATCTTGTAAAGGCTTTCACCTCGAAGGGTTTTAGCGGCTTTTTGACCGTACCCTCCGCCACGTTTAATTTGGCTAAAACTCTTGCTAATGGTGAAGTGCTGTCAAATCCGAAGATCAGGGTAAAAAACAAGGAAAAAGCCAAATTTAATGTCGGGACACGGGTGCCGATTACTACAACTACGTTCACTGGCACGTCATCACAGGTCAACGTTCAGTATGTTGACGTCGGTGTCAAAGTCAACGCTGAACCGACCATACTGCTTAATAACGAAATCTCCATAAAACTTAGTCTTGAAGTCAGTTCGATTCTGACCAAAGATAAAGTAGGTTCGGACGGTTTAACGACCGTTGTAACCATCGGCACACGGAATATTGACACCGTACTCAGTCTGAAGGACGGTGAAACAAGCGTTATCGGCGGGCTGATACAAAGGTCAAACAGTGACAGCAAAACAAAACTTGTGCTGTTAAGTGACATACCGGTCCTCGGGTCGCTGTTCACCAATTCGAATGTATCCAAAGATAAAACCGAGCTGATTCTGGCGATAACCCCCCGGCTGGTGAGGGGAATTCCGGTGCCGCTCCCCGGCCTTGCTTCGTTTGGATCAGGTAAGGAGGATCATCCATCCCTTGTCCGGCCGATGTCCTCATTTGATCTTGAGCCGGTATTCGAAGGAGATGCCTCACCTAAAGGAGTTGAAAAGAAAACAGCTGCTCCCGTTGCGGTTAAAAAAACAATTCCTGTCGTTCCCGGAGCGCCGCCGACGGTTGTTCAGGCGGTACCCTCAACTCAGCCAGTGCCGCAAGTTCTGCCGCAATCAGTTCCTGTATCTGCTGATAAACAGACTCCTGCACCTTCTGCCGCTCTCATTACTACCCCTGCTCCGGTTCAGCGCAGCCTTCTGCAGATTGTCGCCCCTGCTTCGACCACTGTTGGTCAGCAGTTTTCTCTGGATATAAAGATCAGCGATGTTACGGATCTTGCCAAAGCCCCGTTTGTTCTTACCTACGATCCTGTTTTTGTCGATTTTGTGGCGATGTCTGAAGGGCCACTTATGAAAAAGGACGGCAAAACAACGACGTTCAGCAGCACGACAGATGCTGCCTCAGGTACGGTGACGGTTTCACTACTGCGGGCACCCGGAAACAGTGGCGTATCGGGCGGCGGTGTCCTGGCAGTGGCATCTTTCCGTGCAAAGAATCAGGGCCCGGCAAGTTTTGCCTTTAGAAATACCGCTTTTACAACGTCATACGGCACGGTTCTGAACATTCTCCCTTTCAGTACGGCGGTGGATATTCGTTGATGAAGATCCTCACGAATCAAAATGGTTTTACTTACATTTTGGCTCTTACGCTTGTGATGATCATGGGAATCATGCTCGGCATGGTGGGGCAGTCCTGGAAGACAATCAAGCAGCGGGAGCAGGAGAAAGAGCTGCTTTTCAGAGGAAGCCAGATCAAGGAAGCTATAGAGAACTGGAACAATCCGAATTATCCTAAACCAGGCAGTAAGCCTCGGCATCCGATAATGGATTTAAAAGATTTGCTGCAGGATCCATATTCACTTACGAAGATTAAATTTTTACCCCAGAATTATGCCGATGTGGTTGATGAAAAAAACCAGAAATGTGCCCCTGATTGTGCAAAGTTAAAGATATATCAGGATCCAATGACTGGAAAGGAGTGGACAATTATCAGAGGCACTAATGTAAATGGGGTAGTCACGGTGAATCCCGCGAGTCAAGGCGGCATAATCGGTGTTGCCAGTAAAAGTGATGAAAACCCGTTTAGGACTGACTTCAAAGACACCGCACTTGAAAACATGGGCTCAACCAGTGTTGCGCCAACCATAGGCGGCACCATGAGAATGGGTAACGTTCCGCAAGCTGTCGGTGGCGCGACTCCGGGCGGACCTTCAACATCGCCCTCTAATTTAGGTAGTCAAATGACCAAATATAGTCAGTGGCAATTTATCGCAGACAAAAAAAATGATCATTCAAAGATTTATAGGGCATATCATGAAGGCTGGTAAGGCTGTTTCTTTGTTCAGGGCAGCGTCAACTTATGAGCAAAAGGAGAAACATTATGGCGCAGTGGAATGAGTATATTCACTCAGACCCCGCAGTACTTCTTGGAAAGCCCGTGATCAAAGGGACGCGGATTTCAGTTTCTTTTATTCTCGATTTGTATGCTGAAGGCTGGACGGAATCAATGATTCTTGAAAATTACCCTCATCTCACTAAGATGTCGTTGAGAGCGGTACTTTTGTTTACTGCCGAGTGTATGAAACAGGAAAACCTGTATCCTCCATATCGTGATGCCGCATGAAACCTGTTTTTCTTGCGAATGAAAACTACCCTCGAAGCAGTGTATTTGTTTTAAAAAATGCGGGATTTGCCGTTGAGAGTATTGCAGAGATGTCACCTGGGATTGCTGACAGTGAAGTGCTTGCACTCGCCTGTAACAAAAGTATGGTTATTTTGACATTTGACCGGGATTACGGTGAACTGCTTTTTAAATACCGGCAGTCAAGGCCTGCCGGGGTTGTTTATTTTAGAACTGGCCTTGAAACCCCGGAGCAGAGTGGTTTAATACTACTGGCACATATGCAAAGAGATCTCACGATTGTCGGTTTTTTTACTGTGATTGACCAACATGGTGTCAGGCAGCGACCATTATAATCAAGTACGAGATGATATGTTTCGCTATGTAAGAACAGACAAAGGGCTATCGCTCATCGAATTGATTGTGACAATTACTATTCTGGGTATTCTTGCCGCAGGAGTAATGCCATTAATAAGAAATACTGCAGTAAGATCAAAGGAAATTGAATTGCGGAGGAACCTTCGCATTATTCGCATTGCTATTGATGACTGCAAAAAAATATATGACAAGGTTCCCAACAACGTAAGCCCGGGAAATGGATTTCCTAAAAACCTTCAGGAATTGGTTGACGGAATTGATAATCCAGATAAGGCTAATCCGGGCAAAGTCAAATTATTGCGTCGAAAAGTTTTGAACCCGTTGGACCCGAAGAGTTTGGAGGACGAAAAAAAATGGGGTTGGGAACTGCGGTGCTACAAAGATGAACCAGGCTCTTCAACCTGGTGTGGTGACGATGTCTATGATGTATATGCCCCGCAAGATGGGATAGCCTTAGATGGTACTAAGTATAAAGAATGGTAAAAATGTGAAATCACTCAAAGCAAATTACATCAAAATGACCACCAGAAAACTTCACCGCAACCGTGATTGTGGTGGTTTTACGTTGATTGAACTGATGATTGTTGTTTCGATCATCGGAATACTGGCCGCTATCGCCGTGCCGAACTACCAGTGGGGTATCATAAAAGCGCGTGAAGCGGTTTTGAGGGAAAATCTGTATAATTTCAGATCAGTTATTGATCAATTTAATGCGGATCAGGGTAAATATCCGGATTCGCTCGATGAACTGAAGGAGAAGAAGTATCTTCGGGAGATTCCTAAAGATCCATTTACCGGTAGCAGTACAACCTGGGTGTTTGTCCCTTCAGCACAACAGGGTTCGGGACCCAGTACCGCGGCAACCGGGCCTCCTGCAGATGTGCATAGTGGTTCCGATCGTATCGGTTCTGATGGGACAGCCTACAATGTGTGGTGATATATGATTCAACTTCATAACGTGACGCTGGCCTATCAACAGGACGCTTCGGCACTGAATAATATCAACCTCAAAATCGGCAAAGGGGAGTTTGTTTTTCTGACCGGGCCGTCGGGTGCGGGAAAAACGTCACTGTTGCGCCTTCTGTATGGCGCACTTACTCCAAATCGCGGGCAGGTTCTGATCGATGGACAGAATATTACCCGCATGGCGCCATCCCAGATTTCCCTCCTGCGTCGTTCAATCGGAGTTGTTTTTCAGGACTTCAAGCTGCTGCAGAATCGTACTGTTTTTGAAAATGTTGCCATAACGCTGGAAGTTCTGGGATGGGGCAGGGCGGATATCGGCAAGAAAACCATGCACATTCTTAAACAGATGGGGATTGAGTCAAAATATAATCTTGTTACCCAACGCCTTTCCGGAGGAGAACAGCAGCGTGTGGCTTTGGCCCGGGCTCTGGTGAACGATCCGAAAATCCTGCTGGCGGACGAGCCGACCGGAAATCTTGACGATGCCAACAAGAACCAGATTCTCACCATATTCAAAGAGGCAAATATTCGTGGTACAACTGTGGTGGTAGCGACTCATGATCGCCGACTGATCGAACAGAGTCACAAGCGACTCGTAACGTTAATTAAAGGGGAAGTCGTTGAACAAGTGGAAAAAGAAACAGCCGGCGACGATAAAATCCTTTAAGCGTCCGACGCTTTCAGGTGACGGTTTTGGCGGGAGAGCAGGTTTTTTTCTTTTCCGGGCGCTCACCAATATCCGTCAGAACGTTTTCGTCAATGTGGTGACAATAGGGACGATCACGCTTGCGCTGCTGATTGTTTCCCTGTTTCTGCTTGTTTTTGTGAATCTTGAAAATGCCGCTGAAAACTGGAGTGAACGGGTTCAGGTAACCGTCTATTTTGACAAGGAATTAGCACCCCAGGACCGGAGTATTTTACGTGAAAAAATTACTGCACTTTCCGGGGTATCGCGCGTCAGTTATGTGACTCGCGATGAGGCCCTAAAAAGGTTCAAGAGCCGATTACGCGGTCAGGACACCCTACTGGAGGGGGTGCGGGCAGAGGTACTTCCAACGTCTTTCGAGATATCGCTGAAACGTTCCCATAGGGAGACGGCTTCAGTTGAAAACTTTGTCACCGACCTTAAGCGTATTCCCGGCATTACCGAGGTACAATACGGTGAGGAATGGGTACGCCGCTTTAATTCTTTTCTGAACTTCATGCGTCTGCTCGGCGCTCTGCTGGGTGGTTTTCTGGTGATAGCCGTGATCTTTATCGTATCTAATACGATCAAACTCACCATTTACTCACGTCGTGATGAACTTGAAGTCATGTCACTGGTCGGGGCTACCAGTTTTTTCATCAAGGCTCCGTTTCTTCTGGAGGGTTTGATACAGGGGATTGTCGGCTCCTCGCTTTCCATCGTATTGCTGTTTGGTTTGTATGAAGCGTTTCTCCACAATGCCGGTGGTTTTATTACCTTTAATCCCGTTACTTCCGGGCTGAATTTCCTCCCTCTTGAATATGTCGGAGGTATTCTGTTTGCCGGTGCACTGCTCGGGTTCATTGGAAGTCTTACTTCACTTAAACGCTTTATCAGTGCTTGATTGATGAAGCGAGTTGCAGGTATATCTGTATGGTTGATGGTGGCAGCATCGGTGGCCTGCGCAGAAAATCCCAAAGATGAACTGAGCGGAGTCAAGCGGGAAATCAAGGTTAAAAAACAGCTTATCACCAAGACCCGCAAGGTTGAAGCGGTTATTTCTACAGAACTTCGGGAGATCCTGCGTAATCTGGAACAGAAGGAAGCCGATCTAGGTCGCCTGAGTATTGATCTTCGCGGTGTTGAGTCCAGCCTGGATCGTACTGGCCGTGAAATTCATAAAGTGACCGGAGAGGCAAATCATAAACGACTGGAAATCGAGCGTCGTTTGTCATCATTATATAAAGCGGGTGAACTTGGCGCATTGCGGATGTTTTTTTCTGCAGAATCATTTCCGCAACTGGCTGAAAATATTCGCTACATGAAATCGATTCTTGAAAATGACAAGCGAATTTTTGTTGAATATAATCAAAAAATTGATCAACTAAAGAGTCTTAAATCAGAACTGGAGCGTGATGCGTTAAAGAAAGAACGTATCATGACCGGTATCGAAGAGAAAAAACGTGAGATTGAAAAAGAAAAAAGCAAGAAGGCCGCCTATCTTGGTAAAGTGCGTCAGGATCGCAAAAGCTATGAAGCCTCCTTGAAGGAGTTACAGGCTAATGCTTCCCGGTTGCAGGCAATGATTACCCGACTTGAAGCATTAAGCCGTCGCAAGCTTTCCTCCCGTCACGAAGCACCGGGAAGCAAACTGAAGCCGCTTGCCGAGTTGCCACCGGTGCCGGATCGCGGCTTTGCTTCGCAAAAAGGGAGAATGTCTCTTCCGGTTCGGGGAGAGGTCATTGAATCATACGGGAAACATAAACACGCAGAATTTAATTCGTTTACCTTCAGTAAAGGGTTATCGATTTCTGCCGTATCCGGAACCGAAATCAAGACAATTTACGAAGGCACCGTTATTTTTGCAGATTATTTCAAAGGTTTTGGTAATATGATGGTTGTGGATCACGGCGGCGGTTATTTTTCCCTGTATGCCCATGCGTCCAGACTGACAAAGAAAGTCGGCGCAGAAGTCACCCGACATGAAACTATCGGTACGGTGGGTGATGTTGATTCAAGTAAAGGGAGTATTTTGTATTTTGAAATCCGCCATCAAGGCAAACCGGTCGATCCTGCCGGATGGGTTCGCTGAAAACGAGCAAGAGTGTTATATTAAATTTGCGGAGGAAACAAATGAGTGTGCCCGGCAGTAAAAAATCAAAAATAATCACTGGTTTTGCAGTTATTGCAGTTTTACTATCTATCTTTATTCTCAGTTCCCAGCGTCACAGCTCAGCGGAAGCAAAGGGGAGTGATTACGAATCAATCGAGCTCTTTACAGACGTTATGTCAATTATCAAAAAGAGCTACGTTGAAGAAGTTGACACCAAAAAACTGATATATGGCGCTATTAACGGAATGCTTTCGTCGCTCGATCCGCACAGTTCGTTTATGCCTCCCGATACATATAAAGAGATGAAAATTGATACAAAAGGGGCGTTTGGAGGGTTGGGAATAGAAATTTCCATCAAGGACAGTGTTCTGACAGTCATTTCACCAATTGAGGATACGCCTGCATTCAAAGCCGGAATCAAGCCCGGTGACATGATTCTCAAAATAGACGACAAATTCACCAAAGATTTGAATATCAACGATGCTGTCAAGCGTATGCGCGGTGTAAAAGGCACCAAAGTAATCCTGACCATTATGCGTGAGGGCTTTGATAAGCCGAAAGAGTTCCCGCTTGTTCGTGACATTATTCAGGTCAGAAGTGTCCGGTTCAGCCTGATGGATGGCGGGTATGGCTATGTGCGTATTGCTCAGTTTCAGGAAAAGACCGATGATGACCTCGTGAAGGCACTTAGGACTATGAAGGAAGAATTCAAAGGTGAGCTTAAGGGTCTGGTGCTGGATATGCGTAATGACCCAGGCGGGCTGCTCGATCAGGCTGTCAGGGTTGCCGATCATTTTGTTTCTGAAGGGCAGATGATTGTCTATACTGAAGGACGTGAAAAAGACTCTAAATCTCAGTTTATCGCCAGGAAAGGAAACAAGGAACCCAACTATCCGATCGTGGTCCTTATTAACGGCGGCAGCGCCAGCGCGTCGGAGATAGTTGCAGGAGCCTTGCAGGATCATAAACGGGCGATTATTCTTGGAACCCAGAGTTTTGGCAAGGGGTCGGTACAGACCATTATTCCGATGTCCGATGATTCCGGACTTCGTTTAACAACGGCCCGTTACTACACACCCAAGGGGCGCTCAATTCAGGCAAAAGGGATAACGCCCGATATCGTGGTCGAAGCAGTTGAACTGCCTAAATCTACTGCCAAAAAAGATTCCCTGCATCTGCGTGAAAAAGATCTGGAGAACCATTTCGAAACTGAAGACAAAACCGCTGCCGGTACTGCAAAAAAAGATGAGAAAAAAAGTGACAAGAAAGATGATAAAGCGGAGAAAGTTCCAACTAAACTGGAAGACAATCTGAAAATCGATTATCAGGTGCTCAGGGCACTCGACCTTCTCAAAGGGTGGGAACTGATTAAATCGATGGGCAATGAAAAGTAACGAATATGAAAGTTACTCGTTACGCCATGCGTAATCTGCGCTATATCCTGACACTGTTATTGTTGGCCGTACTAGTTGCCGCCTCTGACTATGGCGAGGCGGCAACTCCTGTCACTATTGCTCTGACGGGACCATCTACCTATTCAATTACTGCCACGGATTTGCCGGAATCTTCCGGAATGGAGCTGTCGATTTCGTACGATGTCAGTACTCTTGAAAGCCCTCAAGTGAAATCCGGAACTCTGACCGCCAGTGCCATGATGGATCAGAATATCAGCACTCCCGGACAAATCAGAATCGTGTTTATTTCGTCCGGTGCTATAAAAGGTACAGGCGAACTGGCACGCATATCTTTCACTCTTAAAGCCGGAGCGCAAGCGAAGTTGAAAAGTTTTACGGCGTCAGTATATTCACAGTCGTACACACAGGTGCCGGTGACAGTGACTCCGATAATTGACGTGAATGCTGCCGGTTCTTCGGCTGCACAATCCGGCAGTGATAACTCCGCAACCTCCGGAACAACAACTGGTGCAACAACAGGTGTAACAACAGGTGCAACAGCAGGTGCAACAACAGGGACGACTGCAGGTGCACTTACGCCTGTCTATACTGGATCAATACGTTTTCCAGATACACAGCAACAGCAGGAACAAAAAAGTGAATCAAAGAAACCAGAAAATAGTAGCGATAGTCAAACCGAGTCACTGCAGCAATATTCACAACCCCCTTCATCAGAATCGAATGAAACTGCATCATCCGTCGTAACCAGTGACATTAGCAAAAAAACTGTTTCACCTGGTATAAAGCTGCATTCCATTAAGGGTGTTCTGGCGCGATTTCGAGATTATCAAGGGCAGAGAACTTTGAAAGGATTTACGCCGCTCTTTGAAGAGAGTGAAGGTAAAGCTACAGGAATTGTTCAGAGGCCTGCTCTAATTGTCTCTGACGGGAAGTCGCTGGTGACTGTTACGGTTGCTCTGCCCCCTGAATCAGATTCTCCGGTATTTTCACTTAAAGGAGCAAATCAGAAAGCAGTCAGGCGTATTTCAGAAAATAAATGGGAGCTTGATGCGCTGCCTCAGAAGGGTAAAATTGATGTACGCCTCTCAATAATATTGAAGGGAGAACGTATCGAGGTCCCTCTGGCCGTCGTCCCACCGCTCAATCCTGTGGAGACAGGTCTGGCTGCTCTTTCTGCTGCTGCACTGGATACGTTGCTGGCAAAACCCCTTAAAAACAACAAGCCGGCCTACGACGTAAACTCGGATGGTATACAGGATTATCTGGATGATTACATTCTTGTTGCCCACTGGCTGCTGAAACAACAGTCGGGCGTGAACAAAGGTGGCAATAAACCAATCGCTGTCGGCAAATAATGGCTATATCGGCCAGAAAAAACTCCCGGAAGAAGACGTCTGGGGCCCGCGTGGCGGTACTGGCAATTCTGATTCTTATCGCAGGAGCAGTATCAGGCTATTTTTTTCTTTCCTCTTCCAGAAAAACAGTAATAACATCGCAAAAAACGGAGAGTCCCCGCGTTCAGCCGCTTGTACCCGGCGTGCCTGCATTACCCGGATATATTGATCCTCAACTCCCTGCTGTTCCTCCCTATACACGCTCTGAACAGAGTGATTATCCGTCGGCTCCAGTAATTCCTGAAAGTGATAAAACGGGATCCGGGGTTCGGCTGGCTATTATTTTTGATGACATGGGCAGTCGTTTGTCTGAGGCCAGTTTGTTAGCCGCAATCAAAGTCCCGTTGACCTTTGCCATAATTCCCGGATTACACGCTGATAAGGCGGTGGCAGCGTATGCAGTCTCGAATAATATTGAGTCGATGATCCATATTCCAATGCAGTCGAAGGGATGGCCGGCACGCCGTCTGGAAGCAAACGGACTTCTCATGTCCATGAACTCAGATGAGTTACAGGAGCGAGTATCCCGGTTTGTGCAACAGTTTCCCGGAGCAGTCGGTGTAAATAATCACATGGGTTCAGAATTTACCGAGCATGAGGAAAAAATGGAGGCGGTACTTCAGATACTGAAGAAGAACGATCTTTTTTTTATTGATAGTGTAACGTCTCCGGAGAGTGCGGGAACAAGAGTTGCGCAGCGACTGGGTATTAAAACTGCGCGCAGAAACGTGTTTCTCGATAATGTGCAGGAGCGGGGTTATATTCTTGGCCAGCTCAATCAGGCGGTCAGGCTGGCCAGGAAAAACGGAGCAGCGATAGCAATCTGCCATCCACATCAGGTAACGATTTCAACTCTTGCAGCGGCGCTTCCTGAACTTGCCGGACAGGGCGTAAAGCTGGTTCCCGTGTCGCAGCTTGTCAAGTAGTTTCCGGATGGAAACTACGTAGAACGGATTAAAGGTTCCCTTTTCCCGGCTTCCTTTTCGAGCAGCCAGGTGTGATACAGGCACGCTCTCGTCTCTTCGGCAGCATCGACACTTCTGAGCACGTCTCGGGTAATTTCCATGAATTGACTATGAACTTCAGTGTTGCGGGCGTGAGTCAGGATCGGATAAATTTTGCCATCAGGATTAGTGTTGAGGCTTTCGACTTTCGGACTTTTTGATATATAGGTATCCATACAACGGTAACCGCGATTGCCTGCAATAGCTCGCAGTAATGTTTTTTGATCTTTGAAAATACCATCAAACTTGATACGCGAATCAATCAGACAGGGGATCAGCTCCAAAGATTTTTTGTCGATTCCCCGTTGATCGAACAGAGCAAAAATATGCTTGCAGTTATCAAGGCTGGGCAGGTCTTTAACCGGAATCAGCACCCGATCCGCGGCATACAGGGCATTCTGGGTCAGGATGTTAAGATCCGGCCGCGTGTCAATTATGACGATTCCGGAAATGCCCGATTCAGCTAGTATCCGGGTCAGAGTCATCGGGCCCTTAAATCGTTCATGAATATCACTCAACTCGGTTGAAGAACGGATATAGCCGACTCCATACTGGCCAATCTGTACGATCTCTTCCGCTTTTGCTCCCATGAGTAAGGCATGGACATCGGGGGTATTTTCGGCTCGTTTTTGCAACTCAAACATTTTGTCAATTGTGAAATGATTGTCAAAGGAGAATAACGTTACCGGCAGATCCTCACGCATCGCTTTCAGATAGATTGCCAGATTGGTCGCGAGCGTTGTCTTGCCGACGCCCCCTTTTTCCGATGAAATGGTTATGGTGTAAGGATATGCATGCATGAAATTTGGTACCACCGTAATATAAGATATAGTCAGTCGCTCTGTAACGGGAGGCTGATAGTAGTCAATTTGAGGTAACCGGTCAATTGTTTGCTGGTGAACTAAATAATATTTTTTCAGGTCAGCGCTTGCATACTGAAACAACTGGATTATAATTCATGCTGCGAAACAGAAACAGGAGAATGTGATGCGTCTGACTCCGGCCATCGAGCTTGAATACCGCTGCAAAAAACTTCAGGAACAGATGGCACTCAACTCTCTTGATGCCGTCATTATCCTCCAGAATGCGGATCTGTTTTATTTTACCGGTACTGTCCAGAGCGGGAATCTGTATGTCCCGGTATCAGGTCAACCGATATACATGGTTCGTAAAGATGCCGGTCGGGCACGCATGGAATCCGGTCTTAAGGAAGTACTGCCGTTCAACTCAATGAAAAATATACCCGCCATCCTGGCGCAATTCGGTTACCCTGAACCGAAGCGGATCGCGATGGAGCTGGATGTTCTTCCGGTTAATCTGTTTGAGCGATACCGCTCGCTTTATCCGAACGCTGGTTTCTCTGATGCAACCCCGCTCATTCGAACAGTCAGAATGATCAAGTCTCACTATGAAATTCATCTTATGAAGGATGCCGCCGATCAGGTGGATCTTGTGTACCAGCGTGCCAAAGAGATCATTCGTGTCGGCATGACCGATCTCGATGTTGCTGCTGAGCTTGAATATACCGCCCGTAAGGATGGGCATCAGGGGCTGATCCGGATGAGGGGGTTTAATTCCGACATCTGTTTTGGACAGATATTTTCCGGGGTTGACAGTGCGGTCCCGTCCTATGCCGATTCGCCGTTGGGAGGGATGGGACTTAATCCCTCTTTTGGCCAGGGTGCCGGTTTGAAAAAAATTGAGCCACATGAAGCGGTGATTATCGATCTTGCCGGATGTGTGGACGGATACCTGAGTGATCAGACGCGCGTGTTTTCTGTCGGTGAACCGCCGGTTCGTCTGCGGAAAGCGTATGACGATATGGTTGAAATCCAGAATTTGATGATGCACACGGCAGAAGTCGGCATGAGCTGGGGCGCCCTGTATGATCTCTGCTTCAGACGGGCTGTTGAAATGGGATATGCCGACAATTTTATGGGGTCAAAAGGTTCTCAGGTCTCGTTTATCGGCCATGGGGTTGGTGTAGAAATTGATGAATACCCGTTTATCGCCCGCGGGTTCGGTCATATGATTCTGGAAACCGGAATGGCGTTCGCTTTCGAACCGAAAGTAGTCTTTCCCGGTGAAGGTGCCGTAGGTATCGAGAATACCTTTTATCTGAGCAGTGAAGGCCTGAAACGCCTCACTCATTCAAGTGATGATCTGGTAATTCTGGATTGATTTGGCCATGTAAAATTTTTGTTGCATTTTCCGTATACGGTCGAGTATAAAGTCCGTATAAAATCGTATACAGTATGCCGAAGAAGAGTCCTGTTTCTCCCCGCAATAACAAAAAGATCAACCTGTTGGGAAGCCGAAAGAGCTTATTTATCCGGGTTCAACCCCACACCACAAAAAGGAGAGTAAAACCATGGCCCTGAAAGACACACTCAAGCTGAAGATCGAGGAACACCGCCCCCGTACCGCCAAGCTCGTAAAAGAATTCGGTCAAGTCGTTATCGACAAGGTAACCATCGATCAGTGTATCGGTGGTGCCCGTGATATCCGTTCACTCGTAACAGACATCTCCTACCTTGATCCGCAGGAAGGTATCCGTTTCCGTGGCAAGACTATTCCCGAGACCTTTGCGGCGCTGCCAAAGGCTCCTGGTTCTGCCTATCCGACCGTTGAGTCCTTCTGGTACATGCTTCTTACCGGTGACGTGCCAACAGATGTTCAAGTCGCCGAAGTCGTAGCCGAGTGGAAAACCCGTCAGGTAGTACCGCAGTATGTATTTGATGCTGTTCGCGCTCTGCCGCGTGACAGCCATCCGATGGTCATGCTGTCTGTTGCCATGCTGGTAATGCAGAAAGACTCCAAGTTTGCCGGTTTCTATAACTCAGGCAAATTCAACAAAATGATTGCATGGGAATCTGTGTATGAAGATGCCTGTGATATCGTTGCCCGTATTCCGATTATCGCTGCTTTTATTTACAACCTGAAATATCGCGGCGACAAACAGATCGCCATCGATCCGACCCTTGACATGGGCGCCAACTTTGCTCATATGATTGGTCAGAGTGATGAGTACAAGGATGTTGCCCGTATGTACTTCATCCTTCATTCCGATCATGAGTCCGGCAACGTTTCGGCTCACACCACTCATCTGGTACACTCGGCTCTCTCTGATCCTTACTATGCCTACTCCGCCGGCCTTAACGGTCTTGCCGGTCCTCTGCACGGTCTTGCCAACCAGGAGGTTCTCGACTGGACTCTCAAGTTCCAGGAAAAATACTGCAAAGGTGTCGAGCCTACCGCAGAACTGATCAAAGCTGCTCTCTGGGACACTCTTAATGCCGGTCAGGTTATTCCCGGTTACGGTCACGCAGTTCTTCGTAAGACTGATCCCCGTTACACCTCACAGCGTGAGTTCTGCCTGAATACTGAGGGCCTCAAAGATTACCCGCTGTTTAAAGTTATTGCCATGATCTTCGAAGTTGCTCCAGGTGTTCTCACTGAGCACGGCAAAACCAAAAACCCATGGCCGAACGTTGACGCACAGTCCGGCGTTATCCAGATGTACTACGGACTGACGGAGTTTGAATTCTACACCGTTCTCTTCGGTGTAGGCCGCGCGCTCGGTTGCATGGCCAACATCACCTGGGACCGTGGCCTGGGCTACGCTCTTGAGCGTCCGAAATCAGTAACAACCGCAATGCTTGAAAAATGGGCTGCTGCCGGTGGTCGTGAGTTGGCATAGTTCATTAACATCCATAAATTGCATCAAGAGGGGGGCGCAGAAATGCGTCCCCTTTTTATTTTCCCCCTTGCAAAAAATAAAATGTGGGGTATAAAGGACTATATCCGTCGCATTTAACTTGTATTACAGGGAGGTAAGATGGCTGCATCAATTAAGGGAACCATAACAGAGCAGAATCTGCTCAAATCATTCGCCGGCGAAAGTCAGGCACGTAACCTCTATACCTATTTTGCCGGTGCTGCGAAAAAAGAGGGTTTTATTCAGATCGCCGACATTTTTGAAGAAACAGCCAATCAGGAAAAAGAACACGCCAAGCGGTTCTTCAAGTTTCTTGAAGGGGGCGATCTGGAGATCACCGCCTGTTTCCCTGCGGGGAAAATCGGGACGACAGCTGAAAATCTTCTGGCTTCTGCAAACGGCGAGCATGAAGAACATACGCTTCTCTATCCCGGTTTTGCGGCAACGGCAAAGGAGGAGGGCTTCCCGGCGATTGCGGCAGCCTGGACAGCCATTTCGGTAGCCGAGAAGCAGCATGAAAAACGGTATCGTGACCTGTTAGCAAATATCGATGCCGGCCGGGTATTTACGCGTGACGGAGATGTTGTCTGGCGCTGCCGTAACTGCGGCTATCTCCACACCGGCAAGGAAGCGCCGGAAGTCTGTATCGCCTGCCTGCACCCCAAAGCACATTTCGAACTGCTTGGAGAAAACTGGTAAATTCAGCGTCCGCTATAGGGACGACTACAACACATATCAAAGGAGAAAAAAATGGCACAAGTACTCGAAGTGTACAAATGCAACCTCTGTGGCAACATCGTAGAAACTATTCATGCCGGCGCAGGAGATCTTACCTGCTGCGGCGAAGAAATGGCTCTGCTGACGGAAAATACCGTTGATGCCGCCAAGGAAAAACATGTACCGGTAGTTGAGAAAGTAGATGGCGGTTATAAGGTGACGGTCGGCAGTGTGGCTCATCCCATGGAGGACAAACATTATATCGAGTGGATAGAGTTGATAGCCGACGGTAAAGCTTATCGCCAGTTCCTCAAACCAGGTGAGGTTGCAGAAGCGTTTTTCTGTGTCACGGCTTCTACCGTGACTGCACGTGAGCTGTGTAATCTGCATGGTCAGTGGTCTGCTCAGGGCTGATTATTTTCTATCCATACGCTG
Source organism: Geobacter sp. (assembly GCA_009885845.1). Classification (GTDB taxonomy): domain Bacteria; phylum Desulfobacterota; class Desulfuromonadia; order Geobacterales; family Pseudopelobacteraceae; genus JACRCG01. The sequence goes on from VFJW01000007.1 coordinate 99,468, forward strand.
TAAAACAAAAGACCCTCCGGAATTCCGGGGGGTCTTTTGTTTTGTCTGCAAATAAAAAAATGATCAATAATTACCCGAATGACGTATCTTGTCGCATGGTTGTGATAGGGTTTCAGGCAGGGGCGAAAATGGGTGAAGCTGATGGGGAAATATTAGAACACTATGTGATTTCAGGGATGCGTGGTAAGGTCGGTTTTATTGCGGGTCCGTAGGGGCGGCCCCATGTGGCCGCCCGATTCAGGAGATACCAGAATGTTCAATCCGGAGATCCATCATCGTCAGTCAATACGGTTACGGGATTTTGATTATTCCGCCAACGGGGCGTATTTTGTGACGATATGCGTTCATGGTCGGGAATGCCTGTTCGGAGGTATTGATAATGGTAAAATGGTATTGAATGAGGCCGGTCGAATGGTGGAAATGTGGTGGCATAAATTACCCGAAAAATTTGACGATGTAATTGTTGATTCCCATATCACCATGCCGAATCATTTTCACGGAATAATTTGCATCACCGATATCGACCCTGTTGGGGCGCCCCCGTGTGGGTGCCCGCCTTTGACGTTAAAACCAGGGCGGCCACACGGGGCCGCCCCTACGTTGGGTGATGTGATGGATTGGTTCAAAACCATGACCACAAACGGATACATTCGGGGCGTTAAAGATAATAATTGGCCGCCATTTTCTGAACGGTTATGGCAGCGTAATTATTACGAACGAATCATTCGGGATGAAGATGAATTGGCCGCAACCAGAGAATATATTGCATACAACCCAATGAAATGGGCCGAAGACAAAGAAAACCCGGGAACGTAGGGGCACCCCCATGTGGGTGCCCGGATGTTACAGAGCATGTGGCCGCCCGGATGTTACAGAGCATGTGGGTGCCCGGATGTTACAGATCACGTAGGGGCGCTGCTTGCCGCGCCCGATGTTGATGTTTGAACGTAGGGGCGAATCTTGTATTCGCCCGGTTTGGAGGGTGGGATGGATTATTGGGGTTATCGGAGGAAGGCGGAGCGGTAAGGGGAACGGCATGGCGGAGTT
>VFJW01000168.1 GCA_009885845.1 Geobacter sp.
AACCATTGCACTTTCAGGCAAAATCACCAGTGCAAGCATCCCGGGCAATCGACCGGTCGTAAAGTTTCAGGTATACAACAAGTCCAACGGCCAGGGCATAGTCGGACTGAGGACATTCTCTCTTCACATCGCCCAACTCAAGCCTGAGGCCGCCGGCAGCAGCTCCTATTGGCAGAACTATATCGCAGCCGGTTTACCACTGACTGCTATCCCCGCCTATACCGAAAGGGGTGCAACGGTACAGTCAGCACCCGTTAACCCTTCTGCAGATGCTGTTTCAGTCTATAATGCGGATGGTTCTGTCAAGGCGCAAGGGTACACCGTTGTTGATAACCTGGACGGTTCCTACACCGCTACCTTTGGCGCTGACATCATGGCGAATACCAATGTGCCGTACGATGCTTCCCTCATTCATCGTATCGCCATAGGAGTACGCAGTGTTGCCGTACCTGGCGTAGTCGGCAAGACTGCCGGTGCATATGCCGGTCCAATCGCTCAGGAAAACATCGGTGGTATTTCAGCAGGCACTGTTATGTCCTCTTTTACCAATACCAACGGCACAGCACTCGTCTATGACTTCTATCCCAATACCGGTGCTTCAGTGAAAGATGCCAGCGGTAACAATGCCTTTGCCCGCGATATAGTCACTATTGCAGCCTGCAATCAGTGCCACGGCAGGCTCGAATACGGCAGCAACAATACCAGCGGTCATTTTGGTTCACGTCCCGACACTAAAGTCTGCGTGGTTTGTCACACACCGCAGCTTTCTGCAATTGCCGCCTATGGCGAGGGTAATTTCACCTCTTTCATTCACAAGATCCATATGGGCAGTCGGCTTCCGGTCGCAGAAACAGCACCACTTACTACCACTGGAGTTGACGTCAGCAAATTCACACTTCCAATGGATCCGAGAAACTGCACCATCTGCCACAAAGGCGCCGATGTGGATAACTGGAAGACCAAAGCTAACAGAAAATCCTGCGGTTCATGTCACACCAATATTAACTTCGCCACCGGAGCCAACAGCAATACGGCCTTCGCCTCCGGAA
>VFJW01000161.1 GCA_009885845.1 Geobacter sp.
CGGAAAAGTGGGAGCGGCGGATGTTGGAAGATGTAAGTGAAACTATTGAGTATGGTCTAAATGCATCAGCTATGGAATTTGATGGTAAAAATAAATACCTTCGAATTACAGACATTGATGATGTATCCCATAAATTTAGAACTGATGACCTTACCTCGCCAAATATCGATTTAGCTTTATCAGAAAAGTACAAATTGAAAGAGGGAGACATTCTTTTCGCTCGCACCGGTGCAAGCGTAGGTAAAAGCTATATCTACGATAAAGGCGACGAGTTGGTATATTTTGCAGGTTTTTTGATACGTGCCCGGATTAGCCCCAAATATAATGCCGAGTTCATCTTTCAAAATACCTTAACAATAGCCTATGATAATTTCGTCAAGATAATGTCACAGCGTTCTGGTCAACCTGGAATTAACGCGCAAGAGTATGGAGAGTATTCTTTCATGTTTCCGGAGCAAGAAGAACAAAGCCAAATTGGCATCTTTTTCAACCACCTCGACTCCCTGATCTCCCTTCAGCAGCGCGAGCTGGACAAGCTAAAAAACATCAAAAAAGCCTGTCTGGAAAGGATGTTTGTCTAAACCAAATACATGGCCTCATGGTACGTTCCATTTTGGAACTTACCACGGCTCACGGAGCGATACAGGGTAAAACGCAGACAAGACGGTCAAATATTACAATCTCGACGCCATCATCGCCTTGGGCTATAGTGAACGAGAAAAGTCAGGCAGTGTAGAGCAGAGTAGAAATTCTCAAAGGAGATAAATTATATGAAAGCCGAAGCCACACAACAAAAGAATGCCAGACCATTAAAGCCAGCCAAGAAGATTCAAAATAATGTTACGGATTTATCTGCCTATCTTGCGGAGCGGGAACGTCAGCGACAATCTTTGGTACGCAGCCTGAAAGGTAAATTCAGCGATATGAAATTCAGCAGTGAAGATATTATCAAACAGCGTCGAGCAGAAACCATGTTGGAGGGTCGCTGATGCATTATGTTCTTGATGCCTGTGCCTTGCTTGCGTTTTTGAGAGGAGAAGAGGGAGCAGACAAGATCGAAGCACTTCTTCTTAACAATAATAATCGTTGTTCGGCTCACGCGGTTAATCTGTGTGAGGTCTATTTTAATCTTGTGCGAGAGTACGGAGAAACAACCGCTCGCGCCGCAATGCAGAATTTTAAGGACATTGGCGTTTTGCCGGTAGACGATATGTCCGAGCCATTCTGGCAGGATGCCGGAAATCTCAAGGCCACGATCAAACGTATCTCTCTTGCGGACTGCTTTGGACTTGTAACGGCCCGTAATTTCAAATCTCCTTTTGTTACTTCCGACCACCATGAGCTTGAAGCGGTTACGCAACATTTTCCGGATATCGAGATTATGTTCTTCCGATAATCTGCAAGCTCCGGAAGAGCTGGAAAAACGACTGTTGGAGCAAAAGAAATCATGACCTTTACCAGAGAAAGCGACTTTGAAAACGCACTGATCGAAATCCTCTCCCACAAAGGGTGGGAAAAGGATGTTATCACGTATCCCACGGAAAAGGATTTGCTGGCCAACTGGGCGTCCATTCTGTATGACAACAACCGGGGCATAGACCGTCTGGGCGACTACCCCTTGACCGATGGTGAAATGCAGCAGATTGTGGAGCAGATAGCCAATTTGCGCACTCCGCTCAAGCTGAACGGCTTCATAAATGGCAAGACCGTCTCCATCACCCGAGACAACCCCCAGGACCCCCTCCACTTTGGCAAAGAAGTCAGCCTGAAAATTTATGATCGGCGGGAGATCGCCGCCGGTCAGAGCCGGTATCAAATCGTCCGGCAACCTCAATTTCCCACAAAATCAAAAATACTGAGTGACCGCCGTGGCGATTTGATGCTTCTCATCAACGGCATGCCGGTTATTCACATCGAACTCAAGAAAAGCGGAGTGTCAGTCAGCCAGGCCTGCCACCAGATCGAAAAGTACGCAGACAATGGCATCTTTTCCGGCTTGTTTTCCCTGATCCAGATTTTTGTCGCTCTGGAACCCGAAGAAACCATCTATTTCGCCAACCCAGGCTCCGACGGCACGTTCAACAAAGATTTTTATTTTCATTGGGCAGATTTCAACAACGAACCCATCAACGACTGGAAGCAGATAGCCGGATCACTCCTTTCGATTCCCATGGCCCACCAGCTGATCGGCTTCTACACGGTGGCCGATGAATCCGACGGCGTGCTGAAAGTAATGCGGAGTTACCAGTATTACGCGGCCAACGCCATTTCTGATCGAGTCTCCAAGATAGATTGGCAATGTCACAACGGCCGCGGCGGTTATGTCTGGCATACCACCGGCTCGGGCAAAACCATGACCAGTTTCAAGTCAGCTCAACTCATTGCCAATTCCAAGGACGCCGACAAGGTTATTTTTCTGATGGACCGTATTGAACTTGGTACCCAGTCGCTGCGGGAATACCGGAACTTCGCAGAAGAAAACGAAAGCGTCCAAGCCACCGAGAACACCGGCGTACTGGTCAGCAAGCTCAAAAGCACTAATCCGGCCGATACCTTGATCGTCACTTCCATCCAGAAAATGAGCAACATCTATGGCGATGCCGACGGCTTGAATGCCCATGACATCGAACTAATGAAAGCCAAGAAGATTGTCTTTATAGTTGACGAGGCTCACCGCTCCACCTTCGGGGATATGCTGAGAACCATTAAAACCACCTTTCCCTTGGCCCTTTTCTTTGGTTTTACCGGTACGCCGATCCATGAAGAAAACCAGAAAAAGCAGAACACCACTTCAACCGTTTTTGGTGACGAACTGCACCGTTACAGCATCGCCGACGGGATTCGGGATAAGAACGTACTCGGGTTTGATCCCTATAAAGTGCTGACGTACAAGGATAGGGATTTACGTATAGCGGTAGCTCTTGAGCAAGCGAAAGCCCAGGATGAAGCCGAGGCTCTGGCCGATCCCCAGAAGAAAAAGGTCTTTAACAAGTTCCTGCGTGACGTAAAAATGGCGGGATTCACCGACGCTTCCGGTTCATACAACAAAGGGATTGAGGATTACCTGCCACAGAGTCAGTATGACCGCTCTGAGCATCGGGAAAAAGTAGTTGATGACATATGTTGTAACTGGCTCACTTTAAGCCAGAACGGTAAGTTCCATGGCATTTTTGCCACCAGTAGCATAGCGGAGGCTATTGAATATTATCGCTTGCTTAAAGCCCAGAAACCGGAGTTGAAAATAACTGCTCTCTTCGACCCGAATATTGACAATAACGGTGGGGTGAAATTCAAGGAAGATGGCCTGGTTGAAATTATTGAGGATTACAATGAGCGTTACGGACGGGATTTTTCTATTCCCACTCATGCACTGTTCAAGAGAGATGTTGCTGCCCGCCTGGCCCACAAGGCTCCCCATATACGGATAGAAAACAGCCCGGAGCAGCAGCTTGATCTGTTGATTGTGGTTGATCAGATGCTGACCGGCTTTGACTCCAAATGGCTCAACACCTTGTATATGGACAAAGTGCTTCGCTTTGAGAACATCATCCAGGCATTTTCCCGCACCAATCGTCTGTTTGGCCCGGATAAGCCCTTTGGCACTATCCGCTATTACCGCCTGCCCCATACCATGGAACAGAACATAAACAAGGCGGTCAAGCTCTATTCCGGTGATAAGCCGTTGGGCTTGTTCGTTGAACATCTGGACGAGAATCTGAAAAAGATGAATGCCATCTTTGAGGATATTGCCACTCTGTTCAATCGGGCGGGTGTGCCGGATTTTACTAAAATCCCCGATGATCTGACCGAGCGCGGAAAATTTGCCAAACTCTTCCGCGAATTCAACTCCCATCTTGAGGCTGCCAAGATCCAGCGATTTGTCTGGAGCCGCTCACGCTACGAGTTTGATAAAGATCCGGAGAATGCCAAAACAGTCATCGACCTTCTATTTGACGAGAACACCTATCTGGTTTTAGCCCTCAGGTACAAAGAACTGTTTGCCGGCGGAGGTGGCGGAGGTGGCGGCTCAGATGATGTCCCTTATGAAATCGATGGCTACCTGACCGAAATCGATACCGGAAAGATTGATGCAGATTACATGAATACCCGCTTTGACAAATACCTGAAAATGATCAACCAACCGGGAGTTGATCAAGACCAGGTACGGCAAACATTGGACGATGTGCATAAATCCTTTGCCTTCTTGACTCAGGAAGAACAGAAATACGCCAATATTTTCCTGAACGATGTGCAACGCGGTGATGCCGATCTGGCGGCGGGTATGACATTCCGCGAGAATGTAACAAAATACCGATCAAACGCCAAGAATGAACAGATCAACGCTCTTATCCGTACATTCGGGTTGGATGAATCAAAGCTGAGAAACCTGCTGAATTTGGGGGTAACGGAAGCAAACCTCAATGAATACGGCCGCTTTGATGAGTTGAAGGATTCCGTGGACAAAATTAAAACCAAAAAGTTCTTTGAAGAGCAGGAGGGTGCGGCGATTCCACCTTTTAAAGTTAATGTTAAAATTGCTGACTTACTCAAAAGATTTATTTTGAGTGGCGGATTTGAAATATGACGAAGAGTATGTGAACGCCCAAGCCTTGAAAGAAACGACGATAATGAGAAATTCCTTTACAGACACATTCGATAGAGGCAATAGACAAAATGCTGGCTAACCAAGAAGATTCACCTGACCCAAAAACCGTCAGGTGATCTCCCACACCGTTATACCTACCCCGAAAAGAGGCTGGAATGAACAAAATAAATATGATGGTCTTTGCCCTAATGTTTTGCGTTGCTCCGAGTTCAGCAAGAGGTGACCTACCCGGAGTTTCCCCCTAATTACTCCTCCACGAATCCCGGGGCGGTTCATTGATTTTTTTGCGGCGGCTTTACCAACTTGGCATCGAGAAGCGATAAGTCACGCCGAGCCCGGTGTAATCAGATTTGAATTTATCCTTGTCGATGGCAATCGTTTGGCCTGCCAGGCAGTAGATTGCCATCCGATCACTCAGGCCATAATTCAGGCCAAGGCCATACTTGAGGATCGGGCCATGCACATTGGTACCGACCAGCAACTGGCCAAATACCTGAAATCGGCTGTCCTTGTGATACTTGTTCTGCACCCCGATACCGACAAGGAGTTCGCCATATCCAGGGTAACCCAGGTAGTCGGTGTAGGCAACAGCAACCTGAACCGGCAGGTACAAATTTTCATTGATCATGCCGTCGCCTTGCAGCGTCAGTAAATTGATTCTGCTTCGAACCTTGTCCTTGTAGCTGACGTTGAACTCGGTTTGCTGGAAAAGGTTGAGTCGGTATCCCCGGTAGAGGCTTCCGCTTGCATCGGTCGAGCCAGGACTCCCATCCCCGGAATGAATGTGATAGTTCAGGGCTGCGCCGAGGGTATAGTTCTTCGACGACCCATTTGGCGCAAAAAGATATCCGGCCGACAACGAAACGCCCAAATTCTTGTCAAGCAGGTACTCGGCTGACACTTTAGGATAAACGAGCAGCCCGGAGCCGGTGTCAATGGTGTCAGGGGCATACCCTCCCGACCCGAGTCCAAGTTGACCATAGACATGGACGCGTGGCAACAATTGAGCCCTGGCCCCGAGGCCGGCAAGGACGTGGTTGTAGAGGGGCAATCCGTGGTAGCCGACCCCCACATTGCAGAGCCAATAGATGTTCTTCGACATGAAGTGCGAAAACTGCAAGTCGACCAGGTTGATGGTGTCTTTGTTCGATCCTTCGGGTTTGATCTGCAAAAAATTATCCAGCCCAAATGACAATATATTCTCGTTCGGGTCGGAGAAGCCTTCTGGGGTGTGCGGATTGCCGGCCCGGGAAAGGCCTTCACCTGAACTCGCATAAGGGCCAATGGAATATGAGAATGGCACTTGAAGGTACAGGTTCAGCTGGGAGTGGTCGATGGCGGAGTTCATGAACTTCATCCTGGAGATATTCGCGCCAACAGAGAAATCCTTCAGTTCGAAGCCGAGGCCGAGGTAGGCCTTGTAGAACCCGCCCGTGCCAGAAAGTACCTTGCTCTGCTGCACACTCTTGCCACCTCCTCCGCCACCCGCCGAGACGCCGACATCGGCAAACAAATCGCCAACAATTTTGTGCTGGATATGTGCGGTGACGTCAAAAGCCATGAAGCCGCCGTATTCACCCTTGAACATCGGCGCATAACCACCAACGCCCAGGTACATCCAATCGTTGATCTTGTTCAAGAGGTGAAACCCCATCAAATCGATCGGTTTGATGCCGGGCACCGGGATCACTTGATAATCCAGCATGACGATCGCCTCGGCTTTGGAGAGGTTTGATTGCTGCGAACTTGCCGGACTGGCTTCTTCTCCGAAAACCGGATTGGCACGTTGATTTGATGCGGGAGATGTCTCCTGGGCCAGGGAGCAATTGGCGCTGAGAGAGGTAGTCACGAATACGACTACGAACAAGCTGGAAAGCTGTTTAATCACCGGGATCTTTCCTTTCTGGAGGCCTGCCCATCACATCGAGATGACCGGGCAAGCAGCCTCCACGCAACCCCGGGCCCGGATTCATTCCGCGACGGAGCACACAAGGGTAAAAAATTGAAATTTGCATTTTCAGGTGAACGGAAAATACACCCGGCGCGGGGTGGCGTCAAAGCAATTTGGGTGAATGAAAGTTTTGTTGCCACGATTTCAATACTGCGCTATCATAACGCTATCATAGTATCAGAGAGGGCACATCATGCCACAGCTTTTGATCAGAAATCTTGACATTGAGACCATTCAAAGCTTGAAAGAACGGGCCAAGGATCACAACCGTTCGTTGCAGGGGGAGGTGAAGCTGATTCTGGAGGAATATGCAAATCGTCCCGACGAGACGCCTCAGGCAATAGCCGACCGCTGGCAGGGCTATTTTGCCGGACGCACGTTCAGTAACAGTGCCGAATTGCTGCGTGAGGATCGGGAACGATGAGTACACTGGTAATTGATGCCAGTGTCGCTATCAAGTGGTTTCTGCCGGAATCACATTCCATCAATGCCATCAGGCTGCTTGATGCAGGGCATGAATTGGCAGCGCCGGATCTTGTTTTTCCTGAATGCGGCAACGTCCTGTGGAAAAAATGGCTACGTCAGGAACTTGAATCTGATGTTATTCCGGCCCTTTTGGGTGATCTGAAACGGATGAATATTACAATCGTGCCAACATATTCACTCATTGATGAAGCTTCACGGATCGCCGTTACCTGGCGACGGAGTTTTTACGACAGCGTCTACCTTGCCCTGGCGGTTGCCTGTAATGGTCGCATGGTTACTGCCGACGAAAAACTATGCAATGCTCTCAAAAATACATCAATTGCCAGTCAGGTAGTTTTTATCGGGGACATGGTGTGAACAACTCGAATCCCCTGAAATATCCTTGACAAAAGCAGGGTCGCTTATTACCTTTGAACTGTTAGCACTCACATCTGACGAGTGCTATTTTTTTGGGGTCATGACATGGACATTGAACTTTCTCCCCGCAGCAGACAAATACTTGAGGCGATTGTTGAGGATTACATCGCTACTGCCGAGCCGGTCGGGAGCAATACTGTCGCGCGTCGTCACGCCCTGACCCTGTCGTCGGCTACCGTGCGCAATGTCATGGCCAATCTGGAGGAAATGGGATTGCTGACATCGCCGCATACCTCGGCCGGTCGCATTCCAACGGAAAAAGCATACCGGATATATGTTGATTCGCTGGTTGCCCTGCGACAGATCAGCCGGAACGAAAAACGCCAGATTATCAGCCATTGTCGGCAGGCCGGTACCGGCCTGTCAGGTATACTGAAAGAAACCAGCCGGACGTTGTCACAACTCTCAAACTATATGGGTATTGTGATTGCCCCGAGCTTTACCGCTGATGTATTTCGCCATATTGAATTTATCCGTATCGGCCAGCGCAAAATTCTGGCAATTCTGGTTTCCAGCAAAGGGGCTCTTCAGAACCGCCTCATCGAGACTGAGGAAGAATATGCTCCTGAAGAACTCGTCAGAATGGGTAATTATCTGAATGACCGGATGCAGGGGTTGACCATAACCCGTGTTCGTGAACAGATTCTTGAAGAGATGGCCTCGGAGAAAGCCCAGTATGACACGCTTCTGTCACGTGCCCTGAAGATCAGTGAACAGGCCGTGCGGGTGGACGGTGATGAAATATTTGTTGAAGGCCAGGCCCGTATCCTTGATCAGCCCGAATTCAGTGATGCCGGGAGGATGAAGGAGATTTATCAGGCTTTTGAGCAGAAGGGACTGCTTGTGCAGCTTCTGTCGCGCTGCATGACAGCCGACGGGGTGCAGATATATATCGGAGCGGAGACTTCGCTCAGTCAGTCAGCAGGCATCAGTCTGATTACCTCACGTTTTGTTACCAGCAGCAATACCGTCGGCATGTTGGGAGTCATCGGTCCGACCCGTATGGGCTACTCCAGCGTGATTCCTATTGTAGATTATACCGCCCGGATGGTCAGTAAGCTGTTAAGTGAAGTGTAAATTTTATTTTTGATTTCAAAAGGACCGGGATATGGATGTGAATATGGATGTGAACATGGAACCAAAGGATAACGAAGATAGTGCAACCAATGAAGGAGTCGCCGGGGAGGAAGGCTCTCCCGATACTCACGTTCCTGAGGCCGCTCTTTCAGTGGAAGAACAATTGGCGGCCAAGGAAAAGGAAGCGCGGGAAAACTGGGATCGTTTTCTGCGTGAGCGGGCCGACCTGGAAAACTATCGTAAGCGGGTAGGGCGCGAAAAAGAAGAGCTGCTCAACTACGGTAATAAATCGCTTCTTGAAGAGATATTGCCGGTCATAGACAATCTGGAGCGGGCTCTTGCCCATGCCTCTGAAGATGGGTTGGGAGCTGTTGTCGAGGGCATCCGTATGACGCATGTCATGCTGTTGTCGGCTCTCAAAAAGTTCAGCGTCACTCCCATTGATGCTGTGGGACAGCCTTTTGATTCGGCCTTTCACCAGGCGATGGCACAGGTGCCGACAGATCAGCACGAACCGAATACGGTTGTAGAAGAGTACCAGAAGGGGTACATGCTGAAAGAACGGTTGCTGCGTCCATCAATGGTAACCGTGGCATCGCCTTTAAATTAATTTCACTTGGACCTTGTTTTTTATAAATACGATGAATATCTTGCTAACAGAGTATCTAAAAAGGAGGACTACACGTCATGAGTAAAGTAATCGGAATCGATCTCGGAACAACCAACTCTTGTGTTTCAATCATGGAGGGTGGTGAGCCGATTGTTATAGCCAACTCCGAGGGTGGCCGCACGACGCCTTCGATGGTAGCCATTTCAGACAGCGGCGAGCGTCTTGTCGGCCAGCAGGCCAAGCGTCAGGCGGTTACCAATCCGGAGAATACCCTCTATTCCATCAAACGTCTGATCGGCCGCAAGTTTGATACGGAAGCGGTAAAAAAGGACATCGCCATTTCGCCATTTAAAATTGTCAAGGCTGATAACGGTGATGCGTGGGTGGAGGTGCGCGGCAAGCGCTATTCCGCTCCGGAAATTTCTGCGATGATACTGCAGAAAATGAAAAAAACCGCAGAGGACTACCTGGGTGCCACGGTTACTGACGCGGTTATAACTGTACCAGCCTACTTTGACGATTCCCAGCGCCAGGCAACCAAGGATGCTGGCAAAATCGCCGGGCTAAACGTATTGCGCATCATTAACGAGCCGACCGCCGCCGCTCTGGCGTACGGTCTGGACAAGAAAAAAGATGAGAAGATCGCTGTATTCGACCTTGGCGGCGGAACATTCGATGTTTCAATTCTGGAACTGGGCGATGGGGTATTCGAAGTCAAATCTACCAACGGCGATACCTTCCTGGGGGGCGAAGATTTTGACCAGTTGGTTATCGACTGGATTGCCGACGAGTTCAAGAAAGACCAGGGTATTGATCTGCGTGGCGACAAGATGGCTCTCCAGCGTCTGAAAGAGGCCGCCGAAAAGGCCAAGTGCGAACTTTCTTCCTCGGTTGAAACTGATATAAACCTCCCGTTTATCACCGCCGACGCTTCCGGGCCGAAACATCTGACGCTGAAACTCTCCCGCGCCAAGCTGGAGTCGATCTGTGCCGGACTGATTGCAAAACTTGAGGGCCCCTGTCGTACCGCTTTAAAAGATGCCGGATTGACTGCCGGCCAGATTGATGAAGTTATTCTGGTTGGCGGTATGAGCCGTATGCCTGCCGTGCAGAAGTGTGTAGAAGATATTTTTGGTAAAGTTCCGAACAAGGGTGTTAATCCGGATGAAGTGGTTGCCATCGGTGCCGGCATCCAGGGTGGTGTCCTGAGAGGCGACGTCAAAGACGTACTGCTGCTTGATGTAACGCCGCTTTCGCTCGGTATTGAGACACTTGGCAGCGTCATGACCAAGCTGATTGAGAAAAACACCACGATTCCCTGCCGTAAGAGCCAGACATTTTCAACGGCGGCAGACAATCAGCCGGCCGTTTCCATCCACGTTCTGCAGGGTGAACGTGAAATGGCGCGTGATAATAAAACACTCGGCAACTTTGAGCTTTCCGGTATCCCGTCTGCACCGCGCGGTCTGCCGCAGATCGAAGTAACCTTCGATATCGATGCCAACGGTATCGTACATGTTTCTGCCAAAGACCTCGGTACCGGCAAGGAACAGTCGATCAGCATCACCGCATCTTCCGGTCTTTCCAAGGATGAGATCGAAAAAATGGTGCGTGACGCCGAACTTCATGCCGACGAAGACAAGAAAAAACGTGAAGCGATTGAAGCACGTAACCATGCTGACAGCATGGTGTACACCACTGAAAAATCGCTGAAGGAGTTTGGCGACAAAATCGATGCTGTTGAAAAAGGTGACATCGAGAACAAGCTGGCCGAACTGAAAAAACTGATGGAAGGCGAAGATGCTGAAGCCATTAAAAAAGCCACAGAAGAACTGGCCCAGGCTTCCCACAAACTTGCCGAGGCCGCGTATGCCAAGAAAGACGGAGCAGAAGGCGAGCCTGCTGCCGGAGCAGAACAGGCCGGTTCAGCCAAGCCGAAAGACGATAAAGTTGTTGATGCTGATTTTGAAGAGGTTAAGGACGAGAAGAAGTAGTTCTTAGGTGGTGGTAGATTGAGTCTGTAGGGGCGGGTTTTAAACCTGCCCCTACACGCATTTCATGGATATAAAGGAATATATTGTGGCAAACGGCGATAAACGTGATTGTTACGAGGTGCTTGATGTTCATCGCAACGCCTCTGAAACCGAGATAAAAAAAGCTTTTCGCAAGGTAGCGATCCAGCATCACCCCGATAAGAACCCTGGCGACAAAGCGGCAGAAGATCGGTTTAAAGAGGCCACTGAGGCATATGAGATTCTTTCAGACCCTCAGAAACGTGCCCAGTATGATCAGTATGGTCACGCCGGTGTTTCCGGTGCGGGAGGTTTTTCGAGCGGAGGTTTCGGCGCCGGTACTCCGTTTGGCGATATCTTCGGAGAAATGTTCGGCGATATCTTCGGTGGAGGCGGTGGTGGCAGAGGACGCTCCCAAGGTAAGCGCGGTGACGACCTGCTCTACAACATGGAAATCAGTTTCGAGGAGGCGGCTTTTGGTGTAGAGAACAAGATTGAAATCCCTTTTGCGAAACGGTGTGCGACCTGCAATGGTTCAGGAGCAAAACCGGGCACCGACCCGAAGACCTGTCCTGCCTGTCGCGGCGCCGGGCAGGTTCGCTATCAGCAGGGATTTTTCAGCGTCAGCAAAACGTGCGGCCAGTGTAACGGTGAAGGCAAGGTTGTTGATAATCCCTGCCCGGACTGTCGAGGCAAGGGCAGTACAAAAGACACCAAAACGCTTTCTGTCAAGATTCCTGGTGGGGTTGAGACCGGCTCCCGCCTCAAGGTAACCGGCGAAGGAGGGCAGGGTAAAGGCGGTCCCAACGGGGATCTGTATGTTGCGATCAATGTCAGGGATCATGCGATCTTCCAGAGGGAAGACAATAATGTTATCTGTGAAATCCCGATCAGCTTCATTCAGGCAGCGCTCGGGTGTGAGCTTGAAGTTCCGACTCTGGACGGCAAAGTCGCCATGAAAATCCCTGACGGGACCCAGTCAGGTAAAATCTATCGTCTGAAAGGGAAGGGGATCCCTTCGCTGCAGGGGTATGGTCGAGGTGATCAACTGGTTGTTGTCCGGATTGAAACACCTACCAACCTTAATAAAAAACAGAAAGAGCTTTTGGAAGAATTTGCCAGGATCAGCGGCGAGGATATTCATCCATTGAAAAAGGGTTTTCTCGATAAAGTAATGGATTTTATCAGCTGATAAGGCGTGAGCCAGCGAAGTATGCCAGCTCATTTATTTCTGTCTCATTTATTTCTTGCCTAAGCTGGTAATACATCTTAGAATTCAGGACTAAATCAGGTTACTTTGAGAGGCTGCCCATGGATAAGCAGAAACTGATCGAAAAAACCACTGAGACTCTGCGCCCATTTGAAACAACAAATTTGATTGATACAGTACAGCATCTGAGTGTCAACCAGGTATTCTCTCATCCTGCCGTCCTCATTATAATCGTCTCTATATTTATTTTCGGAATTTTAAAGCGCTCAAAGACAGTGCTGCTCAGCTTGTTTGCACTGTTTTGTATTGCCATAATTATGCGTTATGCGATGCCTGTTCCTGGTGATGACCTTTCTTTCCGATCATTGATGCCGTTCGTCGGTGGCGGCATTTTGGTCGGCGGTGTAGTCATTTACTTTTCCCTTATTAAAACCGACTAGCAGTTTGACAGGATTTTAACATGAAAATTGATACGCGGGACTGGATTTTTATAGCTATTGTTGTTGTGGTACTGGGGATTTTTATCGGTATTTCAGGGAACGAGAAAACGACGCTGGTTCCCAACAATCCGATGCATAAAATTTCATACGATGCTGCATTCAGGAATGCCCCCGGTCCGGACGCTTCAATTTTCAAACGTGCTTTCTTCAAGCCGGACAAAAAAGGTGCTGAAGTCTATTGCGAGCCGTGTCATAAAGAAAAAGGGGTGGCATTTCCTCCGAATCATCCCGCAAAAAACCGCTGTCTGTTTTGTCACAAGTTCAAACGGTAGCAGGATTACTCTGTTTCAGCAGTATGGTCTGACACTGATATATCTCCGGCCTGTGCCGGTTCTTCGAAACTGACCCGCCCGATTTTTCCGGCACGCAACTCCCGCAAAAAAGCCTCTGCTGCACGGTGAACATCGATTTCTCCACCCGCCATCAGACATCCGAGACGTCGCCCGATTTCATGAAGCATGTCGGTCGGTGACTCAGGCAGTTCAGGCACTTTGTACCGCGCCTTCAGCAACTCCGGGTATCTCCCCATCATATATTCAGCGGCAAAAAGACCGACGCAGGTGTAATCGAGAGCGCTGGCGCTGATTGCTCCACTGGTTGCAAGGCGATAGGCAATACCCTGATCGTCCATATTCGGCCAGAGAATGCCAGGGGTGTCTGACAGCACGATGCCGTTTTTGAGGTCGATCTGCTGGCCGCAGGTGGTTATCGCCGGCTTGTCGCCAACTTTTGCTATGCATTTCCCCGCGAGAGTATTGATCAGGGTTGATTTGCCGGTGTTGGGAATCCCGAATACCATCACACGCAGCGGCCATCCCGGCCGTCCGCGATGCGGCACAGTTTTCTGGCAGAGTTTGATCAACTGCTTTGCGTCAGCGTGCAACCGGGCAGATAGCGGCAGGGCGGACACTCCGACATCCTGTTCAAAATGGCGCACCCAGGCTTTGGTAACGGCAGGATCGGCCAGGTCATTTTTGTTCAATACCTTGATGCAGGGCTTGTTGCGCCGCATCTCATCAAGCTGGTGATTGGAGCTGGATAAGGGAAGCCGGGCATCAAGAACCTCGACAATCACATCAATCTTGCGGATCGCCTCGGCCATCTTTTCCTGCGCCTTGCCCATATGTCCCGGGTACCATCGTATCGTCATGTATATATTTCCTTTTTAATACAAATCATATTTAAGAAGCCGACACTCAATTGCGCCGTTAAACAGTACGTAGCGCCTTGAGGCCTTGAGGCCGATATATTTAGCCAGTTCAAGATTTCCCGTCAGGACGTATCCGGTCCAGCCACGGCATTGTTTCTTCATGACATCACCAATCTGACAGTACAACTCCCGGAGATCATTCTCTTCTCCCAGACGTTTGCCATAGGGGGGGTTGAGTATCACTACCCCTTTGTTGCTTTCAGGCCGGAACGCTTCCAGTGCTGCGTGGAAAAAATGGATCTGTCCTTCCAGCCCCGCTTTGGAAACATTCCGTCCGGCCAACAAAAGAGCCCTGCTGTCCAGATCATATCCGCTAATCAAGCCGACCGGCAACCGGCGGATCCCCTTTTGAGCCTCTGCGCATATGCCGTCCCAGATCACACTGTCAAAATCCAGCCAGCGCTGAAAACCGAACTCCCGCTGTAAGCCGGGGGGAATGTGTGCCGCAATGAGAGCAGCCTCGACCGGAATTGTGCCTGAACCGCACATCGGGTCCGCCAGGGGGATAGAGCCGTCCCATCCGGTCAGCGCGACAACAGCGGCTGCAAGTGTCTCCCGCAGCGGCGCTTCGTTTCGTTCCAGTCGGTAGCCGCGACGATCAAGGGAGTCGCCGGAGCTGTCCAGGCTAATCGTACAGCTGTTTTTATGAAGATGGACATTAATGCGTACGTCCGGTGATGTCGTGTCTACATTTGGGCGACTGCCGCATGATTCGCGGATGCGGTCAACAATGGCATCTTTCGTTTTGAGTGCCACAAAACCGGAATGTGTCAAGGTTGAATCGCGCAGGGAGCAATCCACCGCCAGAGTCATGACGGGAGTGATCAGTCCCTGCCAGGCTATCGCGTGAACTCCGGCATACAGTTCTGCCGGACTGGAGCAGGGGAATTGTGACAATTGAACCAGCACGCGACTTGCGGTACGTAGCCAGAGATTGACCCGGTAAAGTCCGGCACGGTCGGTTCGGAATGCAACTCCTCCCTTGCCCGGCTTCGCATCGCAGATGCCAAGTACTGCAAGCTCTGCAGCGGTGAGTTCTTCAGCTCCGCGAGGCACTGCGGCAAAGCAGTTGAGCGATATGTCCTGGTTCATTTCGGGAGTAATTAAATCAATGCCCGCCCTGGTTGCAGGAAAATCCGGCATGTGATCGGTAGTTATTTGAGTTGGTTTAGCCTGGCGTTTGCCTGGTCGTAATATGTGATTCAACTTACTCATTAGTGCTCCCTGTTTCTTGAGACCAGATGGTTTCCAGCATCATCCGGGTTTCCGCTTCAGTCCCACTGTTGTCGATGATCACGCTGCCGTAGCGTTCTTTTTCTGAAAGCGGCATCTGGCTGTCAATCATACGCTGAGCCTCCTTGCTGCTTATTTGTTCGCGCCGCATGAGTCGTTCGAGCTGAATCTCGGGCCGGACCGTCACCACCCAGACCGTATCGACCCGGTCTGTTGCCCCTGCTTCAATCAGAAGCGGAGCCATGTAGATCAATCTTTGATGGCCGTTTGCTGCAGCTTGGGTAATGAGTTCGCCAGACAGTTTTTGTATTTCGGGATGGATAATTTTTTCAAGTTGCCGGCGTTTTTCCCGATCAGAGAATACTCGGGTACTCAAAAGTTTACGATCAAGCTGACCGCCATGTTTCAACATCTCTTGTCCAAACTGGGAAATAATTTTCCTTAACGCAGGACTTCCCGGCAGCACCGCATCGCGGGCAAGTTGATCGGCATCAATTACCGGTATGCCTTTCTCTGTAAAAAAACGGGCAACGGAGCTTTTACCGGTGGCAATCCCGCCCGTTAATCCGATGACTCGAATTCCGGGAGGAATCATTTGAGTGCCTTCAGTTCGAGGTACGCACGACGGAAATTGACATCAAAATAAGCCTGATAGCCGGGCATATTTTCATGCTGAGGTAGAGAAAACTGTCGCTTTGCCGCCTCAATCTCAAGTGTTTTACCGGTCAACCGTAAAATTTCCGTTGTGAATGCACGGAAGAAGGTCTGAAATTTTAGTATTCCGTCTGTTGTTGTAACCTCCCCCAGGCCGGGAACAACGGTGCGGACATCGATGCTGGCAAGCAATTCGAGTGTGCCGATCCAGTTGCGGAATGTGGCGTCTCCCATATATCCGACTACGTCGTGATATACGAGGTCGGAGGTGAACAATATCCCCTCCCCTGGCAGGTATACAAATACGTCCCCTTCACTGTGGGAGCGATCCGTAGCATTTAAAACCAGAAGAGTTGATCCTCGCTTTATGGTAAGGCTCCGGTCAAAGAAAGTGACCTGATTTTCTATCTGGCGAAATTCGCTTTTCATGGCCTGCCACGTCTGACCAGAAGTAATGATTTCAATAGTAGCCGGAAAATCAAAATCAATATGGTTAAAACCGCGATGATGGTGTGTCAGGATAATATGACGAACAGGAATCGGGGTGAGTGTTTTGACAAAAGCCAGTAGTTCTTTGATCGTTTCCGGGACAAAATGAGCGCCAGCCACAATTACTTCATAGTTTGTGATAACTATCAGAGAATTGCTGGCAGCTTTGCCCCCTGGTTCGGCAATTGCCGCATATACGCCGTTTCGTAGGTTTTTGAAGGAGAAATTGGCGGCCAGGGCGGTTGCCGGCATCAAAACTATACAGAGTATCAGTAATACTGCTCGCTGCATGGCACTCTCCTTGCCCGTCATCATATCAGAGTGCACGGTAAAATGACAGATTTTTGACTTGAGTTGACTGGCGTAATAGTGTAATAATCCTCGATCTTGGATTGCTTTACGGGCGGTTAGCTCAGCTGGATAGAGTACAGGCCTCCGAAGCCTGGGGTCGCGGGTTCGAATCCCGTGCCGCCCACCAACATCACGCAATTCAGCTTTTTTCGTGTCAGATGCTTCGCCAGTGTTTGTTATCCCGTTGCCGGATATCCGTATGATCAATAAACTCCACCGTACAATCATTCAGAGTTTTTCGTCCCGCGCCCCGGCGGTGACACTGCTCTTTTGTTCAGTGTTCCTGCTGTTTCTTGGTTGGCTTGACATCATCACCGGCGATTACTCTCTGATTGTTTTCTACCTGATACCGGTTTCTCTCGCGACCTGGTTTGTCGGTAAATGGAGCGGGCTGCTCTTCTGCTTTTTGGCCATAGTCGTGCGAGTCATTGCAGATGAAGGATATCGCTCATCCGGTTTCGCCTACTCCGCACTGCATTACTGGAATGAATTGATTGAATTCTTCTTTCTGATAATCATGAGCATCCTGTTTTCGGCGCTTAAAAGGAACCTCGAAAATGAAAAAGAACTGGCGCGTCGAGACCCGCTGACCGATACTCTGAACCGTCGCTCGTTCTTTGATCTGGCAGAGCATGAGATCAACCGCTCACAACGGTATGGTTTGCCACTGACGATTGCATATATGGACCTTGATAATTTTAAAGTAGTCAATGATCAATTCGGGCATCATGCCGGTGATGAGTTGCTTAACGCCGTCGTTTTGACCATCCGTTCAAATATCAGAAGTTCTGATATTCTGGCCCGGGTCGGCGGCGATGAGTTTGTGATTCTTCTCCCCGACACGCCCGGAGACGCTTCGCTTACGTTCCTCAATAAAATACATGACAGTCTTGACCAAACAATGGCTCGCAATGGGTGGCCGGTAAGTTTCAGTATCGGAGCAGTAACCTACCTTACGGTGCCGTCAACGGTTGACGAGGTGATACGTCATGCAGATGAGCTCATGTATACCGTCAAGCATGGCGGCAAAAACAGGCTGCTTCATAAAGAAATCGGGGAGGTGACATATGGCTAAGGGAGGATTTGATGCGACGGATTTGATCGCCCCTTTGATGCTGCGTGTTCCGCTCGGGCTGATCTTCATGGCCCATGGTTCCCAGAAACTGCTGGGCCTTTTTGGAGGTCAGGGATTGACGGCGACGTTCAGGACGTTTGAAGAAAAAATGGGGATTCCGCCGATCTTTACCCTGTTGGCTATTATTGCTGAATTCGGTGGCGGTTTCGGCATCCTGACCGGGTTTTTGACCCGGCTTTCAGCGGCCGGCATCTCAGCAGTCATGCTGGTGGCCATCTACAAGATTCACTGGATTCACGGATTTTTTCTCAATAGCAGCTGTGTTGCCGGTCGAGGACACGGCATTGAATACAACATTGCTCTGCTGGGTATGGCTCTCTACCTGCTGATCGCCGGTGGCGGCAGATGGTGTCTTGACCGACTGGTGTTTAAAGGGTAGGGGCGACCCGATGGGGCGACCAACGGGGCGGATCAACGACTCGCCCCGACAAAAAGATCAGGCGGGCTTGCCCGCCTTTTGATTGTCGTAAGATTATCCAAGGAGTTATACAAGTGGAACTGTTCAATCAGAAAGAAGTCGAGAAGCGTCGTACTTTTGCCATTATCAGCCATCCTGACGCCGGCAAGACGACTATTACCGAAAAACTGCTGCTTTTCGGCGGTGCTATTCAGCAGGCCGGAGAAGTCCGGGCCCGAAAGAGTGCTCGGCACGCTACGTCCGACTGGATGGATCTGGAAAAACAGCGCGGCATCTCGGTTACCTCTTCGGTCATGAAGTTTACGTATGATGAGTGTGAAATTAACCTGCTCGATACCCCCGGACACAACGACTTTTCGGAAGATACCTATCGCGTGTTGACTGCCGTTGACTCGGTATTAATGGTGATCGATTCGGTCAAAGGTGTTGAGAGTCAGACCAGAAAACTGCTGGAGGTCTGCCGTCTCCGCCACTCTCCGATCATGACCTTTATGAACAAGCTTGACCGTGAAGGGCAGGAGCCGTTTGATCTTCTGGATGACATTGAAAAAAACCTCCATATGCAGACGGCTCCGATAACCTGGCCGATCGGTATGGGCAAGCGGTTTCGTGGGACCTATCACCTGTATACCAAAGAGCTGACTTTTTTCGATGCTGATGCAGATAACGGCATCGGTGAAATCATCACCGTCAACGGACTGGATGATCCACGTCTTGATGAACTGTTGGGAAGTCAGGTAGAAGAATTGCGGAATGATATTGAATTGCTGGAAGGTGCGGCTCATCCCTTCGATATGTCGGAGTATCTGGCCGGGCGGCAGACGCCGGTGTTCTTCGGCAGCGCCATCAACACCTTTGGTGTTCAGCAGCTGCTGGACGCTTTTGTCCAATATGCGCCGCACCCGCTGCCTCGCGAGTCAGCCACCCGGGCCGTATCGCCCTACGAAGAACCGTTCAGCGGGTTTACTTTCAAGATTCAGGCAAATATGGATCCGGCTCATCGCGACCGGATAGCGTTTTTCCGGATCTGTTCAGGTAAATTCACCCGCGGCATGAAGGTCCGTCATGTCCGTTTGGGGCGGGATGTTCAGATTGCCAACGCAACAATATTCATGGCCCAGGACCGGACCAATATTGAAGAAGCCTGGCCGGGCGATATAATCGGCATTCATAATCATGGCACAATCAAAATCGGCGACACCTTCACTTCCGGTGAAGATCTGAAATTCACCGGCATACCCAGCTTTGCCCCCGAACACTTTCGGAAAGTGCGGCTACTGAACCCGATGAAGTCAAAAGCTCTGGAAAAGGGGTTGGTACAGCTGGCTGAAGAGGGCGCTACACAGGTATTCAAGCCGCTGATGGGGTCGGACTGGGTAATTGGAGCGGTGGGTCTGCTGCAGTTCGAGGTGGTCATGCACCGTCTTGAACACGAATACAGCGTTAAAGTCGCTTTCGAGCCGGTCAGTTATGTTACCGCTCGCTGGGTAAGCGGCGAAAAGAAGATTATTGAGGATTTTGAGAAGAAAGAGGCCATGCACGTCTACATAGATGGTGAAGGCAAGCTGACCTATATGGCCGGCAGTCAATGGCGGCTCGATAATACCGTTGATAGTTGGAAAATGCTTGAGTTCCACGAAACCAGTGAGCACGGCTAGAGAATGAAATCAAACACAGAGACACAGAGACGCAGAAAAAAGCCTGGTTCTACGAGTCTTAAAGCGACGATATCCACTCTTCTGTGTATGTCGTACACCCATTTTCCGCTGATTCTGCCTGGCGTTCATGCTCTGGTCGCCCCGCTGATTATGTTCCGCCTCAAACGTCGCGGATTTTCAAACTGTCGAGTCGAAGTCTCAGGATCAGGATTAGTTGTGTATGCAGATCGCTGACCCCGCAAAAATGCCCCTGATGTTTTTAGCAATGCGGATCCCCTGCCCCCCCCTGATCCCGCTTGCTTCTCCGTGAAGTAGTGTGTAAAATCAACTCCCGTAACTACCCTGAATTACATTCCCGCTGCGAGGTTTTCATGGCTTCACTGTACATCATCGGTACCGGTCCCGGTGACTCCTGTCAGATGACGGAAGCTGCCAGAAACGCTATAGCAAGCTCTGATATCATTATCGGATATGATATGTATGTCGATCTGGTGCGGCCGCTGCTGGCCGGCAAGCAGGTTGTGTCAACCGGTATGATGCAGGAGGTGCAGCGCTGCCGTGAGGCGATTACGCTGACACGTGCCGGAAAATCGGTTGCACTGGTTTCAGGTGGTGATTCCGGTATTTATGGAATGGCCGGCCTGGTTTTTGAACTGCTTGAAATGGATGCTATTCAGGATCCGGATGTGTCCCGACTCGACGTCCGGATAATTCCCGGTATTTCCGCTGTTCAGGCAGCAGCAGCTCTACTTGGCGCCCCCCTGATGCACGATTTTGCTGTTATTTCACTCTCTGATCTGCTGACTCCGTGGGCTCTGATTAAAACCAGATTACATGCGGCTGCCGCGGCGGATTTTGTTATCGCAATTTACAATCCCCGCAGTAAAAGTCGCAGGACGCACATTCAGGAGGCACGGGACATTATTCTGACGCAGCGGTCACCTGAAACTCCGGCCGGGATCGTGCGCAATGCCTATCGTGACGGGCAAACGGTTATCGTAACAACTCTCGGACAGCTGCTCGATCATGAGATCGACATGACAAGTATCGTTTTGATCGGCAACGCCAGCACTTTTATCGATGCTGCCGGTCGTATAGTTACGCCACGCGGTTACGCAGCAAAATATGGTCGGCAGGTTGAAATTACACCATCAGCCGCCACTGTGCAGGGACCGCTTTTACATTCCGGAGCAGTGATGTTCTGCGGTACCGCCTCCGATGTCGGGAAATCGGTTATTACGTCAGGATTCTGTCGCTGTCTGGTGAAGCGCGGGCTGACGGTTGCCCCGTTTAAATCCCAGAATATGTCTCTTAATTCGTATGTTACTCCCGAGGGAGGGGAGATTGGCCGGGCTCAGGCGGTACAGGCCCAGGCCTGCGACATTAATCCTCATACCGATATGAATCCCGTTTTGCTCAAGCCAAATTCTGATACCGGCAGTCAAATCGTTGTGCAGGGACGGCCTGTCGGCAATATGTCAATTTCAGAATATGATGCCTACAAACCGACAGCTTTTGAAAAAATAGTGGAGAGTTACAACCGCCTGCGCCAGGCGTATGAATTCGTTGTCATAGAAGGGGCGGGGAGCATCTCGGAAATTAATTTGAAACATAACGACATAGCCAATCTCAAGATCGCAGCGATGGCTCGATGCCCCGTTATTCTTGTTGCTGATATCGACCGGGGTGGGGTCTTTGCTCAGATCATTGGCACAATAGAACTACTGGAACCGTCAGAGCGCTCCTGCATTAAGGGGATAATTATTAATAAGTTCCGTGGTGATGTTGATATTCTGAAGCCGGGGATTGATTTTATAGAACAGCGCACCGGCATACCGGTGTTGGGAATCATCCCCTGGTTTGCTGATATCTGCCTGCCCGCTGAAGACAGTGTCGTTCTCGGCCAGCGCTCCAAAGTTGTAAGCATTATGGCCGGCCATAAAAAAATAAACATTGGTGTCCTCAAACTACCCAGGATATCCAACTTTACCGATTTTGATCCTCTACAGAGTGAACCGGATGTCCATCTCAGTTATGTCGAAATGCCGGATCAGTTACAAGGTCTCGATATTCTGGTCATCCCCGGCAGCAAGTCAACCATTGCCGACCTTTATTTTCTGATGGAGCGCGGTTTGTACGATGCAATACGGGAGTTTAAGGGGCATATTGCCGGTATATGCGGTGGTTTTCAAATGCTGGGGACGGCGGTACTTGACCCAAATAGCGTTGAATCGGCTATCAAGGAAGCACAGGGGCTTGACCTGCTACCGTCGACGACGGTAATTCTCCTTGAAAAAGAGACTCATCAGGCATTAACGTATCTCGATGAAGCCGGATTACTTATCGCTCCGGAATGTAACGGAGTAATGACCGGCTATGAAATTCATATGGGAGTAACAACGCTTGATAAAGGGACACAGCCGTTTTCGCGCATCTTCCGTCGCGGGGATACTTCGGTTTCAGTTGAAGATGGTGCGGTTTCACGCGATGGAAGGATCTTCGGCACCTATTTGCACGGCCTCTTCGAAAACAACCGCTTCCGGGAAATTTACCTGAACAGAATTCGTCTTGAAAAGGGGATGCCGCTCCGGCGTGGAATGAATAAAAAACAACATGACCCCTTTGATCAGCTGGCAGAGCAGTTTGAAAAACACCTCGATATGCCGCGCATGTTAGGGATTTGTGGGCTGGGCAGTGATACACCCTGATCCACTGATTATCTTTCTGGCACTGATGCTTGACCTGATTATCGGAGATCCCCGCTGGCTGCCGCATCCGGTGGTCGCCATCGGGCGCATGATCCACGTTCTCGATGGTTGTTTACGCGATCACTGGTTGAATGAGCGTCTGGCGGGAGTGCTGCTGCTGCTGCTGGTAGTTGCCATCTCTGCAGGTATCACCTGGATTCTGCTGCAGACGCTCACTCTGTTTCTCCCGCTCCTCGGAATGCTTGTAACGGTTATAATCTCTTCCACCTGTCTTGCCGCCCGTTCACTTCATAATGAGTCTGCCCGTGTCGCCTCTGCGCTGCTTTCAGGTAATCTCCCACAGGCCCGGCAGTATCTCTCGTACATTGTCGGAAGAGATACTGCACAGCTTGATGAGTCTGAAATTTGGCGCGCTCTGATTGAGACGGTTGCCGAAAACACCTCTGATGGCATCATCGCACCACTGTTCTGGCTGACAATCGGTGGACCGGTTGCCGCAATAGCCTTCAAGGCGGTCAGTACACTGGATTCAATGGTTGGCTACCGGAACCGTCGCTATCTTGACATGGGGTGGGCATCAGCCCGGATGGATGACCTGCTGAACTATGTTCCGGCCCGTCTCTCCGCGCTGCTGATTGTATTTGCTGCTCCGCTGGCTGGTTATTCGGCATGTGCTGCCGCACGAATAACGCTTCGGGATCGCCTGAAACACCCCTCTCCCAACAGTGGGCACCCGGAAGCCGCGGCCGCCGGTGCTTTAGGAGTGAGGCTGGGTGGCTCTGCATACTACCACGGGGTCCAGTCATGGAAAGAGTATCTTGGCGATCAGCTTCTGCCGCTTGACGAACGTGCATATCGCGGTATGATTAAACTTATGTATATTTCAACCCTGCTGATGGCGGTCGTATGCATGCTTGCAGCCTTCTGCCTGAGAGGATTCCGTGTCCCATTCATATGATCATGGCGGCAATATATTCACCGTTGCAAGAACACTTGGTGTTCCACCCGATCAGATACTGGATTTTTCCGCCAGCATAAATCCGCTCGGTATGTCGTCAATGGTTCGTAAAGCCTTGATCTGTTCCCTCGACGACCTGATCCATTACCCTGATACCAGTCACAAGGATCTGAAGCTGGCACTGGCTCAATTTCATTCGCTTCCTCCAGCACACTTCACGATTGCAAACGGTTCGACAGAATTAATTTATAACATCCCGGCAATGCTGGCCGGCAGCAAAGCGCTGATTATCTCCCCGTCGTTCAGCGAATATGTTCGAGCGCTTAATCAGCATCATTGGGAGGCCCGGCATTTTGTCCTGACGCCGGAGAGTAATTTTTCCATCGATACGGAAACATTGAAGCGAACTCTTGATGCCGGTATAGATGCGCTTTTTCTTTGTAATCCGGGTAACCCCAACGGGATGCTGTATCCCCAGCGTGTCATCGAAAAGATTTATAGCCTCTGCCTGTCCTCAGGTACGTTTCTGGTACTGGATGAAGCCTTTATGGATTTTTGCGAAGAAGCCTCAGCCAAACGTATGATCGTGCATAGTGACAATGCAATTGTACTCCGTTCCATGACGAAGTTTTTCGGCATTCCCGGGTTGCGTCTTGGTTATGCAATCAGTAATGCAACTATTGCTGAACGACTGGACGCAATGGGAGGCCCCTGGAGTGTAAATTCTCTGGCATTGGCAGCCGGCGCAGCAGCTCTTAAGGATGTCCGGCACAACAAGGAAAGTCTGGAATATATCCTGCAGGAACGGCGGGCTCTCGTCGAACGTTTGGTACAGTTTAAGCAGCTCAAGTTGTATCCATCGAGTGCAAACTACCTGCTGGTTGAAATAAAGGAGGGCATGACTGCCCGTGAACTTAAAGAGCGCCTGCTCCCCTTCCGGATTCTGATACGTGATTGTGTCAGTTTTATGGGGTTGTCAGACCGTTTTTTTCGCATCGCAGTACGGACGGCTGAAGAGAATAAACGGCTGCTGGAATGTCTGGGGAGGATATTTAAGTAGGGGCGTAATGCTTGCGCCCCTAGCAAATTGTCCTAAAAACGGCAGTTCAATAACACAGAGGCACAGAGAACACAGAGAAATAAAAGACTTAAAGAAAAAACAATATTCTCCTTTTTGGTGAATCAATATAAGCATTTTTAGGTTTATAGCCCTTAGATTTTACTCCGTGTTCTCTGTGTCCTCTGTGTTTCAAATGCTTTTTATAGGATTATTTATCTTTACGCGGTACGACAACAATGCCTGATTCGGTGATTGTATAGCCGTTTTTCAGGTCAGCTTCAGTGTCGTAACCGATTGTCGAACCGTCTGTGATCACGACCCCCTTATCTATTATGGCCCGCCTGATTTTGACATGTCGCCCTACCGTCACATCCTCAAAAAGAATGGAATCCTCAACGAGGCTGTAGCTGTTAATCTTGCAGAGCGGGCCGAGAATGGAGCGTCGTACGGTGCTGCCGCTGGTGATGCAACCGGCACACACGTATGAATCGATATTGACGCCCCGCCGGTCGCCGTCATCGAAGACGGTTTTGGCTGGCGGCAGATTGCCCTGATTGGTCAGAATCGGCCATTTGTAGTTGTACAGATTCAGTTGTGGCGACACATTTATGAGATCCATATTTGCTTCATAATATGAATCAAGTGTTCCGACATCTTTCCAGTAACCGCGCTCTTCAGCCTTCATGCCCGGGATCTGGTTATCGTTGAAATTATAGGCGAATACCCGGTCACCACTCTCCAGCATCATCGGAATGACATGCTTGCCGAAATCAAGATCCTCATGCTGTTTTTTGCCTTCCAGCAGAACATCAATCAGTTTTTTCGTAGAAAAAATATAATTCCCCATTGAGGCAAAACAGGTCTTCCGACCGGGGATTGTCTCCGGAACATCCGGCTTTTCGTTAAAGGCAATTACCCGGGCATCATCATCTACAGAAAATACGCCAAAGCGGCTGGCTTCTTCTGCCGGTACTTCAAGAGCAGCAATAGTTATATCGGCGCGGTTCATACGATGAGCCTGAATCATCTGAGTGATGTCCATTTTATAAATATGGTCTCCGCCAAAGATCGCAACGTAGTCGGCGTCCGAAGATTCTACAAAACGCAGGTACTGGAGAATAGCGTCGGCGGTTCCCTTGAACCACTCTTCGCTCTCACTGCTTGTTTCAGGAGAAATTGCCACATAGAATTCGCCGAGGCCGGTCCACTTGCCCCACGATTCGCGGATATGCTTATTCAAAGAATAGGCCCGGTACTGAGTCAGGATATAGACCTTTTTTATGCCGGAATTAAACAGGTTGCTTAATACAAAATCTATGATTTTGTATTTACCGCCAAAGGCGACACCGGGCTTGGCGCGACGCAGGGTCAGCGGACTGAGGCGCTCGCCTTTTCCGCCGGCCAGGACCATGGCGATTGTGTCTCTGCCGACATTGTTCATAGAATACATACACACCTCCGCTGATGAAGATACCGTTTTCCAGATGGAAACGAAATTATTGCCGGGCAACTCTACCGTATTACCGTGCGCTTGAACATAAAAAATATACAACTATCAGCAATCCATCCATTAACATGGAGTGATATGTCGTCAGGAAATAAAATACAGTAAATGGCTTGCCTGATTGATAACAAAAAGTATATGATACAAAGCTGTTACAATATTTAAGACAGACGAGGTGACGTCTAAGTGACGTGGAAATCAATCGGCATTTTTGATTCCGGGGTGGGAGGTTTAACGGTGCTGCGTGAGATTATGCAGACACTTCCTCAAGAGGATACACTCTATTTTGGTGACACTGCCCGAGTCCCGTACGGCACCAAGTCCCCCGAAACGGTTATACGCTATGCCGGTGAGATCGCCTCATTTCTGATCAAGCGGGATATTAAACTGCTGGTAGTGGCTTGTAATACCGCTTCGGCAGTCGCGTTGCCAACTCTTAAACGTCAGTTGCCGGTACCGGTGGTTGGTGTCATTGAACCGGGAGCACGCCGGGCAGTCGAGGTAACCCGCTCCGGTCGGATCGGTGTTATCGGCACAGCCGGAACTATCCGCAGCAGTGCCTATTCCCGTGCAATCAAGCGCCTGAAACCGGATGCCGAGGTGCTGACCCGCGCCTGTCCGCTGTTTGTCCCGTTGGCAGAGGAGGGGTGGATCGACAATCAGGTTGCCCGTTTGACTGCACATATGTATCTCCAGGAGTTGAAAGAAGCCGGAGTAGATACGCTGGTGCTCGGCTGTACACATTATCCGCTGCTTAAACCGATGATAGCTGATGTAATGGGGCCGGATGTGATGCTGGTTGATTCAGCCGAAGAGACGGCCAGGACGGTATCTGCCATATTGGCGGCCAAAGGATTACTCCGCCCATCTGCTGAAAAAGGCAACCACAATTATTATGTCAGCGATATACCGGCTGGTTTTGTCAGGGTTGGTAACCGTTTTCTGGGCGGCAGACTTGGAGATGTATTTCAGGTAAGCCTTGATGATGAAGAGACAATAACCTGATGAATCATCGTCCCCGTAAAAAAATGTCGGTAAACATTTTGATACCGTTTCTTGTTATCATACTGTTTTTTACCGGTATGTTCTGGCAAAAATACCGGTCGAGCCACGAAATTTCTTTTGTTCCTTCCGCACCAAGTACCGAAGGTGCACGCTCCGTGATACTTTTCTTTGTCGATGAGGAAGCACGGCTGACACGTGAGGCGCGTGAAATAGATGCCTGTGATGACGACAGTGAATGTCTGAAAAGTGTTCTTGATGAGTTGTTGAACGGCCCTGTTGGTGAATTGGATGAAGCCGTGCCGATGGGAACCGTTGTCGATTCGATCCATATTGAAGGAAGTCAGGCAACAATCGGGTTGAATCGATTGTTTTCAGATTCGATGCTGTCCGGCAGTTCAGCTGAAATACTGGCGGTTTATTCTGTGGTTAATACCGCCGCAGTAAATTTCCCCCGGATACAAAAAGTTAAAATAAACATTGCTGGTGATTCCGGTGCAATCCTGCGACATCTGGATCTTTCAGATCCGCTTGTGCCCGACTATTCGCTGGAGCAGTCTCATCCCGCTGTAAGGTAGTAATGAATTTGCTCTTTTCTGCCGTGGTGTGATAACGTTAAAAGACGTAATTCTGATAAAGGATATTGTAATGGTTCTGGGGTACAATCACAATCTGAAATACAAAGGTGAAGTGTTTCACGTCCAGACTGAGGATAGTGGCGTCGCCAACCCGCACATTATAACCCTGCTATATCGAGGCGGGGTTATAATCAGCTCCAAAAAAACCAGTTATTCTGACATCCTGAAGATGGAAAATCTGGAAGTTGTTGTGGAAGAGTTGATGAAAGAGCAGCATAAAGAGATGATGCGCCGCCTTAAAGCGGGTGATTTTGACGAAAAAGCATTTTCGTTTAAAGCCCAGTTGATTGAAAATTATGAAATTCCTCTGCTGGCTCCGGAAGCAGATCCGATGGCAGAAATATTCAGGTCTGCTTCTTCCCCTGCCCCTGCGTCAAAAGGTGGTGTTTCCCTGCTGTTTGATTTGCCGCTGCAGTCCGAAAAAAAAGATACTGCTCCTCAGGCAAATAATAATACACCGCCTGATTCTGACAGCAAAGTGATAAACCTTGATGAAGCGATTCTTTCTTTTTTCGGCCCCAGTGAAAAATAACCTCTCGCACACAGGTGTTACAGCTGTAACGATGGATACTCATTATGTTCCATAGTCTCACGACACGCGTTATTGCAACTACCATTTCGCTCCTTGTCGCGGGGATATTTATCTATACCTCGTTCAATGTCCGTCATCAGCATACCATGCTGATTGATACGGCCCGCGAAAGTACTGAACTGCTGCTGCATACCGTGGAAAGCAGTATTTATAACACCATGCATCTCGGCAATGTTCAGGATGTCGGCTCAATTCTGTCGATGGTCGGTCAGCATAATCAACTGGTAGGAGTACGAATATTTCATCCTCACGGAATTATTCTGCGCTCATCGATTCCGAGTGAAGTCGGCAGGTCTGTCAGCGTTAATGATTACAATATCTATCAGAGTCCAAAGAACTTCAGTATCTTTGCCGTTCCACCGCATGGTGAAGTTCTGGCGATGGTTAAGCCGATCTATAACGAGGCGGCCTGTCATGCCTGCCATGGCAGCAAAGCGCGGGTTATCGGGATTCTTAATATCAACTACTCGCTTAACAGCACAAAAATGCAGATGCTTGATGCCTCCCGGATCTTTGTCATTTCATCCATAGCGATAACTGCTTTTTTGGCTATTACGATCTCATTTCTGCTCGTGCGGTTTGTCAAAAAACCGCTTGATAACATGGTGGATACGATGCTGAAAGTTGAACAGGGAGACTTTGCCGTCCGTATTGCCTACAAAGGTAAAGATGAGATTGGTCGCCTGATAGTTAGTTTTAATTCTATGGTTGATAGACTTTATGTCGCGAAAAATGAGTTGGAGCAGCTGCACTTTCAACAGCTTGAACGTGCAGACCGCCTGGCTTCAATCGGTGAAATGGCGGCAGGCATCGCCCACGAAATCAAAAATCCCCTGGCCGGCATATCGGCCGCGGTGACGATTATTAAAGATGAAATGACGCCGGATGACCCGCGCGGAGCGATTCTTGGTGAAGTTGTCGATCAGGTAAAGCGGCTGGACAAAACCGTCAATGACCTTCTTTTCTTTGGGAAACCGTCGTTGCCGGAGCTGAGATGTGTTGATATTAATTCGATTCTGCTTACGACACTCAAGTTTGCTACACAGCATCGCGGCGGAGGAAATATTGAACGGCGAATTGATCTGCAGCCCGATCTTCCGCCGGTATATGCCGACGACAAGCAGATTCAGCAGGTTTTTCTGAATATCATCCTGAATGCGTATCAGGCGATGACATCAGGCGGTGTTCTGGGCATTGCATCGTCATGCATTGTCCGTAACAATGTTGAGTATGTACGGGTAGATATTTCCGATACCGGATCAGGCATTCCTTCCCAGATACTTGAAAAAATATTCACCCCCTTTTACACAACAAAAGCACAAGGAACCGGTTTGGGACTGCCGATCTGCAGTAAGCTTGTAAAACTTCACAAGGGTGACATCCGGGTATCCAGCAGTGATACGTCAGGCACGACCTTTACGGTAGAACTGCCTGCATGCTTCATTGAACCAACAAAAGTGAGTGAGGTAACAGTATGAAACGAAGTAAAATATTAGTAGTAGACGACGAACATCTCATCCGCTGGTCACTTGAACAGAATCTGAAAAAGCAGGGCTATGAAGTTGTCACGGCGGGAAGCGGAGAAGATGCGTTACGCCTTGTTCGTGAGGAACAGCCTGATCTGGTTCTGCTTGATATTCAATTGCCTGGCATCAGCGGTATAGATGTCCTTGAGAAAATTAAAGATCATGACGATGATATTATCGTCATCATGGTTACCGCTAACAGCGGTCTCGAAAATGCGGTTAACGCCATGCGGATCGGTGCGTATGACTATGTCAGCAAGCCGTTCAATCTTGATGAGCTATCGATTGTCGTCAGAAAAGCACTGGACAGCTCAGATCTCAAGCAGGAAGTCGTCCGGCTGCGCTCAGAATCAAAAAAGAACGGTCCACCCAATATTATTGGTGAGAGCCGTCAGATCAAATACCTGATGGAGGTGCTTGATAAAGTCGCGCGCAGTGAGGCGTCAACGGTTCTTGTGCAGGGTGAATCCGGTACCGGTAAGGAACTGGTGGCAAAATGGATACATTACAGCTCAAACCGTGCTGAAAAACCGTTCATTGCGATTAACTGTGCCGCTGTTCCCGCCACCTTGCTGGAAAGCGAGCTGTTTGGCCATGAAAAGGGGGCCTTCACCGACGCCAAGGCAAGCAAAAAAGGTTTGTTTGAATTAGCTGATGGCGGGACGGTTTTTCTTGATGAAATCGGTGATATGGAGATGGGGATGCAGGCCAAATTGCTGCGCTTCCTCGAAGATCGAACCTTCCGCCGCATCGGCGGAGGCCGTGTTTTCACGGTGGATGTCAGAATAATATCGGCAACGAACAAAGATCTGCAAAAATCGATTGAAGAAAAATCATTCCGTAATGACCTCTATTACCGCTTGCAGGTAATCCCGATTTTTCTACCGTCACTCCGTGAGCGCAAAGAAGATATTATCCCGCTTGCAACTCATTTTATCAGCATCTTCAACAGGGACTTCAATAAGAAGGTTCATGGGATCGCCGGCATGGCTGAGCGGATGATGACCGACTACAGCTGGCCCGGAAATGTTCGTGAGCTGAAAAATGTCATCGAACGGGCCATTATTCTCGGCAATGACGAGACGCTTCTCCTGGAACATCTGCCGCTGGAAATAATTGCCAAGGCATCGCCACAGACCTGTGCTCCCGTATCATCTTTTCGTCTTCCGCCAGAAGGTATTGATATCGAGGAAGTTGAAAAAGAGCTCATCAGGCAGGCTCTCGAAATTACCGAATGGAACCAGTCAAAGGCTGCGAAGAAATTGAGTTTGGGGATTGATGCTTTCCGCTATCGGATGAAGAAATTTGGTTATTTGAAATAAGGAGCTATAGATTCATTCTTGGCACTTTTTTTGCTCATATGTTAGGTGTAATTTGTGTTCAGTGTGCATATAACTACTGAAATAATACCTAAAACTCCACAATAACGGAGGCATAGAGATGTTAGTGCGAACAAGAAAATTGTTAGTGTTGGGTGCCGTGCTGCTGATCGCAGTGGTCATTTCACAGCCAGTGGCCTCATATTCCGCTACATCACCGACAGTCACCGTGCTGAGCCCCTTGTCTCAGGGGCTTAGAGCGCCGGTAAAAATTGCTCTTGACGCAAGTGGCAACATGTATGTTGCCGATGGAAGAGCTGGCGGAGTTGTTGTTTTTGATGCATATGGAAAGCCGCTGATGAAGATTCGTACAGCCGCTGTTCCGAACGCCTTGGCCTTTGCCCAGGATGGGTCGCTGCTTGTCGCGCAATCGAATTTTGTTGCCCGTTATAATGCTGCAACCGGTGAGGAAGTGGGGCGTCTGACTGGCGGAAATCTTCGGTCTGCATCCGGTATAGCGGTAAACAGCGGGAGCGGATATCTGTATGTTGCCGACAGTAGTGCCAAGCAGATTGAGGTTTACACGGCATCAGGCCAGTATGTCACTGCGTTTGGAAATGGTGTTCTCTCGACTCCGACAGGAGTCACCTTTGAAAAAATATCAGGTCAGTTGGCTGTGGCCGATACCTACAACAACAAAATTCAGTTTTTTGACGTAAACGGCAACTACACGTTCGTCAGGAGCATTGGAAATCCGATCCCCTCCAATACTGCAACAGTATCGGCGTTGCAGTTTTCTGCTCCGGTGGCGGTCGCATTTGAATACAGCCCCGGCCAGACACCTCTGCTTGCAAGAATATATGTGCTTGACGCATACCAGGGAAATGTTCAGGTGATCGACCCGGCAACCTTAACCGCAATCAACGTGGCAGGTGCCGCAACTAATTACATCGGCACATCCGGAACGTTATTGGTTCCGTCTGATGCCATATTTGATGCTACAAACCGACGTCTGCTGGTTGTAAACGGCTTCGGGTATGTGACTATCTATGGCATCGACGGCGGCAAGAATCCTGTCTACGTTGATGTGACGGCACCCGTCTTCACCGTTAATCAGCTGCCTGAAGAAGTAACAGTAAATGCTTTGACAATCAGCGGCACAGTGGAAGCCGGATCAACAGTACAGATTTCTACCGGTTCGGCAGTCGTCGGCTCTGTTACGTATACCGGTTCTTCCTGGAGTGCGGGCATTACCGCTCTTGCCGCTGGCGTCAACAACTTTAACGTCACGGCAAAAGATGTCGCCGGTAACATCGCGGCACCGCAGAGCGTTTCGGTAGCCTATCTGCTCCCCGCCCCGGTACTTACAGTCGCAGCGATTTCATCCATTATCAAATCACCCGTAATTACCATTTCAGGTGCTGTTGATGCCGGTTCTGTGGTTGTTGTTACCAACCTGACGACCGCAGTCGTCGGGAATGCCACAGTTACCGGAAGTGCGTGGAGTTTTGATGCTGCTCTGGGTGAAGGATCCAACAATCTGAAAGTTTCTGCGCAAAAACCGCAAAGTGCAGTAGCAAATCTAACAGTAGCAATCACGTTGGATACGGTTGCTCCTGCCCTTTCTGTGTCCGCCCTTCCTAACGGAAGCAATGCCGGTGACCCGATTCAGAATATTTCGGGAACCGTTGTTGATACCAGCAGTACTTCTCTTACGGTTAACGGTACTGCTGCCGTGTTGAATGGCAACGCGTTCAGTGTTCCGGTTACGCTCCTGAATGGCCCGAATAACATTTCAGTAGTTGCAATGGATGCAGCCGGTAATACAACCGTCAATAACCGGACACTTAATTATTATGCCGGATCCGGTCTGGCCGTATCAACTCCGGTTGATAACTCAATTACCGCATCGGCAACAGCCGAAATAAGTGGTACGGTTGCCGGGTCTTTAACCGTTGCGGTTTCCGGAGTGCCTGTTACAATACAGGACAATACGTGGAGTACCTCTGTTGAGCTCACCGCCGGAACCAATACAATTGAAATAATTGCAACCGATGCTGTTGGTAACAGCTCTTCGGTAAAACGCACCATAACGCTTGACACCATCAAGCCGGCGCTGGCTGTTACATCGCCGACTCAGGACGTTGCCATTAATGTACCTAATGTCCTGATATCCGGCACCGTGTCTGACACAACCTCACTTTCACTTGAATATTCAGTTAACGGTTCAGCAGCAGCGGTGCCCGTTAGCGGCGGCATTTACTCATTCAACGTTGACTTTGCTGCCGAAGGTAATTATCCGGTAACTATTACGGCAAAAGATGCCGCTGGTAATAGTTCGACCGTTGTACGTAACGTTATATATGATATCACTCCGCCGACATTTTCGCTTAATACGGTAACCGGTGTCATGCCGGAAAAACTGAGTGGAACTGTTGAGGCCGGTTCGTCTGTGGTAGTTAAAGACGGCACGTCACCAGTCGGTACGGTGTCTGTTACAAACGGCGCATGGACAGCTAATCTTGCTGGTGTAACATATACCCCGGGTAATCTTCTGGTTGTAGCGACTGATGCAGCCGGCAACAGTACATCAAAGAGCCTGACCTACAGTTTCCCGGACGGGACACTCAATGCCGGTGGTCAGCCGACTGTTCAGGATGCTCTCCGTGCCATTCGTCTGGTTGTAAATCAGGTGACGCCATCAGCCC
>VFJW01000028.1 GCA_009885845.1 Geobacter sp.
ACTCAATTTATTTTTCACTCTTTGGCCTCCCTTCAGCTACAAACTTTGTGTCAAACGTGTAGGTCGCCATGAGAAAGACGCGAACCTCGCGGTTAAAATCAGGATTTTTTGAGTATTGAAGATCGCCCCTGACTTTTAACTTCCGATTGAACTCGTAACCGACTGCTCCGGTAATTACATAGCTG
Organism: Geobacter sp.; assembly: GCA_009885845.1. Lineage (GTDB taxonomy): Bacteria > Desulfobacterota > Desulfuromonadia > Geobacterales > Pseudopelobacteraceae > JACRCG01. The sequence goes on from VFJW01000028.1 coordinate 186, forward strand.
TTTTTGATACTGTTTATTTCTTTGTCATAGTTTACGTTGATCGCATCAATCGTCAGATCGGCCTGATCTATTTTTTTAGATGCAAACACACGGTATTCTGTGTAGCGCAGCTTGTCGACATCACCTTGCATGCGATGGAGCCCGCCGCCCACAACTAACGCATCCGGAAATGAATAGCTGCCCTTTCCGCCAAAATACGAAGCATCACCTGACTGGTCATAACGGTAGTATTTGCCGTCCGCCGCAAGGGTCAGACTCTTCATGCCGGTGTAGGATGCGCTGGCACCGAAGGCGGTCTGATCATTATTGATGTTCCAGACTGGACTGTTGATGCTTAACGCCGGGGTAGTAAGGTTGAACAGATAATCTTTGAAGTTGATGTGTGAAAAGTCTGCGCCGAGCTTGAGGATCGAAAGCGGTGCATAGGATACGGCATAGCTGTGTTCCATCCAACCGCTGGTGATAGAGTTATAGGTTGAGCGCCCGGTGACATCAACCTGTTCAAGCGGACGCATCCAGAGATCCAGCCCTTGCTCTTCCCGATAACGCGAACCGTCTTCGGTATTATTCTTGAGAGCGCTCAGACCGATGGTGTACAGTTTTTTATCTGTCTGGGAAACTCGGCCGCCGTAGATAAAAGCTCCACCCCGATATTTTGGATCAGAGTTTGGTTCCGTGATGACGGAATTGCCCAGGAAGACCGATGCTCCGATACCATACTCAAAGTCTGAGCGTACAAAAATACCGTCAATCCGCTCGGTAGCAACACCTTCACTGATGAATTGGCGACCGATGGTAAAAGCGGCATTGTTTTTCGGCGCATGATAGGTGAGATAGGCATACTGAAGATCACCATTTGTGCTGCTGGAGGTTGACTTGTCTGCCAGATCGCCGCGTCCCCAGGCGCTGAGGTAAAATGACACCCCCGAGCCGTCACTGCGATTGTCGGTCATGTTGAGACGGAGATATTCGTAGACGGGAACCAGAACCTTCGTGTCGGTGGTTGTCCGCATGCGGAAGACCGTATTGGACTCACCTGAGAATGAAACGTCCGACGCAATGACCGGCGTAGACAAGAGCAGAGCTGAAGAGAGCACAGCCGCCCCAACTCCAGGGATCAGAAAGCGTTTTTTCATGTTGATATGTTTCAAAATATTCCCTCCTTTCCGGAAGATACGTTCTTTTGAGCCTGTGATGCTAAGATGCCTTGTGCAGCGGGTCGGGCATGTAGTTGGGTGGCAAGATCTCCTTTCTGGTAAGGTGTTGAAGTTGATTGCAACATGTTGGTCATACCCCACAATCGGCACATGTCAAGCGGAACTGAAATATAATGTAACGGGCAACTCCGTAAATTGTGTGAACAGGCTAAACAACCGGGCGACTGACTGCTTTCGGCGAAATAGCTGTTATGTAATGGCAAATTATTTGATTAACAAATAGAACAGAGCATTATAATTATTGTAAACATATGTTATTACAATACTTGTTAAATTTATAAAACATTTGCCTTAAATCTAGTTCTGGTTAATTAACGTACTTGATTTGAGTGCATAGGTATATCAAGCATAAATCAGGCCAAGATAAAACATCATTAAAGTTGCCTGTTGCCAACTTTCTATATGCTAAATCGGGTAAATAGTAAAAAGTCATTACAGCAATAAACAGGCCGGATAAGGCACATAAGGCAAGAGTTTATAACATCCTGATAATACATGGATATATGACATGCGTGCATGATTCGCACGCGAAATCTGTCACACGTACCCCGGCAGATTCAGCAGTTCTGTCATATATAGCGGGGGCCAAAAACCAGACGCAAAGCACCGGCATTGACAAATCATGTGCCGGGTTATTATAGTGTAGGCGTAGTTCATATACACACGAAGAAGGAGTTTACGCGTCATGCCGATGTACGAATACCGATGCACCTGTTGCAATAACCAGTTTGAACTGCGCCAGAAATTTTCCGATCCACCTGCAAGCAAATGCCCGCAATGCGGAGCAACCGTTGAAAAAATGATCTCGTCCACCGCTTTCAGCCTGAAAGGTGATGGCTGGTTTAATAGCGGATACTGCCCGAAGACCGAAGCACCGAAACCGGCTGCGTGTAGCGGATGTGCCTGCTCCGGGGAATAGCATCCCTAATCAAACAGTCTATTGGAGCCTCACCTATGAAGGTCAAAAAAGCTGTGTTCCCGGTTGCCGGTCTCGGCACCCGCTTTCTTCCTGCGACCAAATCATCTCCCAAAGAGATGCTGCCGCTGATTGACAAACCACTGGTGCAGTACGTCGTTGAAGAGGCGGTCGCCTCTGGCATTGAGCAGATTCTTTTTGTGACCGGTCGCGGAAAGCACAATATCGAGGATCATTTTGATATTTCGGTGGAACTTGAGGCGCACCTCTACGACAAAGGGAAGGATCGTGAACTTTCACGGGTGCGTGAAATAGCCGAGATGGTAAATATTTTCTATGTGCGACAGCGACAGGCGATGGGGCTCGGCCACGCCATTCTCTGCGCAAGGGATTTCGTCGGAAACGAGCCCTTTGCGGTGCTACTCGGCGATGACATTGTTGACAGCGAACGCCCCTGCCTCGGGCAGCTGCTGGAAGTATTCAATCAGCATGGCGGCCCGGTGCTGGCGCTGGAAAAAGTGCCCATGGAAAATATCTCTTCGTACGGATGTGTGGCGGCGGATCATATAGGGGAGCGTACGTTTCTAGTTACTGACATGGTTGAAAAACCGGCTCGTGAAGAGGCTCCCTCTGATATGGCCATCATCGGTCGCTACGTACTGACCCCGCGAATTTTTGAAATCCTCCAGGATCAGCAACCGGGAAAAGGTGGAGAAATCCAGTTGACGGATGCTATTTTGAAACAGTCGAAAGAAGAAAAGGTGTACGGCTGTCTGTTTGAGGGATTACGCCATGATTGCGGTGACAAGATCGGTTTTCTGAAAGCGACTGTTGATATGGCGCTTAAGAGGAAAGAATTCAGTGCTGAATTTGAAGCATATCTGCGTCAGAGGCTGAGCTGAAATTTATTCCTGTTTCTCGTAGGGGCGAGTCGGTGACTCGCCCGCCTTTGAGCCTATACCAATTTCAGTTTGTTGCCTCTCACAATAGGGCGACCCAGCGGGATCGCCCCTACAATCATTATTATTTTTCTTCTTCAACAGCCTTTGCCGTATCTCTTTTTGGCGCCCATCCCTGCCAGACATATTCCGGATCGATCAACGGGTCATAATAACCGGGTTGTGGAACCATGCAAAAAAGAGTTTCAACTATCCCGACTACGCCGCGATACAGCGTCATCCCGACTCCCTTTATCGGGCCGATGACATAACCTGCAGGTCCCATGTCGCGTCCGGTCAGGATCGTCTGCTTTGGAATTTCCACGATACTGGTGACGGTGTTGGTAATTCCTCTTACAAACTTGATCGCCATTTTCTCCGCAATCATCTCGGGCTGTTGATCCGCATTTGCCAGACCGGGCCCCATCACGACAAAAGTACACAAAAACGCTGACAGCAACAGAACCTTTTTCATACAGTCTCCTTTTTGTAGGGGCGAATCGTATTCGCCCTGGCGACAATGGCAACCGCTGCAAGGGCGCAAGCATTGCGCCCCTACGACGCACGTACCCTCTTACCACAAAGAAATCCGGCTTGCAAGTATCACAGGTCGAAAAGAGTTGGTTCTTTCGGCAGAAACGGCTCAAAACGCTTGAGCACATGACGCAGTTTTTCAATGTAATACGGCACATTGATATCCGGATGAGCCGGATTAAAAGCAGCTGTCGAACGACACTGCTCATATGCCATTACATCCCTGCCGGAACCGCTGACATAGTAGCTGACATGATCCCCGGCGCGGAAGGGTTTCCCCGCCGCAAGGGCGACCTCAAAAGCTGCCGAATGGTTGCGCGTTCCCAGGCGAAGTTTCTCGCTATACCTGTCCGTTGAATCATTGAGCGTTTCGCTGCGAGCCACCCAGACAACATCAAGCTCGCGCGCACGAAGCCTGATAACATACCGGTCGAAAAGACGCTCCACCATTCCGGCTTTGCCGGTCAGCAAAAGCTCGATGACATCACGCATGAATTCCCGCAGATACGTCTCCACACCGCGTGAACGCAGCCCGCTTCCCTTGATAATGATCCTGTCCCCATATTCCTGCAGAGCATAATTTTTAGTTTTGTAAGCGAACATGGATCGAAAACGCCCATCCAGTTCGACCTCGATTCCTTCCGGCAACTTCTGAGAAATGCGGCACACCAGATCCCGCTCCGCCTCTTCAGTAGCGCAAGACCCGGGCGGTTTGAAATAAATGCCGTCAGTATCAACCTCCACCGGTCTGGCACCTTCAGCGACAAGAAGGTCGATCATGTTTTTGATCGTAACCCGTCCCAGACGCGTCACTTCGGCAGCAGCAGACGGATCTGAAAAATTGTGTCGCGCGGCCCCCAGATAGCCATAAAATGAATTGATCAGCACTTTGAAAAGTTGCTGAAGCGCATCAAAATAGTTTCGATCTAAATCATTCACCGCATCCCGGGCCAACTGTTTGGAGGTCAGTCTGAAACGGCGCAGATCTGCGAGCATCGGGAGAAACAGCCCGAGAGTGTCTTTTACCGGAGCCAGCCGGTATGTCAGCATTAATGAAGGGTAAAGTGATGCCACGTCGCAATGGACTATCGGGCCGATAACCCCGGTATATGAGGACTCCGTATAACCTCCCTCAAAAGGGGCAATAGAGGATGTACGGGCCGGGATGGTGTGACCACGATACAGGTATTCGCGCAGAAAGAGGGAGTTTATGCGGGTGGCGTTGCCGCGAATCACGCAGTTTTGAAAGGAATACGGGAAAATTCTGCTTTGCAGAAACCAGGGATGACCGAGTAGTTGGAACAGGGAGAGCGTTTCACGGACATCGTCGATGTTGTAACGATAGAGTTGTTCGGGATCTTTTTGAAATGTGGCTGAAATATCGACGCCATCAAGGTAGGTGCGATCTTTCGCGGCAATGCCGAAATGCCGGGCAACTGATTTTAGTCCGTGACTTTCAAGATTGCGACCGCTGACATCATAGAGCTGCGTCAGAAAATAGGTATCTATTATGTGCCGCCCATAAACATCCCAGCGTGGATACTCCAGGTTTTTTTCTGCAAGGCTCCAGCGGGCATGTGGAGTAATATGCGGCGTAGAACCGTTCCGGCCCCAGTTCAGGCGGATATCGTGCATCTGAGCCCGGCGGCCAATGTAATCGAGGTCGAAACGAAAAATATTGTGGCCGGTGATAACGTCCGGGTCGCAGCGGTGAATTGCATCGTTCAGAGCCCGCAGCAACTCCGGTTCGCTCAGTTGGCCACCCCGCAGGACGATTTCCTCTCCGTGAGAATCCTTCAGCGCGATCGAGATGATGCGATCTTCCCGGCGTTCAGGATTTGAAAAACCATACCCCTCGGTACACGCGGTTTCGATATCAAGTGCCAGACAACGCAGCTCGGAGAATTCGAGACCTTTAAAGAGCGTGGTGCCACTTGACAGCATGTATTGATGAGAAAGGTCGGCAAGAAACAGGTAGGGGGCATCGGAAGCGGAATAATTTTTACCGGTCTTTGCCGCCAGGAAATCGCGGGCGGTCAGGCAGTCGCTCCAGGAATCAAACAGCAGCTGACAACGGAAAAAATCGTCTCCGGATAATTGCCGTACGGCACACGGTACACGGCAACCGGACAGTACGCCGGGATCATTGACCATGATGAACGGTTGAAACGGCTCATCATGAAAATGCACGTGACCGGCAACCCGGTAAAAGAGTCGAATAAAGTGCCCGACCGGCTCAATTGCGATGATGCCGGTTCGTTCATCATGACCGAAAAGAAGCGGGTTATGTTCAATCGGGCTGGCTGGCATAATGATTCCCGGATTTTGGGTAAAAAAATAGGGCGGTACACACCGCCCTATTCTAGCATTATTTACAGGCCAGCTTTCAGCTTCAGCAGTGCGGCCTTGTCTGTCTTCTCCCAGGTAAATTCGGGCAGTTCGCGCCCGAAGTGACCATAGGCTGCCGTTTTAAGATAGATCGGACGGAGGAGGTCAAGCTGTTCGATGATGGCGCTTGGGCGCATGTCAAAGGTCTCGCGCACCAGAGATGAAAAGCGTTCTTCCGGCAATTTTCCGGTGCCGAAGGTATTGACCATGATCGAGACCGGCTGAGCCATGCCGATAGCGTAGGCAACCTGTACTTCGCAACGGTCGCAGAGCCCGGCGGCAACAAGGTTTTTGGCAACATAGCGTCCCATGTAGGCGGCCGAACGGTCAACCTTGGAAGGATCC
>VFJW01000052.1 GCA_009885845.1 Geobacter sp.
CAGGCTAATATTTCAAAGAGCGTGATCAATAAATCTGAGACTGATGCGAATATATTTCACGGATAACAATCTCAGCTTTGCGAGAAAAACAGTTTGGGCAACAGGCCGTGTAGACTTGACCCCTATACCCTTGACTATACCCTTGATGAAATCACATGGTTTTAGTGTAGCGGTAAGCACTGAGCATTAAAAGGTGCCCATCCCTTAATTATCTTCTCAGAAGTCCTTTGGTGATGCGCGTAAAAAGTTTTTTGAAAGAGAGGTAATTCATGCAAAACTCACTTCTAACGGAGATAAATAATTTGAGTGTAACAGAACGAATTCTTCTAGTTGAAGACATCTGGGACCATCTTATAGATGCCGATGACTTTACTTATGAACTCTCTGATGTACAACGTACAGAGCTCGACCACCGTATCACCAGGTATCAGGATCAGCCGGAAGCAGGGCGGTACTGGAACGATGTGAAGGAAGAATACTTGAACGGTAAGAAATGATGAGAGTACGGCTTCTTCCTGAAGCAGAAAAAGAGCTTTTGGAAGCAGCCAACTGGTATAGTCAGCAGGCGGTGGGACTTGACTATGAATTCATCCGTTGTATTGATGAAGCTATGGCAAGGATAGTTAGAGCGCCTCTTATGTTTCCAGTCGTTCACCGAGGCAGGCGCAGGATTATAGTTAAAAGGTTCCCGTATTCAATAATATTCGACGTTATGGAAGATGAAGTACTGATTTACGCAATATTCCATTTTAGCCGTAACCCAAAACGCTGGAAACGAAGGCCTAAAAACGACACGGTAAAGTAGCCTGTTTGAATGAATAAGTAATAGTTGTTGAGGTGGAAGCCTCCGGTGGTGTTGAATAGCTTGTATGCGCAAGCGGTCGGACCGACATTGTCGTCCGAAATCAAACTACCACGAGGAGGCTTCCATGAACGTAATTTACTACATCGGCCTGGACATACACAAGAAAACAATCGCTTACTGCATCAAGAAGATTGATGGTACGATTGTTCGTCAAGGAACCGTAGCAGCGGAACGCAAGGCATTGAGCAAATGGATGTCAGAACTACCAGGGCTTTGGCATGGGGCGATGGAGGCCACGATCTTCACCGGCTGGGTATATGACTTCTTGAGACCTCATGCCGTTGAACTGAAGGTCGCACATCCTGCAATGCTCAAAGCGATCACTGCGGCCAAGAAAAAGAACGACCGGGCAGATGCTGAAAAAATAGCCGACCTGCTGAGGGTCAACCTGCTTCCGGAATGCCACATGATGCCGGAAGAACTACGGGAACTGCGACGGATACCCGGAGTTGGCGAGATAATGGCGCTGACCTGGGTATTGGAGATAGGCGAGGTATCGCGCTTCAGTTCATCTCGTCAAGCCATCAGCTACTGTGGACTCTGCAGTGGCCAGCACGAATCAGCGGGCAAGGATCTGCGCGGACCCATCTCAAAAAAGCGCAACAAACACTTGCAAAACAAACTGATTGAAGCAGCCAAACTGGCACCTCACTGGAATGAGCAGCTGGCGGTACTTCATGAAAAAGAGTTGGCTTGCGGCAACCGGAACCGCGCCACCCTTTCAGTAGCTCGCAAGCTGGTTGAATACATGCTGGCTGTGGACCGACGTGAAACCGGCTTCGAGTTGTTGAAGGAAGCAGCATAGCGAAACGGACATAACCTTCTTGCAGTACGATCTTCCCGTCGGGCCTTGCCTTAATGGGGACTACGAGGACATGCATACAGCATGTGCCACGGCTATTAGTCTGTTTCGAGGCCGGCGGGTTGGCCCTAACTCAATCTTCCGCAACGGGGTAAAAACCTCGAAGGCGGCACATGGATGTCTGGTCGCATGATCGTAACCATGTGGACCATCAGAAAAGATCAAAAGGATTGGAGAGCATGAAGGCGTAAAGCAAGGCTACCGGTGGCAGTCCGTGGAGTTGTGGGAAATCTCCGCTTTCCCCTTGACAAAACTTATCATGGATGTCCCCTTTAATTCAACGCTGTTTTGTTGAAAGAATTGAAAAGTTTAAAAGGTCACGGGGTGGGTGCGGAAGTTTTGAAGAATAGGGTGTAAAAGCTTGTAAAGTGAGTTAGTGAACAAATAAACAACGTCCCCTGCGTGGTACAGGGTCAGAAATATGGATTGCAGATTTAGGCCGCCTTAGAAACCTATCTTTTGTGGCCTGAGGAGTGATTATGGGCAATAGAGCTTTGAAACGACGGATTGCAAGTCTACGCGAACGTATTATTGAGCATGAAGGAAAAATTACCAGAGAACTAAAACAATTACATCCAGAACCGGGCTTGATAAAACACTGGCAAGTTGAAATTGATGCGTTTAATATCAGCATGGAGCGTGCCTTAAAGCGACTTGGATAAAAAGGAGATTGCCATGGCGAGCCACAAAATGATGACAGTTCTATTTGATGAACTGGAGCAAGAATGTCTTAACACAGTCAAATATATAGAAGCACTGAAGGTAATTAGGCTCTCTAAGAACCAGAAAGAAGACATCCTGGGAGAACTATCGGCGGCTATTACGCATCTCCGAATTCAGACCGAACAATTTGATAAGCACTTTGAGGAATTAACATAGTGGTGCGCCGAGCTCAGGCGAAACAAGAAGCTGTAAAATAAATATGTCTCCCCACTAGTGGCCGGAATAATTTCAGAATAAATTCAGCTGTTTAGGTTTAACGGCTGTGCTGTTTTTGTAATCGTAAAATGTAAGTAGCTGGTTTAGTTCTGTTCTTTCAAATACTGACACGCTCAAAATCTGTAGAATTGTGTAGAGGCTGGCCTCAATTTTCAATCTTTTCTTGATAATGGCAACCATGAGGTAGACGCTTACAGCAATCCATATCTGGGTCTTCACAGCATTCTCTGACGTGCCGTAAAAACTTTTGATACGCAAGTTCTGCTTGATCCATTTGAAAAACAACTCTACCTGCCAGCGCTGTTTGTACAGG
>VFJW01000159.1 GCA_009885845.1 Geobacter sp.
CAGCTGGTGCTCCTTGCGATGGGCTTTCTCGGTCCTGAGCAGCCTCTGATCGACTCCTTCGGTCTGGAACGGGATCAGCGCAGTAATATCAAGGCAGAGTTTGAAAAGTACAGCACCAGCATCCCGGGAATCTTTGCCGCCGGAGACTGTCGTCGCGGTCAGAGCCTTGTCGTATGGGCCTTCAACGAGGGGCGCGGAGCCGCCCGTGAGTGCGATCGGTACCTTATGGGGAGTAGCGAGCTGCCGTAGGCAGACACGATAGTGAGATTACGCAGATGATGCGAAGTATAGTGGTGACGTTGACTTCCGATACTAAAAAAGCCCGGCTTATGACCGGGCTTTTTTTTATGAAATTTTAGTCATTGACTCAACCTGCCGAGTTAGTGTAAATATCGCAGCAGATATAAATCGGTAATTCGGTACGTAAATAGTTAATAACGTCGGCTGAGCGCCCTATGATTTTAATGGAGGTATCTATGAAACTGCTTGTCTGCATCAAACAGGTCCCTGACCTTGAATCCCGTTTCAAAGCGAACGCCGAAGGAGTCTGGTACAACGAAACCGACCTTGCCTTCCGCATGAACGAATACGACGAATACGCAGTCGAACAGGCCGTACAGCTGCGGGAGAAACTGGGAGACAGCTGCGAACTCACCGTCCTCTCCATCGGTCCCGACCGCGTCGTCGAAGCCATCAAAAAATCCCTCGCCATGGGCTGCGACAACGCTGCCCACATCCAGGACCCCGCCGCCTCCGGCAAAGATCCCTGGCAGATTGCCTCCATCATCTCCGCCTACGCCAAAGACAAGGGCTTCGACATCATCTTCACCGGCATGCAGAGCCAGGACCGCGGCTCCGCCCAGGTCGGCGTCATCATAGCCGAACAACTCGGATTAGCCTGCACCACCACCATCATCGGCTTTGACTACGAGGGCGGCACCATCACCGCCAAACGGGAACTCGAAGGGGGCATCAAAGCCATCGTCAAACTGAAGACCCCCGCCCTCGTTACCTGTCAGCTCGGGCTCAACACCCCGCGCTACCCGACCCTCCCCAACATCATGAAAGCCAAGAGAAAAGAGATCACCGCCATACCCGTCAGTGACCTCCTCAAAGAAGCAGCCCTGACCACCACCACCAGCTTCCACCCCCCCGCCAAAAAAGGTGGCGGCATCGTCCTCGAAGGGGACGTCGG
>VFJW01000036.1 GCA_009885845.1 Geobacter sp.
GTTTGGTCTCCTGTAGCCATTTTGTCCGGTTCATTGGTCGTCTCCCAACGACAAATTAAACCGGACAGGTTATGTGCTACAAGAACGGACATATCATTAGCTCGTGACACAATATGATAAACCTGTTGACAAGATCCATGAAAACCTAATAGGGTATACAAAGTCTTTTTTGAGGACTAGAAGCGATTGTCTGTCATTTCTGATGGGAAAATTCTTCTTTAGCGCACGAATTCTGTTTTTAAGAACCCGGGGTATTGCATGATGGAACTAACTCGTAAAGGTGAATATGCTGTCAGGGGAATCGTCTATCTGGCGGGGAAACCGCTTGACAAGGTCTGCCTCCTGAGCGATATCGCCACCGCCGTTGATGTCCCGCCCACGTTCCTCGCCAAGATATTCCAGCAGTTCAGTAAAATAGGCCTGGTCAAGTCGTTCCGGGGTACCGGCGGCGGTTTTATGCTGGGTCGCGCTCCCGAAAATATTACGCTGCTGGAAGTTGTCGAAGCCGTCGAAGGGCCGATCATTCCAAACCGGTGTGTTGTTAATCCTTTGGATTGCGGCCGCGCAGGTTACTGTAATGTTCATCCGGTATGGAAGCAGGTTCAAGAAAAAGTTCGTGGCGTGCTGGAGGGAGTTACCCTCAAAGAACTCGCCACAGGGGATAAATAGCACGTAACATATCGATTTATATATATTTATTTTAATTAGGTTGACACCTTTTGAATGTCCATATATTGTCCCGTACAACTTGTACCGAATTTCCAAAGTCCCTTTAACGGGATTTTTGGCGTTTCAGGGACAAAATAACTCAGAAAGGAGTACCCCGCCAGAGATACGCCCTCGCAGTTCGTGGGTAACGACGCCGCTCTGGCAAAGCCGATACAACTTCCCTACTCTATTATTATGCGAAAAAAAATTATCTATCTGACGTGCATGCTCTTTTTGACAGCATGCGAGAATGCACCTTTCAACCCTTCAGGAATCCAGTCGAGTACTTCACTGGCCACCGAACCATCCATCCTCAGTAGCAGCAGCATCTCTCTTATCCAGCGAAAAAAACAACAAGTCGTTATCGAATCAGCTTTCCTGCGTAAAACTTCACCCGAGAGGGCACGTCAGCTGGCGAAAATCTGCTTTGACAAGACAACCGACACCGTTTTTATGCCGTTTGATCTTGCCGAGATTGCACTGGTTGAAACGGGTGGGCACCGACTTTCGGCCAGCGCCGTTTCTACACGAGGTGCACGAGGCGTCTGGCAGTTGATGCCGCGACGTGCCCGCAGTCACGGTTTTACGCCTGACGATATGCTTGATGACAGCAAATGTGCCGAAGCCGCAATCTGCGAGCTCTACACCAAGCTTGACATGGCCCGGGGAGACCTGGAGCGTGCTAAAAAGTATTATTGCGGACAGGGACCGCAGGCAAACGCATATATGAAAAAGATTCAACTCGTCCGGCGGGAAATGCTGACTGCTCTTAACTTCCAGAACGATAAACTTGCTATGGCTAACCCGGCAACAAGTATCCGTTAAACAAAACATCACACCCTTTTGGAGATGCACTCGAACCTGTCGCAACAGGTGTTTTTTCTTGATATAAAAGTAGCCGCTCTGTTATAGTCGGGCGGCTTTTTTGTATTTGATATCCGGATAGTAACAGGAGTTTCTGTGGAGAGAGGAACGTACTCCAATAGTTCAACCGGACTCACCCTTCGCACCAAGATGATACTTCTATCTGCGGCTGCGTTTGTTGGTATTCTTCTGGTTGGTGCGATCAGCCAGTTTATGATGAATGAAGTCACCATTGGCGGCTCCGTTTACCGATACATTCAAAAAGACAAGGATGCTCTCGAGAGCATTGCCCTGCTGAAAGCAGATCTTTTTCAAATCAATAGTGAAATGCAGAGCTTCATGCGTAAAACGGATCTGACTACTACCCGGAAAAACATAGCTACCATAACAAACCTCACAAATGACATTGAACTCCAATTCGGAATTGTACTGGAGTCGGTGGCCTCACCGGGAAAACATGATGCCATCAACAAGGCAAATGCCATCTGGAAGGAATATCAAAAAACACTGGTTGATGAGGTGCTTCCTGCAGCAGCCAAAGGTGATGTTCAAAAGATCAGCAACCTCATGGCTGGAATTCAGGCAGAGCGATTCAGTACGTTCAGTAAAGCCGTCGTAAAGATGGTTGACCTGATCCGGCAGGATGTCAGTGCTACTGAAGAACAGGTTGCAACAAGCATCAGAATAAAAAGAACCGGGGCCGCATCTCTTACGCTCGTTGTTATCGGCCTGATCACCCTGTTTTCATATTTCATTACAACTTCGGTCACCAGACCGCTCAGAAAATGCGTCGACTTTGCAAAAGCACTGGCTGGCGGCAGACTTGACTCCCGCCTGAAAGTGAGTGGCGGCGGAGAGGCGGCCGACCTGGCTTATGCCATGAACACTATGGCAGAAAGCCTCCATAGCATGGTTTCCCGTATTGGTTCTGCCTCTGAAGTCCTCATCTCCATTGACAATAATCTCGAAAATGCTGCACAGCAGGTAGTTAATTCCGCACATTTGCAGGAAAGTTCCGTATTGGAGACGTCACGGGCAGTAGCACAAATCAACAATTCTGTACATGAAGTATTTGAAGGGATTGATACGCTTTCGGGATCCGCAACCGAGACCTCTGCTTCGTCACTTGAGATGGCGGCAACTATTGAAGAGATCGCTATGAGCGCAGAAAAGCTGGGAGAAGCTGTCGAAGAAGTCAGTTCTTCCGTCACTGAAATGGCTTCTTCAATTAAAGAAATCGGTACGAATATTGTTAATTTGCTTGATGCATCATCTACCACCGCATCATCAATTGCCGAAATGGACGCAACGATCAGGCAAGTTGAAAAAAATGCCCTTGATTCCGCGGCAATTTCTGAAACTGTCCGGAGTGATGCCGAGATGGGGAAAAATGCCGTTCTTGAAGCAATTGCCGGTATGCAGGCAATCAGAGCCTCATCACTGATAACTTCGGAAGTCGTCGAAACACTCTCCTTGCGGGCAAACGATATCGGAACCATCCTTTCCGTTATAGACGAAGTTGCGGAGCAGACAAATCTACTCGCGCTCAATGCTGCTATCATAGCAGCGCAGGCGGGGGAACATGGCAAGGGGTTTGCCGTGGTTGCCGACGAGATTCGCGAACTGGCCGAACGCACCAGCAGCTCCACTCGTGAAATTGCCGCAGTCATCAAGGGTGTTCAGGAAGAGACACGGCGGGCGGTAGAGGCGATCAGCAGAGCCGAGGAAAGTATTACTGCAGGCGAAAAGCTGTCGCTTCGGTCCGGAACCGCACTTGAGAAGATAGTCGTTGGTGTACAGCGTGCTGGTATCCAGGTGAGTGAAATCGCCAGGGCAACGGTGGAACAGGCGCGAGGCAGCCAGAGTATTCGGGAAGCAATGGAACGTGTTGGAGAAATGGTTGAAAGCATCTCAAATTCCGCACGTGAGCATTCCTGTGGAACCGATATGATTTCAGCTGCGGTTGAGCGGATGAAGGATCTCACTATCCATGTGCGCATTTCAACACGCGAGCAGAGCAAAGCAAGTAATTTGATCGCCCGGTCATCCGAAGATGTAACCGCCATGGTAGATCATATTCGCGAAGCATGCCGCACTCAAATAGAAAGCAGCGCTCTCATTTCTACCTCTGTCAACCACATTGAAGGGGCGACCGCTGCGAATAGCCAGGCTATAAAGGTCATGAATGCTGCAGTTGCCGATTTGACTCGTCAGATTGACCTGCTTGAGAAGGAGATGACCGGCTTCAGAATTTGACCGGCTACATGTTAATGACCATGAGTAGACTTGCCGCACGCTTCAGCTCGCTTCAGAAAAAGCAGTCTAAGGCTTTAGTTACCTTTATCACCGCCGGTGATCCGGATCTGGCTACGACCGAAACGATGATCTATCTGCTTGAGAAGGCGGGTGCTGATATTATCGAACTCGGGGTTCCTTTTTCAGATCCTATGGCTGACGGACCGACCATTCAACTCTCTTCTGAAAGAGCTCTGGCCTCAGGTACTACACTACCCGGTATTTTGGAGGTGGTGAGTAAAGTCCGTGCCCGCTCACAGATACCTATTATTTTAATGGGATATCTGAATCCTGTTCATGCATACGGATATGAACGTTTCTGCCGGGACGCATCTGAGTCGGGAGTAGACGGCATCCTGCTGGTTGATATGCCGCCGGAAGAATCTCCTGAGTTGACTGTATTTGCAAGACGATACGGACTGGATGTTATTTTTCTGCTCACACCAACCTCGGATAGCGCCCGTATTTCAGCCGTAAATCGCCTTGGGAGCGGTTTTGTGTATTATGTCACTGTAACCGGTGTAACCGGCGTCAGAACCTCTGTTTCGGCTACACTGGCAGAAGAACTGATTCGGGTGAAGCGGTCTGTTCAGCTCCCGGTTATGGCCGGATTCGGCATATCTACTGCGGCACAGGCTGCCGAGGTGAGTCAGATTGCGGACGGAGTCGTAGTTGGCAGTGCCATTGTCAAACTTTTCGAACGATACAGTGGAGAAGAGCTGAAAGAACAACTGCGTCAGTATGTAAGCCTTTTGAAAAATGCGCTTAGTTAAAGGGTGCACCACTTAGTGCACTGAATAATTACATCGAATAATATGTCATAAAAGACGAGAGGTTACCTATGAGCTGGTTTACAAAAGAAAGAGTCGGCATAGCAAAATCAGGCGGCAATAAAGTCACCTTTCCTGATGGCATGTGGGTCAAGTGTCCGGGCTGTTCTGAAACCTTTTTAAGCAAAGATATTGAAGCCAATCTGCAAGTCTGCCCGAAGTGCGGTCACCATTATCGTATTTCTGCGCGCAAGCGCCTTGAAGCACTTCTGGATGGCGGTGTCTGGCAGGAATTCGATGCGGATGTAACTTCTATTGATTTTCTTGAATTCAAAGATGCTAAAAGCTATCAGGAGCGTATCGACGCAGCCCTTGCAAAAGGGGGGTCAAAGGATGCGGTGATCTGTGTTGAAGGGACTATCGATGAGCTGCCTGTACAGGTTTCCTGCTTTGATTTTTCCTTTATGGGCGGAAGCATGGGGAGCGTCGTGGGTGAAAAAATAACCCGCTCCATCGAACGCGGCCTGCAAAAGCACCACCCGGTGATTATCATCTCAGCTTCGGGCGGAGCCCGCATGCAGGAAAGCATCCTCTCGCTGATGCAGATGGCAAAGACTTCAGCTGCACTGGCAAAACTCAAAAGAGCTGGCATTCCTTTTGTGTCACTATTGACTGATCCTACTACCGGGGGCGTTACCGCCAGTTTTGCCATGCTGGGAGATATCAATATTGCCGAACCAAAAGCACTGATCGGCTTTGCCGGCCCGCGGGTTATCGAACAGACGATCCGGCAGAAGCTGCCGGAAGGGTTCCAGCGTGCTGAATACCTGCTTGATCATGGCATGGTAGATGCGATCATTCCTCGTACCGAAATGCGTGCTAAACTGTCTTCAATTCTGAAAATGCTGCACCGTCCTGCTGTTTGATATGCCTTTGACAGTTTCGCTTGAAAGGCTTTACACCCGTCGACGCTTTGGTATTCGACCAGGCGTCGACAGGATCACCAAGCTGCTCGAGCGCCTGGGTAATCCTGAAAAACAGTTTCGCTCCATTCATGTTGCCGGCACAAACGGCAAAGGTTCCACGTCGGCCTTTCTCTCCTCGATACTCCTCCATTCGGGACACACCGTTGCCCAGTTCAGTTCCCCTCATCTGGTTCGTTTCACCGAACGTTTCAGAATTAACGGCAATGAATATTCCGCTGAAAAGCTGGCAAATAAACTGAATATTGTCCTGGAGGCTGCGCCGGAAGAAGCGACTTTTTTCGAGATTACAACCGCTCTGGCAGCATTTATTTTTGGGGAGGAACACGTTGATATTGCGGTCATGGAGGCCGGAATGGGCGGCCGTTCGGATGCGACTGCTGCTTTTGATGGCGAAATGACCCTGCTTACTCCTATTTCCCTTGATCATACCGAATATCTCGGAACAACTCTTGAAGAGATTGCCCGGGAAAAAGCCGGCATCATGAAACCGGGTACGCATGTAATCACTGCTCATCAGCCCGATGAAGTGCGGTTGATAATTGAAGAGCAGAGTCTCACCGAAAACTGTTTGTTGAGCGTCCTTGACAAAGATTTTTTTACCCGATGGAATCTTGATAGTTCTTTTGATTACCACGGCTTGAGCAGAACTATACCTCAGCTCACACCGGGCATGGCAGGTCGCTATCAATCTGAAAATGCCGCAGTTGCGCTCGCAGCAGCCGAGGTGCTTGTGTCAGGCGGAATGACCATTGCTCCCTCTGCCTTTCAGAAAGGAATAACTACGGCATACTGGCCTGGCCGGATGGAATTTATCCCCGGTTCCCCACGTCTGCTCCTGGACGGGGCTCACAATGCTGCTGGTGCCTCTTCTCTGGCAGAAGCACTTCAGGAGTATTCCTACTCTCGACTTCTGCTGGTAACCGGTGTTTGTGAGGACAAGGACTTAGCGGGTATTTATGCACCGTTGACATCACTTGCCGATGAAATTTTTACGGTAACTCCTTCGGTTGAACGAGCTCTGAAAGATACGCATCTTACCCGCTTTTTTCACTCGCAAGGCATCGCATCCCATCCTTGCGGCCCTGTAGTGGCTGGAATCATCAAGGCCCGCGGTCTCGCAACCGAAAATGATCTTATTCTGGTAAGTGGTTCACTATTTGTCGTTGGTGAAGTAAAAGCATGGCTTGAACAGTCTGATTATACCGGAATCAGGGGCTGATTGTTTTTATGTCATTCATTTACTACTTATTTTTATTCTGCGTTATCTTCTGCCGGGTGCCTTCTGTCAATGCTGCCGTTTCGCCTTTTTCTGATGAAAACATTCATATCAACGCTGACCGTATGAACCAGAATCTGGTGGATGGAGTGTATACCGCCGAAGGGAATGTGGTCGTATTCTGGAAGGGTCAGAACCTTACAGCCGATAAGGTACGGTATGTGACATCAACTCACATGATGTATGCAGACGGTTCGGTTGTTCTGACAAAGGATTCAGCTGTCCTGAAGGGCGAAACACTGGTCATGAATACGGATACCGGTCGTGCCGAAATCGACCCCGCATACCTGAATACTCCTAATTCAGGCATGTCAGTCACAGCTGAAAAACTTATTCGAATAAATGAAAATGAATACACCGGATCGTCCGCAGAGATCACCTCCTGTGACTTGCCTGACCCAAGCTGGAAATTTGGCACAGACAACCTCAAGGTCGACCTGTTGGGGTATGCCTCGGGGCGGGATGTGATCTTTTATGTGAACAATATTCCGGTGCTCTATCTTCCCTGGATCGCATTTCCGGTCGTGATGGAAAGAAGGTCCGGTGTCCTTTTCCCGAAATTCGGTTACTCAAAAACCAGAGGATTTCAGCTTGACATTCCGATCTACCTGGTAATCTCTCCGAGCCAGGATCTCCAGTTGGATCTGGACATAATGTCTCGACGCGGAGTAGGAACCGGCCTTGAATATCGCTACATCCGGACGCGAGGGAGTGAGGGGCATATCACCGCGTATCCAATCTATGATCAACCTGAAAATCGATGGCGCGGACAATTGGCTCAGGAGCATAAGGAAATTTTCTCAATAGACGCAAATCTGCGCATGACGGTCAACGCCGTCAGCGACCGGACCTTTCTGAGTGATTTTGGTGAAAAAAGCGGGGATTACAATCGCCAATCAACCGATACTGTTATAAATATGTTGAAAACGTGGCAGAATTTTGCCGCAACCTCATACATTCACTATAGTCAAGATCTCTATGCAACCAACAACCAGACAACAGTCCAGACGCTGCCGTCACTTGGTGTGGCGGCTGTTCGCCAGACCGTTTTCTCAGCGCCACTTTATTTTGACCTTGACGGAACCGCAGACAATATCTATATCGAATCCGGTCCCAGTGGTCAGCGTTTGCATCTCCTGCCCCGGGTCACCCTGCTCCCGTTTCAGAACCGCTATTTTCAGACGTCGTTGTTTGCAGCGGCACATGTCAGAAGTTATGCCACCGAAAAGCGGGACAGCAGCACCGACATCCAGACACGTGACGGAGACCTGCTGCCGACGGCGGGTGCCCGCTTGTCAACGTCGCTGGCTCGCATATATGATACCGACTTTTTTCTGCTCAAAAAAATCAGGCATGAGATCATCCCCGAAATCGGCTACAACTATACACCTGAACGTGATCAGCATCGCTTACCGTTCTATGACTACACTGATCGAATTATCCACCAGAATATGATTTCACTTTCGGTGACCAACTTGATAAACGGCAAGTTTGTATCGGGAGAGACACCTGAATATCGTGATATTTCACGAATCAAGCTGAGCGCAAATTTTAAAGTGGCCGGAGAGCGCCGTGACCTGCTGACACTGGTAGAGAACCAACTCCCATGGAGTGATCTGATATTTGAGTCAGATACGTGGCTGACCAAACAGCTTCGGCTTACTCTTGACTCTCGCTACAACCTCTACGCGCATAACCTGTCAACAGTGGCGACAGGTATTGAATTTAACGACCAGCAGGGAAACACCATCGGCACGGGTTACCAGATGGCCCGCAACGCAGTGGAATATTTCGAAGGGAAATTTTCTACCAAACTGATTAAGCCGCTGAATCTTTCTTATACCGCTCGCTACTCGTTTGACAAACGTGATTTTCTTGAATCGGTGTATACCGCTGAATATCGTCATAAATGCTGGAGTGTGAATATTTCGGCTCATCAGCGGTCCGGGAATCAATCGTACTCGATGAATTTTGTTCTGGCAGGACTGGGGAGCAAATAACTCAGGCGGATAATAAGGGCGCGCCATAAAAACAGGCGGCGGCCTGATACGCCGACGCCCGTGCAATAATTCTGAAACACGATGCAATCAATACTAATCACATGCCTGACCCATCTGTAACAGCTACTTGTGACATTGCTTACACTCGACAGGTCCCTTATCATTCAAGTCATGGCATGGAATACAGAGTTCATGGGCCGCCTCTTTTCCCCACCCTTTAATTTTCCCACCTTCAGCATTATGACAATGGAAACATTCGCTGTTGTTAGTAGCCTGATGCTTCCAGTGCGGAAACGGTACCACCATCGTTTTCAAACTTATAACTTCAGGACCGAAACCTCCTGAGGCGTCAGCATGAACGGGCTCATAACCTAAACAGGTTGAAAGAAAAACCGTAAAAAACAACATCCTCTTCATCGTACAAAACTCCCTGGGCGCCTTATAATAACAACATGGTTGCCATTCCGGCATCAATACCATGTTTATTTTTTTATTGTGGACTCTTCAACTATAGCACTGTACTTGTAACCACCGCCGAAATCCTTGTCCTTGACAAGGACGCCGCTTATTGTGACAACGTCATCTACATCTGCCATGTCCTGACTGGTACAGACAAGATTATGGTTTTTCTTGGCCTGAGTTCCGGTTCCGTCCTGGATATGTATCCAGTTTTTACCCATGATACCGGCAGACACTTTGACAACTTTTCCCCTCACAACAACTTTTTTCTTGTTCAATTTGACACTTTTGGCAAAAATCTCTTGAACGGTGTAGGCATTTGCATCGGAAGCCTTGGCAATCGTAATCTTTGCATCCTTGCCTGAAACTGCCGCCTTGCTTCCACCCGACACACTCTTGCTGCTATCTTTTGGCGCTGCGGAAGGGTCGTTTTTCACCGGACTGTCCGATACGACAGCATCGGCAAAAATGATTGAGTCGAATTTGCGCTTAAGACTCTTACTCTCAAAGTCGCGCATTTCCATACCACCCTTGAAAGTGATCTGTGAACCGACGGCAATGGGAGCTGCAGCAACTGCTACCCACGTTTTTTCGCCATCTTTTTTCTGAATATGAATATAGGTGTAACCCCCGCTATCCATAGTCTGCAGGACTTTGCCGGAAAGAGGTTCAACCGCGGATTGTACAGTATTTTCAGCAGCGGGTACCGCTACTTTGTCAGGCATAGCCAATACAGCAGTTACGGAAGACAGCACTAAAACACAGGAAAGTGGCCATATAATATTCTTTTTCATAAATTCCCCTTTTTTGTATTTACAACTATACTGGCACACTATCATATTCCAACACGCACGGCACTCAAAAAAACAGGAATTGGCATGTATAATCGACTCTATATTCATGTTCCGTTCTGCAGGATAAAATGTCACTATTGTGCCTTTATCTCGCGCCCGCCAGAGGAAAACGACCTTGCAGAATACCCTGCGCTCCTCTTGAAAGAATTACAGCTTCATGCTTCTGATGCCACACCGCTTGCTTCAATCTATTTCGGCGGGGGAACCCCCTCTCTGCTGCAACCGCTGCAGCTCGGCCGGTTGCTCGATGAAATTGCCAGACAAACAGGTATTTCTGAAAACGCCGAAATAACTCTGGAGGCAAATCCCGGCACCGTAGATCATGTTTCTCTGAAGGGTTTCCGCAAAGCCGGCATAAACCGGCTGTCTCTGGGCATTCAATCATTTGATGATTGTTTTCTCCAGTGCCTCGGACGGATTCATACATCAGAACAGTCCTGTCAGGCTTTTCTGGATGCCCGGGAAGCCGGATTTAACAATATCAGCATAGACTTGATTCACTCACTTCCCGGTCAGAGCCTCGAACAATGGCGGTCAGAATTGCTGTCCGCGATAAAACTCTGCCCGGAACATATTTCAGTCTACGGACTGACGGTGGAAGAAGGTACTCCTTTTGCAAACCGGTATCACCCGGACAGTCCGGAATTGCCTGATGAGGATCTTTCGGCAGACATGTTTGAACTGGCAGACGACCTTCTCACAAAAAATGATTTTGAACATTATGAGATTGCCAACTATGCCCGACCCGGATACCGGTCACAACATAACAGCAGCTATTGGCTGCGGGATAGTTACCGCGGTCTGGGCGTTGCGGCACATTCGTTTCTGCGGGAGGGGTATGGAATACGTTTCAGAAATCCCGAAACCCTGGAAGACTACGCCAGGCAGGTGACCTCCGGACAACTGGAACGGTTCGACGTGCAGCAACTGACACAGCTTGATGCCATGGCAGAATTTATGTTCCTGGGCTTGCGACTGGCTGATGGAGTGAATAAGCACGCCTTTGAACATGAGTTTAATCTGACTCTTGAATCTGTTTACGGCTCAGAAACGGCAGATCTCATACGACTTGGACTTCTTGTATCAGACAGAAACTCCCTCACTTTGACTCGAAGAGGGATGATGCTCTCAAACCAGGTTTTTACAAGATTTCTAAAATAATTATAGTCTGTTAGTTACGCTTTTTTAGCCGGGATCTCATTTAGTTTTGGACAGCACTCGCAAACATTTGTATAATGAGCCAAATAAACACAATTTGAATTTTGATTCGCGTTTATTTATTCCCTGCAGATATTTTATCGTTAAGGATGAACTCCCATGCAAAAGCAAAAAATTGCCCTGGTAACCGGGGCGAGTAAAGGGATAGGAGCTGCCATCGCATTGGTTCTGGCACGCGAAGGATACGATATCTGGCTCAATTACCGCTCCGACCATGCGGCAGCGGAGAACGTATGCAGGCAGATCGAGGAGCAGGGGAGATCCTGCAGGCTTTTGTGCTTTGACGTCGCCGACCCGACATCTGTGAAAGATGTGCTCGGCCCGTACCTTGAGGAGGAGTCCCCCCACGTGCTGGTAAACAACGCGGGTTTTGCAAAAGATACCCTGATGGTCTGGATGGGAGAGAGCGAATGGAACGACGTGCTCTCCGTACATCTGGATGGTTTTTTTCTGGTCACTAAGCAGCTCTTGGTCGGCATGCTCAAAAAAAAGGAGGGCAGAATTATCAACATCGCCTCTACCTCCGGTCAGAGCGGTATGCCGGGCCAGGTAAACTACTCTGCAGCAAAAGCGGGTTTGATTGGTGCAACCAAGGCTCTGGCTGCCGAAACCTCAAAGCGTAACGTACTGGTGAATGCAGTATCACCAGGATTCATCGAAACAGAGATGATCGACGGTCTGCCGATTGACCGGATACTGCCAATGATACCTATGGGTCGCATCGGCAGACCTTCAGAGGTTGCAGAAGTCGTTGCGTTCCTTTGCTCGGAGAAGGCATCCTACATAACCGGGCAGGTTATATCGGTAAACGGCGGCGCTTACATGTAACCAGCGGCGCAAACCGACCCTGGTTACCGCTGCTTATCGTCAGCTGTCACTTCTTTTTTCATGCGAGGCACCATGCATAGAGTCGCAATTACCGGAATTGGCATAGTTTCCTGTCTCGGAAACACCGTTGAGACAGTCGCAGATGCACTCCGATCGGGGCGTTCGGGAATCGTCTTTGACGAAGAGCGGCAAAAATTAGGCTTCAGAAGCCCTTTAACCGGCGTTATCTCCGGCTTTGATCCGCGTGCTCTCCTGTCGAAAAAGCAATGTAAAACCATGCCGGACTTTGCTGTTCAGGCTCATGCAGCTGCCTTCGACGCGCTAACAATGTCGGGACTCGATGAAGTGGAGATTCAAAATGCAGAAACCGGCCTGATTTTCGGCTGCGATTCCAGTTGTATCGCGGCGATCGAGCAGGTGGACCTGCTCAGGGAACGCGGTGAGACCAAGTTGATTGGCAGCGGTCACGTTTTCCGCTCCATGACTTCCTGTGTTACAATGAACCTGAACACCCTTTTCAAGACCGGCGGCGCGTGCTGGACTATCAGCTCCGCCTGTTCCAGCGGCGGCCACGCTGTCGGGCAGGCTGCGGATCTGATCGCTTTCGGACGTCAGGAGAGGGTTATTTGCGGAGGGGCGCAAGAGATTAACTGGGAATCAATGTGCAGTTTCGATGCATTAAGTGCCTTCTCCACTCGCCTCGACGATCCGGAGCGCGCTTCACGCCCCTTCGACGCCGGACGTGACGGTCTGGTTCCGAGCGGAGGTGCAGCAGCGATTATGCTGGAGCGCTACGATCTGGCCAAGGCTCGCGGTGCGGTCATTCTCGGTGAAATCGGCGGGTATGCCTTCTCTTCTGACGGCAACCACATCTCGGTACCAAGCCAGGACGGGCTGCAACGAGCCATGCGCAAGGCTGTTTCGCTTGCCGGAATTACGGAGTGTGACATCGACTACATATGTGCCCACGCTACGTCGACCCCTGCCGGAGACACGGCTGAGGCACGCAATATCTCTGCTGTTTTCGGGCCGAAAACCCCGCCGGTATCCTCCCTGAAATCGATGACCGGGCACGAACTCTGGATGTCCGGAGCCTCTCAGGTGGTCTATTCGACTATTATGGCCCGGAATGGATTCATTGCGCCAAACATCAACTTCTCAGAGCCCGACGAGTTTTCAGCACAGCTCAACATTGCGGCTGAGCGCATTGACCGCTCGCCGGAGCACGTCCTCTGTAACTCCGCAGGCTTTGGCGGAACCAATTCCTGTCTGGTGCTGAGATTTGCTGAATGAAGTATGACTTCATAGTTATCGGTGCCGGAATCTCCGGCATTACTTCTGCTATTACCCTTGCTCAAAATGGCTACCACGTTGCTCTTCTTGAAAAGACTAACCGCACAGCTCCGCTTATGCGGGGTTTTTCGCGTCGGGGAGTGCATTTTGATACCGGTTTTCATTACACAGGAGGGCTCGGCACGGGAGAACCGCTTGATATTTTTCTCCGTTACCTCGGTGTTTCAGACCGGATAACAAGCTTTCCCTTTAACGAGGACGGATTCGACCTCTTCAGCTGTGAGAATCCTGGCTTCGAGTTCCGCTTTCCAACCGGTTACGAAAGAATTCAGGAAAAGCTCTGCGAGGCATTTCCTGATGAACGGGCAGCAATCCGGAGTTACCTCGCACAGGTCCGCACTACATGCGCCACCATACCCTATTTGAACCTCGACCTGGATATTGATCCGACCGGTGCTCTGCAAAGGGTTCTTGGGCAGACGGTACGGGAAACCCTTGATCCTTTGACCGGGAATGTACTGCTAAAAAGCTTGCTTTCCATGCATTCTCTTTTGTATGGTGTTTCGTGCGAGGAGGTGTCGTTTGCACAACACTCAGCTATTGTAGGCAACTACTACGAGTCGGTGCGCGGTATTCGTGGTGGAGGTCTGAGTCTGGCGCGTGCTTTTGATACCAGACTTGCTGAACTCGGTGTCGATGTTCTTTGCAATAGCGAGGTAACCGGGATCTCAACCGGACCGGGAGGTGTTCTGTCCGGCGTTCAGCTTGCGGACGGTGACTCGCTCGACTGTAGAGCGGCGATCGCAACGATTCACCCTCGATATGTTCTGGACCTGGTACCGGAAGGGTCGTTCCGCCCAGCCTATCGCAAGCGTCTCGGCAACCTTGAAGATACTGTCTCCGCATTTGTGTGTTTTGC
Source organism: Geobacter sp. (assembly GCA_009885845.1). Classification (GTDB taxonomy): domain Bacteria; phylum Desulfobacterota; class Desulfuromonadia; order Geobacterales; family Pseudopelobacteraceae; genus JACRCG01. The sequence continues at coordinate 14,471 of VFJW01000036.1, forward strand.
CACTTCAAAAAAACCGATACCAGCACTTGCGGGAGCAAACAGGTTCCTCATTCCGGACCCTGAGAGCATATATCAGCTTGATAACAGACCGATCGGCAAAGCCCCGCTTTACGTAAGTGCCGCTTACCGGGACGGGGATATCGAGCCTCACGGCTTCATTGGCATCTGCCCTGCCCTCTTTAGCGAAACGGCTCCCTGGGAATCATCCCGTTTCGGGAACCGACCCCCGGAGTACCGGCAGTTCAAGGAGCAGGCTCTGGCCAGAATGCAGGACCAAATCGAGCGGGTGTTCCCTGATCTTGCCGGAAACATACAGTCAATAGAGGGTTCAACCCCGCTTACCATCCGGGACTTCTGCAGTACCCCGCTGGGCGGATTGTACGGTGTCAAACACATGGTCGGCCAGTTCAACCCGCACCCGGCAACGAGGATGCCGGGGCTCTTCCTGGCCGGCCAGGCGGTAGTCGCTCCCGGCGTCATGGGAGCTATAATTTCCGGCTTCCTCGCCTGCGGCACAATCCTCGGGCACGACCTTATGAAAAAGGAGCTGAAGGCATGCTGTTGAAAAGAGTCGTCATAACGGGGATGGGAGTCGTATCACCTTTTGGTCGTGGTATTGAAAACCTGATGGCGGCTCTGCTCACGGGGAAGAGTGGCGTGGTACAGGTTCCGGCTTTATCCGAAATTACCGGGATGAGGACACGGGTGGCTGCCCTTGCCACCGGAGTTGATCCGATGGAAATCCCCCGGAAATTTCGCCGTTCCATGTCAAGTATGTCGATTTTTGCTACTCTCGCCTGCCAGGATGCTGCCGCCATGGCGGGACTCAGCGAAACACAGCTTCAAAGCGGTCGTCTCGGGGTTTCGGTAGGCTCAACAATCGGGAGCCCGCAAACCATGCAGGAGTTCTTCCGTGATTTCGGCATCGACAATAGCCTTGAGCGGATGAAATCAACCCTTTTCTTCCATATTATGAACCACAGTTGCGCCTCAAACGTGGCCCAGGCGCTTGGTGTTACCGGACGAATCCTGGCTCCATCCGCCGCCTGTTCAACCAGCTGTCATGCGGTCGGCTACGCCGCAGAGATGATCGGTATTGGCAAACAGGACTTCATGCTCTGCGGAGGAGCAGACGAGTTTCACCCGCTGACATCAGGCACTTTTGACATTATAAACGCTGCCTCAACTGCATTTAACGACTCTCCAAACCGGACACCCCGCCCTTTTGATCGGGACCGTGACGGTATCGTCTGCGGTGAAGGGAGCGGCATTCTTCTTCTGGAGTCCCTGGAATCCGCCGAGCAGCGGGGCGCGACGATTCTTGCCGAAATAACCGGATTTGCCACCAACTCGGATCCGGGAAGCATCGCCAACCCGAACGCGTCATGTATAGCAGATTGCATGCAGCAGGCGCTTGATGACGCCCGGATTACACCGGATCAGGTTGATTACGTCAATGCCCATGCAACGGCGACCGAGCAGGGCGATATTGCTGAATGCGAGGCTATTTCCCGTGTCTTCGGCTCACAAACGCCCACAAGCAGTCTGAAGGGGCATCTGGGGCACGCCATGGCTGCCAGCGGCACTCTGGAACTTGCAGCCTGCATTGAAATGCTCCGTCAAGGGCTCCTGATTCCGACGCTAAACCTTGAAAATATCGATCCGCTCTGTGCAAATGTGCAACACCTGCCTGGCATAACCAGGCTCCCGGTTGCAACGATAATAAAAAACAACTTTGCCCTTGGTGGCGTAAATTCATCTATTATTTTAAGGAGATATCAACAATGACCGACCAAGAGATTATCGAGCAGATCAATAGTTCACTAGCAGAAGAATTCGAGTTTGATCTTGGGGAGATGACGCCCGAGACGACACTTTTTGAAGACATGGGACTGGACAGCCTTGACGTAGTCGATCTGGTAATTGTTCTGGAGACTGCGTTCGGCATGAAAATTCGCGAAGAGGAGGCAATTCGTAAAATTCGCACCCTTGGTGACATCCATAACTTCGTCATCAATAAAAAACGTCAGATGGAGAGCGCATAGTTACGTGATGAAAAGTTCGAGCAGCAATAGGCACCGGGGCCAGGTGAGCGTTTCCCGGCGAATACAGGCGTTAGTTTTGAACCTCATGTTCTACCCCCTAATGGCTCTTTGGATCGTCTTAGGTATCCTGTTATCCCCTTTTCTTATCCTTTTTTGGAAGATTTTGACCGGATGGGATGTGGGGCGAGTCATGCGGCACCTGATCAGTATACACGGTTACGGCCTGATTGTTATAGTGTCTCCTTTCGTAAGTTTTCAAACGGAAGGTTTAGCTGGAATCAAGCGCCCGTGCATTCTGGTGGTCAATCATCTCTCGTTTTTTGACAGCTATTTTTTGGCTGCTCTCCCTTTTCATGATGGCATCTTTGCCGTCGGCGCATGGCCCTTCAAGATGTATTGGTATACCCTGTTCATGAGACTTGCCCGCTACCTTGATATTGAAACAAGTGACTGGGCCGATGTAATGAAAACCTGTACAGAGACCTTTGCCAAACAAGGGACCGTGCTCTTTTTCCCGGAAGGGCACCGAAGCAGAGACGGAAAACTGCAGCCTTTTTACTCGGGTGCCTTCCGACTCGCACAGGAGACCGGTATTCCGATAGTCCCGCTCTGCATCACCGGCACCGACATCATGCTCCCTCCGGGGCACTCCCTTCTATACCCTGCTTCAGTGCGACTTCTGGCTCTCGATCCGGTTGATCCCTCCGGATATCCCGGCAAGGCGGGACTTGCAGAGTTACGCAGTGAAGTGCAGAGGCGTATGGCCCGGAAGCTTGAAGAGATGCAGGGGCCACCATGACGTGAGCAACTCCGATTCCGATCCACAGACGCTCACTACCTGAATTTTTGAAACAATAGTTTTTCCGGCGGCACAAAGGGTAATTCATGAATAACAATCAAACATTGCCAATACCTGCAGAAACATTCATTCCGCATCGCATGCCGATGCGGCTCGTTGACACCCTTGCTTCCTATAAAGATAGCGGTGGTCTCGTTGAAACGACTATTGCTGCGGATTGTCTCCTCGTAAATACCGATGGTACTCTGGACGAAGCAGCATTCGTTGAACTTCTGGCGCAGGGATACGCCGTCATCAAAGGGTATGAGGATACGGAGCAGGGAAAGGGAATCTCTGAAGGATATCTGGTCGGCGTTAGAAAGCTGCGTATCACCGGCAGAGCCTACGCGGGTGATCTGCTTCAGGTTCGAATCAGAACCGTTGGACAATTCGAAGGATTTGCCGTCGCCGATGGGGAGGTCGTGCGTGCTGAAAAAATCATTGCAAGCGGTTCCATTAAGCTCTGGATTGTCGGCATGGAGAACGCACTATGACCAGGACACTGTTCCTGTCCGCCATAATTCTGTTCATTGCCGGAACCGCCACCGCAGTTGAAACTTCGACTGCCGATGGTTCCGCAACTCTCTTCTCTTCCCTGGAACAGACGGCAGGCACCGTCAAAACGATATCGAGCGACTTTGTCCAGGAAAAGCACCTGAGCATGTTCAAGACTGTCCTTACCTCCAGGGGACGCTTCTATTTCAGCAAGCCTGACCTGTTGCGCTGGGAGCTGACTGCGCCGGTAGCCTCCGGATTTGTCCTGAAAGGTGATAAAGGGCGACGCTGGCATGAGAGGACCGGACGCACGGAAAACTTTCAGATCAGCCAGGAACCGATCATGAAACTTGTTTCCGAGCAGCTGTTTGCCTGGGCAAAAGCAGATTTTGCGTGGCTCAGAAAAGAATACCGGATTACTGTTTTAAATGAGTCTCCGGCAGCACTGCGCCTTGAACCACGCTCTGCCGTTACGGCAGGATTTCTGCACCACCTGCTGATCAATTTCAGTACGGATGGCAGGCACGTACGCAGTGTCGAACTGCACGAAAAAGATGGTGACTTTACCCGAATCAAATTTGTCAACACTGTGGTAAACAAAACTCTGCAGGCGGATCTTTTTTAGATGGCGGTTCCTTCTTTCAAGCTGTTCGAACGTCTGTACACTTTTTTTTCAGTTCGTCGCACATTACTCTTCTCGGCAACAATACTGTTAGTTGCCTTGAGTCTTCTGGCATCCTCAAAGCTTCAGATTCAGGAAGATATTGTTGCGATGCTCCCCGACGACAGTTCTTCCGTTGCCCAGGATTTCCGCCTGCTGCAGCTGGCTCCTTTCACAAAAAAACTCGTAATCACGCTCAAAGGAGGAAGTGCTGACGATCCCGCATCACTGACGACAGCAACCGACCGCCTGGCGCAGGGGCTAAAGGCAGAAGGGATCGAAAATGTAATGGTCGGCCCGACAAACCTCTCCGGCGATTTTTTCGGCTGGCTCAGTGCCTCTCTCCCGAGCCTTGCGACAGAAGCTGATCTGGCGAGGCTTGCCGCCGGCAGTTCTCCGGCCGAGGCAAAAAAACAGCTCCGTATCGGCTATGAACAACTACTGTCACCTGAAGGATGGGCTCTCAAAGGAAGCATTCAGAATGATCCGCTCTCCTTCTCCGCCATAGCGCTGGAGAAGATGCGTTTTTTGAACATGATACCGAATATGCGTCTGGTCCAGAATCATTTCGTGTCTGCTGACGGCACGAGTGCTCTGCTTGTCATAGATTCCGCCGTATCAATGACAGATTCAGGCGGATCACGAGACCTTTTGGAACGTATCAACAAGGCGATTGCCGCGTCTGTTCCTGCAGGAATGAACGCAACCGTTGTCTCCGGGCATCGCTACACGCTGGTGAACGCCGACACCATCAAGCGGGATTTGTACGTAGTTTTGACTCTCAGTGTGTTTGCTGTACTCGCAATTTATCTGGTATTTCTGAGAAGCCTGAGCGCGGTCTTTGTTTTTCTGGTTCCCACTTCAATTTTGGTGATTGCCACCGGAGCCATCGCCATGTGGGACGTCAATGTATTCGCAGTCACACTCGGCTTCGGGGGAGTGCTGCTTGGTATGGTTGATGAATATGCCATGTTGATCTATTTCTCCTGCCGACAGGGGGGGAAAGAGACTGCTGTTATCACCGGCGAAGTGTCCCGACCGGTACTATTCGGTGCCGTAGCAACGCTTATCTCCTTTGGTGTCATGCTGTTGTCAAGTCTCCCTGGCCAGCGTCAGTTGGCCATCTACAGTATGACCGGGATCGTCTCGGCTCTTATTATCTCGCTCCTCGTCCTGCCGCATTTGATAAAGCCGCTGCCGGCGGGGAAACTCCCGCTTAATAACCATGGCGGCGTCTGGCGACTGCCCCGCCGGACGGTGATCGGTGTCTGGCTTGCCGTTCTGGCTCTCTGTGCCTGGCAGGCAACCAAAATCCGCTTTAACGGTGATTTACGGGCAGTCAGCATGGTTACGCCGGAGTTGCAACAGGCTGAAGAAGATCTGGTCAAGACGTGGGGAGATATGCGCGGCAAAGCACTTGTTTTTGCCGAAGGAACTGACCTGGAAGGCGCACTGGCAAATAATGACAAACTCTTTGCGCGGATATCAGGACGTATTCCTGCCGGAGAGTTGGTAAGCCTTGCGCCGCTCATGCCGGGCAGCGCCCAGCAACGTGAAAACCGGGAGCGTTGGGTTTCCTTCTGGCAAAACGGCCGTGCGACGAAACTGAAGAACGATCTGACAAAAGCGGGAGCAACCTACGGTTTCTCAAAAGATGCTTTTGCGCCATTTTTTGCAACGCTAAGCTCCACGCCACCTGCAGCAACAGTGGAAAGTCTGCGCGCAGCGGGAATGGGGGAACTTGTTGACTCACTGATAATTCGCTCGCCAGATGTGGTCAGGGTGCTGACTATGGTGCCTGACACCCCACAGGTGGTAGCCGCACTTGAGGAAGAGCTCAAATCGTTGCCGGGAGTGCGTCTCGTTTCACAGAGCCGCTTTGGCGACAACGTAGGACGCGCCATCATCAACGACTTTACCAGATATCTGGCCTGCACCTCGACCCTGGTATTTTTTCTTCTGGTCATCGTCTTCCGCTCGCCATCACGTATCATGCTTGCATTGGTACCGGTTGTGACCGGTCTGGTCTGCATGCTTGGCATAATGGGAATGTTCGGCATCGAGTTCAATATTTTCAATATTGCGGCAACCATCCTTA
>VFJW01000166.1 GCA_009885845.1 Geobacter sp.
AAAGGTTACCGTGGCGCACGAAGCAAGCTGTTTCGCAGTGCGACAGAGGCGGTAGACCGGGCTCTCAATTATGCCTTCCGCGATCGACGCGTCAAAAAGCGTGATTTCCGCAGTTTGTGGATTGTCCGTATCAATGCGGCTTCACGTATCAACGGTTTATCGTACAGCAAGTTCATCTTCGGCCTCAAAAAGGCTGATGTACAGATCGACCGTAAAGTGTTGGCTGACATAGCTGTGACCGATCCGAATGGATTCGCACAGATAGCGGCGCTCGCGAAGGCCGGTATTTAAACTCTTTACCGGTTTAATTTGGAAAGGGAATGGGACTGGCTCCCATTCCCTTTTTTGTACAGCATTTACGCGTCAACATATATTTGTTTTGAAGGTATTCAATTATGCGGGAACAACTTGAGCAATTGAGAAACGGTGCCCTGCAGGCAATTGCCTCAGCGTCCACTATAGAGCAACTTCAGGATATACGTATCAGTCTGCTTGGTCGCAAAGGTGAGCTAACGGCTCTGATGAAGGGGCTTGGTTCCCTGACATCGGAAGAACGTCCCGTTGTCGGGCAACTGGTCAACGCTATTCGCGATGAATTGGAATCGTCACTTGGCGCTGCAATTGAATCGGCCCAGGAGAAAGTTATTGCTGCGCGCCTTCAATCCGAGCGGGTAGACACTTCTCTCCCTGGTCGTCGTCCGTTGAAGGGAACCAAACATCCGGTTTCTCTCGTAATTGAAGAGGTGAGTTCGATTTTTGCGGGGCTCGGATTTGCGGTTGCCGAGGGACCCGAGATTGAACATGACTGGTACAATTTCGAGGCACTTAACTTTCCACCCGAGCATCCTGCCCGTGATATGCAGGACACGTTCTTTGTGGAAAACAACCTGCTGCTGCGCACACACACTTCGCCGGTTCAGATTCGTACTATGCTCAAGAAGAAACCTCCTATCCGTATCATAGCGCCTGGAACCGTATATCGTTGTGATTCTGACGCGACCCACTCCCCGATGTTCCATCAGATTGAAGGCTTAATGGTTGACACCAAAGTGACATTTGGTGACCTCAAAGGTATTCTCACTGTCTTTACCAACCAGCTTTTTGGGCAAAAGACCGGTGTGCGCCTTCGTCCCAGTTATTTCCCTTTCACTGAACCATCGGCCGAAGTCGATATCGCCTGCGTTATCTGTGGCGGCAAAGGGTGTCGAGTGTGCAAAAACAGCGGGTGGCTCGAAATTCTCGGCGCCGGCATGGTTGATCCGGAAGTGTATCGGCACGTGCAGTATGACGCCGACAATATCTCCGGTTTTGCCTTCGGCATGGGAATCGAACGAATTGCAATGTTAAAGTACGGCATTTCAGATATGCGTCTCCTTTTTGAAAATGATGTCCGCTTTCTTCGGCAGTTCTAAATTTACTCCATTCATGGTGCTTTGATATGAACGTTACATACAACTGGCTGAAAGAATTTGTAGATTTTAGAGAGACGCCTGAAGAACTTGCAGAGTTGCTGACAATGCTTGGACTTGAGGTCGAGTCCATGGAAAAGCTGGGCGAAGGATTGGACGATGTCGTCGTTGCGCTGGTTGAGGAAAAACGACAGCACCCCAATGCCGATAAACTTTCGCTCTGTCGGGTGAATAACGGGAAAGAAGTGCTGGACGTCGTGTGCGGTGCCCAGAACTTTAAGCAGGGGGATACTGTCGCCCTGGCTCAGATAGGTGCATTGCTCCCCGGTGAATTCAAGATCAAACGGTCAAAGATTCGTGGTGAAGAGTCATGCGGGATGCTCTGCTCTGATAAAGAGTTAGGTCTGGCTGATGAGAGCGCCGGTATTATCGTTCTGCCGCCGGCAATTGCACCTCTTGGAACGCCTGTTTTCGCGGCCCTTGGCCTCAAGGATACTCTATTAGAAATCGGCCTGACTCCCAACCGTTCTGACTGTCTGAGTGCTCTGGGTATTGCACGGGATATTGCCGCAAAACTTGACCTGAAGTTAAACTATCCGCATAACCACGTGGTCGAAGGTTCCGAAAGGACAGATTCGATCATCGGGGTGACTATTGAGAATCCTGATCTCTGTCCACGCTATGCCGCACGTTACATCTCGGGCTGTATGATCTCCTCTTCGCCGGATTGGCTGGTCAAGCGTCTCAATGCGATCGGCATTCGCTCAATCAACAACGTTGTCGATGTTACAAACCTGATTATGATGGAATTGGGTCAGCCGCTGCATGCATTTGATTGCCGTCAACTTTCCGGAAACCGGATCGTGGTGCGTTCAGCGAAAGAGGACGAGCAGTTTGTCACCCTGGACAATCAGCAGCGTGTTCTGACTTCAACTGATCTTGTTATTTGTGATGCGGAGCGCCCCGTCGCTCTGGCCGGTATTATGGGAGGATTAAATTCGGAAATCGAAAACACGACGACCACAATTCTCCTTGAAAGTGCTTTTTTCAAGCCTTCCGCCATTCGCAAAACAGCCAAACGTCTTGGTCTTCATACGGAATCCTCTCATCGTTTTGAACGAGGTATTGATATAGATGGTGTTGGTCGTGCGCTTGACAGAGCTGCCTCCATGATTGTCGAGTTGGCTGGCGGTGTCATGGCACAGGGGTGTCTTGATGTGTATCCCGGTAAAGTCGATCGAGTTGCAATCACGTTCCGTCCTGAAAAAGCAAATGAACTGATCGGCATTGACCTGGAGCGGAATGTTATTATTGATATTCTGACCCGCCTGAATTGTGTTGTCGCGCCGGGTGAAGATGATGCGTCGGTAAAAGTAATTCCGCCACACTACCGGATTGATATCGAGCGAGAAATAGATCTCATTGAAGAGATCGCCCGTCTGAATGGATATGATAAAATTCCTGCAACCATGCCGGTTGCCCGTGTCGTTTCGGATCGACCGACTCGACATCAGGAAATTGAAAAGCAGGTCCGAGATTTACTCGTGAACAACGGCATGACGGAAATAATCAATTTCAGTTTTACTTCGTCTGAAGCAGCCGGAAAGCTCCTTTTAGAAGCTGATGATCCGCGGCGTATTGCCATCAAACTGGCAAATCCGCTGGTTGATGAGCAGTCAGTCATGCGAACCATACTGCTGCCGGGATTGCTGGAAACCACTGCAAAAAATATGAATTTTCGCTCTTTAGATCTTAAGCTGTTTGAAATAAGACGTATATACCTTCCCGTTGAGGGGGAAAGTATGCCCAGGGAACCACTTTGTATTGTCGGAGCCGTAACAGGCTCCCGTGATGGTGATGGATGGAGTCGCCCTGATGAGCAGGTTGATTTTTATGACGCCAAGGGAATTGTTGAGACCGTCCTCGATTTTCTTGATATCGGAGGGGTTTCATGGGTAACCGAAAATCCCGAGTCTTATTTCCATCCCGGCAAAGCATGCCGTATTTTTGCGGGTCGCGAGTGTATAGGGTCTGTGGGGGAACTGCATCCGACAGTCCAAAAGAACTTTGAAATTGAAAAACCGGTGTACTGTTTTGAGCTTGATTTTGAAAAGTTGGTGAAGCTGTCGCGCACGAAAAAAACAATTACAGCTCCTTCCCGTTTTCCAGACAGTACGCGTGATATTGCCATGCTGATTCCGGAGGAACTTGCTGCAGTTAAAATTGTTGAGTGTATCAGATCGGAAAAATCAAAGGAGATTGAGCACGTCCAGATATTTGATGTGTATCGCGGGAAAGGCGTCCCTGAGGGGCTTAAAAGCGTTGCAGTGCGCATCAGATACCGGTCATTTGAACGTACACTTGCTGACGAAGAAATATCTGCTCTTCATTCTAAAATCATTTCCAGGCTGATTACTTCATTACAGGTGACGGTCCGATAAAACATATTGCGTATTAGATGCCCCTATGCTATAAATTTTTTCCTTTTGATTCAGTGCATTATCCGATAAACGTGGAGGAAATTGTGACAAAAGCAGATATTGTGGAACGTATTCATCAGAGGGTCGGTTTTTCAAAAAAAGAATCTGCAGAGATGGTTGAAACAGTCTTCGGGCTTCTGAAGTTAACATTAGAGTCCGGTGAAAAAATTAAAATTGCCGGTTTTGGTAATTTTGTCGTAAAGCAAAAGGCTGACCGTCGTGGGCGTAATCCGCAAACGGGAGAAGCAATAACGATTAATGCCCGTAGAATTCTGACATTCAAGCCAAGTCAGGTTTTAAAAAATGCGATAAACACAGAAGGTTAAGCAGTTACTGTGCAGGCATATTCCGCGATGGCTTCAAAACCTTCTGATAAAATGTACTTTAAGATTGGCGAAGTAGCTGAATTTGCCGGCGTGAGAACTTCAGTGCTGCGATTTTGGGAGACTGAATTTCCTTTTTTAAAGCCGGTTAAAAGCAGTTCCGGACAACGGTTATATTCAAAAAACGAAGTGGATCTTGTGTTGCAGGTCAAACATTTATTATATACTGAAAAATTTACCATTGAAGGCGTAAAAAAGCGAATCACAACTAAAGGTAAGCTAGTCAAAGCAGAAGATTCATTAGACAGCGTGGCTGGCACAAATTACAGCGAAGTCCTGAAATCAGTTCGACTTGAGTTGAAAAAGTTGCGAGATATATTGTAGGTTGGTTTTAACGGTGCGTAGCGCAGCCTGGTAGCGCACTAGACTGGGGGTCTAGTGGTCGCAAGTTCAAATCTTGTCGCACCGACCAATAAAAACAAGGGGTTAGCTCAAAAGGCTGACCCCTTGTTTTGTTTAAACTGAAAAATTTCACCACCGTTACACTAGATGGATCGAGTCTTATGTATACATTGACAATCAATAAGCTGACAGTTAAAAAGCATCGTCACAGGTGCTGCAAGAAAAAATCGTACCTATACCGTAAAGCGGCTTGACAATATACCAAAAAAAGGGATAATTTGGTTTATGGAATGGACTGTAATTTACAGCAATAAAGCAGGGAAGCAGTACAATAAGCTGCCCCAATCGGTACGAAATGTCATCGACTTATTGGTTACGGAAATACGCATAACTGGTCCAATCCGTAACAACTGGCGCAACTACTCAAAATTGAGAGGGGTAGAAAATAAACACCATTGCCATGTCAAGACCGGCAGACCAACGTATGTCGTTGTTTGGGAAGTTAAGGATAATACAATCAAACTTGTGGAGGTTATATATGCAGGCACTCACGAAAATGCGCCCTACTGAGAAACTGGTTGAAATTCGTTTCAGGGGAACGGTCAGCAGTATAAATAAGTTGCGCAGAACGGCAACAGCACTTCACGTCACAGACCTTTCGAGACAGATACCTGAAAAGGACTTCTACACACCAGAAGAGCTTTCGCCGGAACTGGCTACCAATCGTGCAGGTGTATGTATACGTGGCGGACGTGGTAAGGAAGGATTGACGCAAAAGCAACTTGCTGTTCTGATAGGAGTTGCACAGCATCACATTAGCGAAATGGAGAACGGCAAGCGCACTGTCGGCAAGGAGATGGCTAAGAAGCTGTCAGAAGTGCTAAATGTTGATTACAGAGTGTTTCTCTGACTGGCAGGCGGCATTGAGGATTAAGGATATGGCACGAAAAACAGGAAATTATGATGAGTATCACCTTGAATGGCTTAAAGATTCTGAAAACGCCGATACATTTCTCAGCGCCGTGATTGAAGGCAGTGACAGAGAGGCTTTTCTCCTGGCGTTGAAGGATGTGGCACAGGCACCGGGCCGTGGGTGGCGATGGCGGTAGAGGTTGCATGGAGTGTTAGATATAAAAAAAGCACCTACATGATTAATGTAAGTGCTTGATTTAATGGTGGGCGAAACAGGGATCGAACCTGTGACATCCAGCTTGTAAGGCTGGCGCTCTCCCAGCTGAGCTATTCGCCCTGATCTAATGGCGGGGTTGACGGGGCTCGAACCCGCGACTTCCAGCGTGACAGGCTGGCACTCTAACCAACTGAGCTACAACCCCTCAGCAAAATAAAAGCAGGAAATTATTTCTTTTTCTTGGCAACAACGTTAACAGCTTCTTTAAGGGTTTTACCTGGCTTGAACTTGGGAACGGTTGCTGCAGGAATATCAATCTTCTTGCCAGTCTGTGGATTCTGACCTTTACGGGCAGCACGCTTGGCTGTTGAGAATGTACCGAACCCGACGAGGCTCAGTTTGTCGCCGCTTTTCAGGGCAGCAGTTACACTGGCAATAAATGCGGAAACTGCTCTTTCAGCTTCTACTTTTTTCAGGCCGGCCTGTTCTGCTACTGAACTGATCAATTCTGCTTTTGTCACGTTACACCTCCAGGATTTTGTTTTTCTAAAATAGAAAGCGTGCCTTGTTTATCAGATATTCTTAAATTGTGTCAAGTGTTTTTTCTTGTAAACGTGCTTATTCTGGGCGGTTGAGCATGTTTATGAGAATAAAATGAATAAAAAATATGCGCCAAACAGACTGATTGTTACTAACCTGCTGAATTACAAATGGAATCAGGCTGCTTCTTTTAATTCCTGTTCGTATACAATAATTGGTTTTTCTTTGAGATATATCACATCTTCATTAATGACAACTTCCTGCACATTCAGTTGAGAAGGGACTTCATACATAATATCGAGCATGGAATTTTCAAGAATTGCACGTAATCCACGTGCTCCGGTATTTCGCTTCAGTGCTTCCTTGGCGATGGCAATCAATGATCCGTCCGTAAAACGAAGACGTACCTTCTCAAGATCAAAAAGTTTCTGATATTGTTTTACCAGCGAATTTTTCGGTTCTTTTAAAATCTGCACCAAAGCCTCCTCGTCCAGCTCTGTCAGAGTGGCGAGCATAGGCAGGCGACCAACGAATTCAGGAATATACCCATACTTCAGGAGATCATCAGGAGTCAGACTTTTAAGGAGTTCCCCCAGCTTCTTCTCCTCGCGCTTTTTTATGTCCGCCCCGAAACCGAGCGACTTCTTGCCTATCCGCTGCTGAATTACCGTTTCCAGGCCGGCAAATGCGCCGCCACAAATAAAGAGGATGTTAGTGGTGTCCACTTTCATGAATTCCTGCTGTGGGTGCTTTCTACCGCCTTTAGGAGGGATGCTTGCGATGGTGCCTTCAATGATCTTGAGAAGTGCCTGCTGAACCCCTTCACCGGAGACATCACGGGTGATCGATGGTGAATCCGATTTGCGGGCAATCTTGTCAATTTCATCAATGTAGACAATGCCTTTCTGAGCTCGCTCCACATCATAATCTGCTGCCTGTAGCAGAGTGAGGATGATGTTCTCAACATCTTCCCCGACATATCCTGCTTCGGTAAGATTTGTTGCGTCGGCCATTGCAAAGGGCACTTTAAGAATTCGGGCCAGTGTCTGAGCAAGGAGTGTTTTGCCGGAGCCGGTTGGTCCGAGCAGCAGTATATTACTTTTCTGCATCTCGACTTCACCCGGTTTGCCGCCGGATTCGATTCGTTTGTAGTGATTATAAACCGCTACGGAGAGCACTTTCTTGGCCATTTCCTGACCAATGACATATTCATCCAGGATGTCCTTTATTTCACGCGGTTTCGGAAGTTTTTTCCGATCCGGCCCGGTAGTCTCTTCCAGCTTCATTTCCTCTGAAATAATGTCATTACAGAGCTCAATGCATTCATCGCAGATGTAAACCGCCGGTCCGGCAATAAGCTTTTTCACATCTTCCTGACTTTTGCCGCAGAAAGAGCAGGTCAAGTGTTCCTGCACTGTATCACGACGACTCATAGTATGTCTCCTGTGGGCGGTTTACGCGAAAAAATAGCATCAATCAAGCCATACTCTTTTGCATCCTCAGCAGACATAAAGAAGTCACGGTCGGTATCTGCTTCAATTTTTTCTATTGGCTGTCCCGACAGTTCGGCAAGGATCCCGTTTAATTCGTCCTTCATACGCAGGATCTCTTTTGCATGGATGCTGATGTCAGTTGCCTGCCCCTGGAAACCTCCCAGTGGTTGGTGAATCATGATCCGTGAATGCCGGAGGCTGAAGCGCTTGCCTTTTTCTCCGGCTGTCAACAGAATTGCTCCCATCGATGCCGCCTGACCGACACAAATAGTCGATACCGGGGCCTTGATGTAGCGCATGGTGTCAAAAATTGCCATGCCTGCGGTGACGACGCCGCCAGGAGAATTGATATACAGGTGAATATCCTTATCCGGATCTTCTGCCTCCAGGAACAGCAACTGGGCGATGATGAGATTGGCTACCGTGTCGTCAATAGCACCACCAAGAAAAATAATCCGCTCTTTCAGCAGACGGGAATAGATATCGTACGCCCGCTCGCCCCTGCCGCTCTGCTCTACAACCATCGGAATATACATGAAAGTCCCCTTAGGCTGCCTTAAGCTGTTCTGCATCAACTTCAGTCACAACGGCTTGACCAATCAGACACCCAATGGCTTTATCTTCCTTGATTTCCGAGATGATTGCGCTTTTGGCATTCTGGCTGGCAGAGTAATACTCTTTGATACGATTGAGCATCTCCGGATTTCCGGCAGCAATTTTTTCGTATTGCAGAGCCAGATCTTCATCGGTTACGGTTATATTTTCTTTTTCTACCAGAGCCATCAGCAGTAACCCGCCTTTGACCTTATCGACAGCATCATCACGAAAACGGGCGCGGAATCCTTCTGCATCGAGTCCCATCATTTCAAGCGACATCTGCTGGCTCTTCAGGCGGTTTTTGAGGTTTTCAAACATATGGTCCAACTGGCGTTTGACCATTGACTCAGGAACGCCAAGCGGATTTTTCTTGATCAGAGCCTGAATTACGCGCTCTTTAAACTCGCTATCGATCCGGTCTATTTCATGTTTTTCATGGTATTCAACCATTTTGGCACGTAACAGCTCCATCGTGTCGTATTCACCGAACTGCTGTGCAAACTCGTCATCGAGTTCGGGGAGCTCCTTGCGTTTGATCTCTTTTAAAGTCACAGCAAACAGGCCTTTTTTTCCGGTTAGTCCGGCGTTGTCGCCACCTGCCGGAAGATCAAGGGTAAACTCTTTGGAGTCTCCTGCTTTCAGCCCGATTAACTGTTCTTCAAAGCCGGGGATCAGGCGGTTGGAGCCGATCTCAAGTTCAGCGGTCTGTGCACCGCTGTTCTCTTCCGGCGAACCTTCTACCGTGACAGAATAATCAACAGACACGGTGTGGCCGCTTTCGGCGACTGCTTCTTCGTCAAGCGGGATCAGTTGCGCCATATTTTCCTGCATGCGTTTCAGTTCACCCTCAATATTTTCAGGCTTGGCCACATATTTTTCTTTGCTTACGATCAGGCCGGCATACTCGTTGAGCAGTATCTGCGGCATAACCTCAATGAGGGCACTGTATTTAAACGGAACTCCCGCTTCAAGTATGTCGCTTTCGATAGTCGGGGAATCAAGCGGTTCGACCTTATGCTCATCAAGCGCCTTGTAGAGAGTCTCCTGATATAACCGGCGCATGACATCATCGCGCATTGCGTCACTGTAGGTGCGTTTAATCAGCTGCATTGGCGCTTTGCCGGGGCGGAATCCCTGCAGTTTGGCTTTTTTCTGGATTGCTGAATACGCTTTTTCAATCTCTTCGTTAACCCGTTCTACCGGGATCTCGATAGTAATCTTTTTCTGAACTGAACTGATGTCTTCAACGTGAACCTGCATGATGGCTATCCTCTTCAATATTGGAATATAATGTTTGCATGTAAATAACAGTGAAACAAACATCGGAAAATATGGATGGTGCGAGAGAGGAGACTTGAACTCCTATACCTTTCGGTGCCAGATCCTAAGTCTGGTGCGTCTGCCAATTCCGCCACTCTCGCATCTGTCGTGAACCATGAAACGATTGGCCATGGTTGCTGTTTGCCATGATAAAAAGATTTATAAGAATAGGTGAAAACCAGGGAGAGGTCAAGAAATTATTGCGTTTGAGAGGGTATTTGTCCTGCTTTTATCATCCGCCCGCCATCTTTACTTTGAACCCGCGAGTTTGTAATTCTACTGCCAGCACATCTCGATGATCTCCCTGGATTTCAATAACTCCATCTTTGGCGGTGCCGCCGCAGCCGCACTTTTTCTTTAAAGCCGTCGCAAGTTCTTTGAGCTGTGGAGCGGAAAGCGGGATGCCGTTGATGACAATAACGGTGCCGCCGCCTCGACCCTTAACTTCGCGCCGCAGGCGTACAAAACCGTCATTAAGTTGGGGTGCAGGCTTCTTTCCGGCAGTTGCCTGCTTTACCCGCCCCGTGTCTGTTGAATAAACAAGGATGCTGTCTGACCAGTTTGTCATTTGCCCCAGTCCCGTGCATATCTGAAATCGCGGTCAATGGTTCGGTTTGAAACCTTGGCAATGACCGGAAGGCGACGTTTGAAATGAGAGTTTTGTATTTTCGTGTAAATTGAATCAATAAACTCACGATCGAAGCCATTGGCAACCAGTTCCGGTTTCGTTACACGCTGATCCACCATGCGGTAGAGAAGTTCATCTACCTGACGGTACGAGAATCCAAGCTCCTCTTCATCGGTCTGCCCGGCCCAGAGATCGGCTGACGGCTGTTTTTCGATGACCTCGACCGGTATTCCCATCACCGCGGAGAGTTGCCAGACCTGGGTTTTGTAAATATCACCGATCGGGTTCAGGGCTGAAGCCATATCTCCGTAGAGTGTGCCATATCCGAGCAGCAATTCTGTTTTGTTGCTGGTGCCGAGCACCAGAGCGCGCAGCAGCGCCGAATGATCGAAAAGGATCGTCATCCGTTCGCGGGCCATTTTGTTGCCGCGTCGCATATTGTCAGCATCGGGGAACATGTCGAAATAGGCGTCCACCATCGCTGTTATCGGCACAACGGAAAAATTGACACCACACGCTGTTGCCACCAGACGGGCATGTGTTTCGCTTTCCGGATTGCTGCTTTTATACGGCATGCAGATGGCGTGGACATTCTCCGGTCCTAACGCTTCTGCGGCGATAAATGCGACCAGCGCTGAGTCAATCCCTCCCGAAAGCCCCAACACAACCTTGTTGATGCCGACTTTACGAACCTCATCCCGTACAAAGCCGACCAGAAGCTTTCTCAGTAATTCAATATTGGCGTTAGATACAGCCATCACCGCCCCCTTTCGCCCGCAATGCGTCCGAGTTCCTGCATTGTCACAAAAAGATTCTCGTCACGCATCATCGGTGAAAAAATACGTTCCCGTCGCAGAGACCCTTCATCAACCCAGGCGGTAATAAAATCCTCCTCGAACAAAGTGCCGCGGACAATTGATTCACCCGACGGCGCAATATATTCCGAGCCTCCCCAGAAGTTAACACCATCCTCAAAACCGACACGGTTGCAATAGAGTACCCGGCTGTTGAGAAACAGGGCGGTGGTTGAAGTCAGTTTCTGCCAGGACGAGGCCGATCCGGGTGAATCACCTTCAATGCCCCGGCTCGGGCTGCTGGAAAGGCAGAGCAGCGTAGTTGCCCCATCCATCGCGAGGATATAGGAGGCAGACAGATGCCACATGTCTTCACAGATCAGCATGCCGAAACGCCCGAATTTTGTATCGAACGCCCGAAACGATGTGCCGTGTGCCAGGTAGCGCTGCTCATCGAACAGGCCATAGGTCGGGAGATACACCTTGCGGTGCAGGTGGCGGATTTCGCCATCTTCAAGGTACAGTGCCGAGTTGAAAAAATGGAAGTCGTCAGTCTCTTCGACAAAGCCTATGGCAATGGAAATATCGCGTGAAAACTCGATCAGTTTTTGGATCTCGGGAGAATCAATCCGCAGAGCCACTTCAGGGACCAGGTCCTTCAGAAAATAACCGGACAGTGCCAGTTCAGGGAAGACAATCAGATCGGCTCCGGCTTCCCGTGCTTTTATGATCTGATTTTCGATGAGCACCAGGTTGTCGGCGATACAACCGAGTTTGGGTTTTATTTGAGCCAGAACAGCGGTGAAATCCATGGCGATTCCTTTGATTGAAATATGCTACCTGAAACGAACTGAGACTTCCATTCCCAAAATCTCCACAACTGCTGAATAGACCCGACTCATTACAGTCTCATTGAGAAGAAGTAATGGCCCTTCAATAAGGCGTTTGTTGTCAATAGCTCGAAGTTGATCCAGCAGCAGGTCAGAATCCTTGTTCAGTTTGCCGTCCGCTGCAATTCGTAAGCGGAGTGGTTCTGCATCTTCAACAATATTAGTTGTGATTGGGATAACCAAGGTTGATGGATGATCAGCATCCAGCAATGCCTGATTTTGGAGGATCAAAACAGGTCGAATCTTTCCAGGTTCGGTTCCTTTGCCGGGATTGAGATTGGCTAGCCAAATTTCTCCCTGTTTACGCATTAGGGGCGTCCTCCAGAACACTAAACTCGGCGTTCACTTTCATGCTTTCCTTCCGCACTTTCAGACTGGTTTCCATGAGCCGCGTCCTGCGTCGCTGAGCGGCAACAGCCATGTTCATCTGCTCAAGAGCCTTTCGAACGTACTCGGCTCTTGGAATGTGCAACTGTTGGGCAAATTCATCTACGTCATGCAACAGTTCATCGGGAAGTCTCAACGATAATGAAGTCATGATGTATTTCCTTTTGAAGCTATTAATGTGTTACATATTTGGACACTAATGCAAGTACAACATAATGTCAATTCATTTATAGTAGCGGGAGACTTTCAATATGCCAGATCAAAGGCGTTCACAATATGCTCTATCTTATGCAGACCATCACCAGAGAGCAGAATGGCAATTACGTCAAACCGTGCGTTGGTGTCATGCAGCCGGTGCTTGCCGAGCCAGGTCAGCGCCGCTTTTGAAATCTGGCGCTGTTTGAATGGGGTTACCGCCAGTTGCGGCACTCCGTATGATAACCCGCGGCGGGTTTTCACCTCAATAAAGACGAGGCTCTTGTCACCCGGATTACGGGCGATAATATCAACTTCGCCCCCCTTGCAGCGGAAGTTGCGCTCAAGAATCCGGAAACCGCGTGCGATCAGAAAATTGGCGGCCACCTCTTCGCCCAGTTCGCCGGTGCCTTTGTTGCCGCCGGATACCGAAGAAGGGGAGGGTGTACTCTTGCTGCTGCCGAAAAAATTCACGGTTGACTCCTCAAAAAAGCACCATCATCAAAACAGCCATTCGAGTTTAAACCACGAATCCGGTAATATTTATCCAACTCTTCTTCAAAGCGAACCCGGTTTATCGGGTGAATGTCTATACCATCACCACTGCTTCCCGGTTCGGTAAAAAAACGTTCAGGCAGCATGTCATCGGTGCGCGAGAAACCGTTGCTGCAATTGTAGTAGCGTTCAGTCAGTACAATTCGCCTGCCGATCTCCTTCAGCCGCTGTGGTGAATATGCCATTCCGGTGACGGCGGTCAGAAGTTCGGCGTACTCTTCAAGACTGGCACCAAAGAAAGCGAATTTGCAGGCAACCAGAGAATCCACTGCAGCGTTGGTATCTTCGGCGATGCTGATGATGCGGGCCTTGCCGGAAAAAGAAAAACGGTCGGTCGGTACCGGCTTGCGCAGAATTTCATGAGAGATCGGATAGGCGCGAAGGTGGCAGCCGCCGCGATTGCTCGTGCAGTACGCCAGTGCCATGCCGTATGCGCCGCGTGGGTCATACGCCGGCAATTCCAGCGATTTGACACTCATGGAAAGTTCCGGATGCCCCAGTTGCTCTGCCAGTCGGCGTGAGCCGAGAGCGAGCAGTACGCCATCCCCCTGACGTAGTGCAATGTCATGCAGCAGTCGGGGGATCTCTTCGGTAGAGGGGAAAGCCCCTCTGATTTCACCCCAGGCGGAAAGGGTGGCTGCCGCAGTGATGGTGTCCATGCCCATTTCGTTGCAGAGATCGTTTGCGGTGATAATGGTGTGAAGTGCCGCAATATTGTTAAGCGCCCCGAAATGAGAGGCGGTCTCATATTCCGGAAGAGTTTTGCCGTTTGCCGACGATTTTTTGCATTGAATCGGGCAGCCGTAACAGCCGTCTTTCTTTGCCGCACAGGCCTCTTTCATGGCCGGGCCGGAATAGTTGGCGGAATGTTCGAACCAGGTTTTGCGAAAGTTCTCTGTCGGGGCCATGCGGCGCTGAGCCATCAGATCAACCAGCACCGGGGTGCCGAATTCGGAGATTCCGAGTGGGCCGAATATAACCGGAGAGGCTTTGAAAAGTCGCATGATGTCCTGACGGGATTTATTAAACAGGACCTGATCAGCAATGCCGGTTTTCCGATCTCCGTTTACCACTACCGCCTTCAGGTTTTTACTCCCCATGATGGCGCCCATACCGCCGCGACCAACCGAGTTTCCCTCCCCCATCATAATGTTTGCAAAGAGGACGCCGTTTTCACCGGCCTGCCCGATAGCGGCAACGCTGCCGCGATCCTCCAGCGCCGCTACGGTGGTCGGAATGTCGCATCCCCAAAGGGCAACAGCCGGCATGATTTCAACAGCGTCAGGAGTTACCGTTACCACAACCGGCCAGGGACTTCTTCCGGTGATAAATAATACATCCACTCCGGCCGCTTTCAGGCGCCAGGCAAACTTACCCCCGGCAGAACAATCATATATTGTGCCGGTCAACGGAGAGCGAGAAACAACGGAAAGTCGTGCTGATGTCGGAGCCGGCGTGCCGCATAACGGTCCGACGGAAAAAATAAGCGGCATGGCGGGATCAAACGGATCGAGATGAAAGAAATCGCGCATCAGGCGCACACCGAGACCACGTCCTCCGAGATATTCCTCCAGCAGCATGCGGGGGAGTTCTTCGCGGAGTGATATTCCCGAAGTCAGATCAACCGTAAGTATGATGCCGTTCCATCCGTTCATAGTCGTGTGACGAGTCCCTCTGAAATGACGGAAAACAGTTCATGAGGAGTGTGTACCAGGACATCTGCTCCAGCGATTTCTTTCCGGTCGCCGTAACCCCATGAACAGGCTATTGAAGCGATGTCAGCGCGCTTTGCTGCAAGAATATCGTTGATGCTGTCGCCAACCATAATGCTTTCGTGTGGAGCAATTCCCAGCGCCTCCATAGCTTTCTGCAAGGGGAGGGGGCTCGGCTTTCTCTCCGGGTATGTATCTCCGCCGCACACGTTTTTAAATAGATCCTGAATTCCGAGTGATTGAAGGAGGATTTTGCACAGATCCTCGTTTTTATTCGTCAAGACTGCCATCTTGAAGTCTTGGGAGGCAAGTTCATACAGGATTTCCCGTATACCGGGGTACAGAATGCTTTTGTCGGCAATATGCTGTCTGTTGAAATCCAGAAACATGGAAAGAGCGCGGTCGATATCTGCGTTTCTGGCGTCAGGTAAAACCTGCTGCACCAGATGTCGTGAGCCTTTACCGATCTTTTTTCGCACTGAATCTGCTGATAGCGGCGGATGAGAAAAGGCATCCCGGACATGATTAACGGCATCGGTCAGGTCTTCCAGCGAGTCGACCAGGGTACCGTCGAGGTCAAAGAGAACTGCCCGGATGATCATGCCGGAGTTGATTTTAAGGATGATTTGAGAGGGGAGTCGGCCTTGGGAAGAATAATTACGGGAGGATTCGCGGCTCGATAGAGAAGAAATGTTTTACCCAGGATCTGGGCGACATCCGCCTGGCAGGCTTCGGCCAGAGTCTCTGAAGCTTCATGTTTGTCAAGTGTACAACTCTCGAAAAGTCTCACCTTGATTAATTCGTGATGGTCAAGAGAGGTGTTCGTCTCTGCAATCAAAGCCGCCTCAATATCCTTTTTGCCGATCTGGATAAGGGGTTTCAGTTTGTGCCCGAGGGCCCGCAAATGTCGTTTCTGTTTTCCGGTCAGCATGATTTGGTAAACTCCTGATGGTGCAAGGTATAATTCGTTAAAAGCTATATCATACTGAACGAGCTGCTGGCAAATCACATTTCCACAAACGGATGCCTTGGTTTCGTTCCTGTCTGTTGAAGAAGCGACTCCAACTCATCTACCGTCGAAACAGCAGGGTAACAGGTGCCAGATAAACAAAGTGAGAGGGAAAGAGGGGACAAACCCTGTTCGCTCCGAATAATCAGGTTCCTGATTGAGCAGTTATGCAGAGCAGTGTTGAGCGCAAAAGCTTCTGCCGTGTCTGTTATTCCGGTGAACGTGGCGAGTGCCGGTTCAGAATCCAACTGGATGAGAACCTGCAGAGCTCCCAGATGGCCCAGCGGGTTGTGCTGAATTTCGCCGATGATTCCATGCAATGCGTTACGGGCAGATACAAGCAGTTCCGGCCTGTCGTCAATCCATGCCAACCGGTAAAGAACTCCTGCGGTACGGGCAAGAGCTGATGGCGTTACGCCGTCATGGTCTGACGAGACCCGTGCCGGCATCTGTTCGGCATCATGGCCGGTCAGGGTGAACTCGCCGGATTCAGCATCAAAAAAGAGGTGCAGCATATCGTCAGCGAGAGTACGTGCCTCTGTCAGCCATGTTTGATCAAGCGTTGTTTCATACAAATCCAGAACTCCACCGGTTAAAAAGGCATAGTCTTCCAGAAAGCCGGGGATGTCTGATGCGCCGTTCAGATAACTGCGCAGGAGTCTGCCATCGGAGCGGCGCAGGGAACAGAGCGTAAAAGCAGCTGCCCGGGCGGCAGTGGCACTATATTCCGGTTTGCTGAAGACAACTCCTGCAGTGGCGAATGCCGAGATCATCAGGCCATTCCAGGAGGTGATGATCTTGTCATCCCGGAGTGGTCGAATACGACCTTCACGCAATTTCAGAAGTTGTGCCCTGCTGTGCATCAGGGTAGAGCCGGTTTCCTCCGGATTCAACTCATGTTGCCGGCAAAACTCGTCAAGTTCGACCGGAGCGGTAAGGATGTTCTGTTCTTCGAAGTTGCCTTCTTCAGTCACCGCATGAAAACGACAGAACATCTCTGCGTCGGGTCCAAGACAAGTGTCAATCTCGCGTTTGTCCCAGACGTAAAATTTACCTTCAACACCTTCCGAATCGGCATCAAGAGCCGAGCAGAAGGCGCCTTCTGATGACAGGAGTTCCCGTCCCACAAATGAGAAGATATCTTCCGTCATGCTGCAGTAAAACAGATCGCCGGTGGCGCGATAGGCTTCTGTGGCAACCAAGGCCAACATTGCCTGATCGTAGAGCATTTTCTCGAAGTGGGGTGCCAGCCACTGCTGGTCGGTAGAATACCGGTGGAGTCCGCCGCCGAGGTGATCCCAGATGCCGCCGGCTCTCATTTTTCTCAGAGTGTGGAGCGCCATCGGTAAAACTTCCCCGCCCTGTCCGATCAGCCAACTCAGATACATCGGCATTGGAAATTTCGGGGAGCTTCCAAAACCCCCATTTGTTGCGTCATATATGCTCTTCAAATGCTGCAGGGATTTTTTAGTTATGGCTGTTATGTCTGGTGAACTTCCGGTTATCTGATGTTTTCGGGAACTCTCCAGAGCCTCCATAATTCCCTGACAGTTCTTTTCGATCATATCCGGTCGTTGCCGCCAGAGCGTGGCGATATTGGCAAGCAGCTCCATAAGGCCGCTCATCCCGCTACGCCCTCGCTTGGGGAGGTAGGTAATCGCCATAAACGGTCGTTTATCGGGAGTCATAAATATATTCAGCGGCCAGCCGCCGCTGCCGGTGAGCGTCTGCGAAACAGCCATATAAAAATCATCGATATCGGGCCGCTCCTCACGATCGACCTTGATGCAGACAAAATGGCGGTTCAGCAGGGCGGCAACCTCGTAGTCCTCGAATGATTCATGGGCCATGACATGGCACCAGTGACAGGTGGCGTAGCCGATCGAAAGGAGGATCGGCAGACTCTCATCCCTGGCTTTCGTGAAGGCCGCTTCGCCCCATTCGTACCAGTCCACCGGATTTTCAGCGTGCTGCAGCAGATAAGGGGATCGGGCGAAGATCAGACGATTGAAGCGGTTGCCGCCGTCGGCGGTGAGGTTGGTTTTGTCGATCGCCATCAGCGATGTGACGTATGCGGCGGTGTCGTTTGAGGAGGTCATAATGCTTCTCCCGTAGGTCGGTTTTGGTTGGTGCAGCCGAGCGAGCGTCTTTTTCCGCAAGCTCTCGTTTATGTTGCTACTATAACTGAAAAAATGAATGCAGGATATACGCAACAAAATGTTACAATCTCGATGCCATAAAACAATCCGCGCTTGACTATGTTAACGCTTAATTGTACCTTTACAAGTACAGATAAGGAGATTGCCATGCCACACACATTGTCAATTATGGAAGCACGAAAACAGCTTACGTCCCTGCCGGAAACTCTTTTCCACAACGGACAGCTTGATGTTCTGGAAATCACTCGTCGTGGCAAGCCGGTGTTGGCTGTGTTGCCGTGGGAATTGTACGAGGCGGTTTCGGAGACGCTGGAAGTTATGGGGGATAAAGAGCTGATGGCTCAATTACGTCAGAGCATACTAGAGATGGATTCCGGCAAGCTCATATCCTGGCAGGACGCCAAACAGGAGCTTGGCCTGTGAAGTGGCAAATTCTCCTTACACCAACAGCATTAAAGCTTTTGTCCGACATTTCCGACCGCCGCATCCGTGAGAAAATCGGGGCGGTAATTGATCGGCTGACTGAAGATCCGGAAAAACAGGGCAAGGCACTGCTCGGTGAATTGGCAGGGTTTCGCAGTATAAGGGCTGTTGGGCAACGTTACCGCGTCATTTATCAGATTAGAGGTAACGATATTGTTGTAGTTATTGTCGCCGTTGGTATTCGTCGTGATGGAGCCAAAGATGATATCTACAATCTGGCGAAGAAGCTTTTCAGATTGAGATTGTTAAGCGAGTGAAAACAGTTCCTGGATAAATGTTCCATTTGGGTGGATGGCCAGTTCACGCGCACGAGCGTGAACTGGCCAATAACATGTTATACCAAAAACCGAAAAACCAAAAAAATCTGAATAACCAGAGTAATCTAGAGTAAGCGCAATTACTCAACTGGAACATATGGTTCCACGCCATTTTTGATATTTTTCCGAGTTTTTCTTAATTTTACGTAAGAGTCATATAGCCCCTTCCAGAGTGGTAACAAAGGTACAAATGATAACAATAAACATTTAGCCAGATAATCGAGGATGTAATGAATATTGAATATTTCCTTGGAACGCTCGTTATTGCTTGTTTTGCCGCTTATTTTTTCTACCGGAACGGCGTTAAAACTCGCCAAGCGACCGCCGCTGCTGAGTTCAGGAAGGCCATAGACTCCAATTGCACCATTGGACTTTATAACGCTTTACAAGTTGCTGAGTTCAGGATTATTTTTACCAACCATAAAGAAGCTGTGAGAATATTTAGAGGGCATCTCTGCGGTTTCAGCAAAAGTAGCTTCGACAACGCATGGAATGAATATGAGGATTGGAGCAATAAAATACTTGCGGAAAGCGCGCACAAACAAGACGGAGTTTACGCGCTTACATTGGCGTATGAAGGAAAAAAAATTAAACAAGAGTTTAATGTGCATCTGGAAAATCTCCTTAAATTCTCAGGTAAAGTATAACCAACGCCTTGCACCTGCCCTAAAACCCGGCAGGTGAAGGCTCACCCCGTTGAACCACAGAATGAATAAACCCGAAAAAACCAAGTGCTCCGAGTGGGCACAATTACCCAAAAGGAGGAAAGATTACCAATGGGAATAATCACCGACATCATTAAAGGACTTCCAATAACAGCCGTTCAGGATGAAAAGATCAAACAACAGGAAAAGCGACTTATTGAACTTGAGGCTGAAAACAAAGAGTTGAAAGAGCGGCTTGATAAATACGAGTCGAATCCTGGAGAACTATGTCCCATGTGTAGAAAACCGTCATTTGCGCTTTCATCTAACAAACCGAATGCTGATTTAGGAAATTTGGGCCTAACTGATTATTCCTTTTCTTGTGGTGCTTGTGGTTTCACAGACACGATTTCGGCGCAATCAGCGGGCAAAGCTTGGCAAAAAGCGAGAGGGCATGGGTAGCCGGTCAGGTCTTTGCCATTGGGAGGCAATATGAAAATCGTAACATGGAACTGTAACGGTGCATTCCGGAATAAGCTTCAAGAAATAGAGAAGCTTGATGCTGATATTTATGTGATCCAAGAATGTGAGAATCCTGAGCATTCAACAAATGAGTATAAGCAATGGGCTAAAAACTATTTCTGGATAGGTGACAGTAAACATAAAGGGTTAGGAATATTTGCAAAAGGGGCAATAGATATTCAGAGGCTCGACTGGGAGGATGATGGGTTGCAGCTATTTTTGCCAGTCATAGTAAACAACTCATTCAATCTCGTAGGAGTTTGGACTAAGCATGCTAATTCACATTCATTTCGTTATATAGGGCAGCTATGGAAATATTTGCAGCTTCATAAGGCCAAGCTGACTTCAAGACAAACAGTTCTTTGTGGTGACTTGAATAGTAATAAGATTTGGGATGTTCGGCATCGCATCTCCAACCATAGTGATGTTGTTAGAGAATTAAATGAGATAGATATTGTCAGCATATACCATGCTGTAACAGGCGAAGAACAAGGTTTAGAAACAGCACCAACTCTATACCTTCAAAAAAACCTGCAAAAGCCATATCACATTGACTATGCGTTCTCATCAAAAGACATAATTAATAAAAACAGTACTGTCACAATTGGCAATCACATTGAATGGTTAAAGTTCAGTGACCACGTCCCAGTAACATTCTCAATTTCTTGCCAATAATTTGCACAAGCAGACATCATCAACAGCGCATGTCGCGCAGTTGAATCAGGAGAAAATAATGCCACAAAAACTCTCAAACAACCTTGTCGGTACATCAGGTGAATACTACGTTTGCGCGGAATTGTGTAGACGTGGGTTCCTGGCTCTTCTCACTCCAAAGAACAATCCACTATTCGATGTCATAGCAACTAATTCGGATGGGAGTAAGACGGTTTCCATTCAAGTCAAGACTCGTTCACCTCAAAATAAGCAGGGATGGAAACTTGGAACCGATATTACAAAAAATCAACACAACAAAAATCTCTTTGTAGTCTTGGTAAACCTTGAAGATGAAGGACAACTGCCGGAGTTCTATATTTACGAATATGACATTCTAGCTGAAAATGTAACTAGGCAATATGTTGACTACCTTTCAAAACGAAAGCGTGACGGATCTGAACGGAAAGATGTCGGATTCCGGTGGCACGATACAAAGAATTTCAACGAGGATGATGAAAAAAGGCGAGACAACTGGACACCGATTATAACCATGCTCGCTAATCCAGCTGTATTCTGCGGGTGAGAGAGAATTCAAATGATCGATAACGACTTCTCAGCCTGGTTTCCATGGACTAGCAGAAATGAGATCCCGGGAGTAAAGAACCCTGGAATTTATGTTCTCACAATTTCCGAAAGAGATATATCGAACCAACCTTTTTCATGGCTGAACGAAATAGTTTACATCGGAATGACAAATTCAATTGGTGGCTTGAAAGGCAGATTACAACAGTTTGACAACACAATTAATGGTAAGACTGGACACGGAGGTGCTGATCGTGTCCGTTACAGACATAAAAACTATACAGAACTGTCAATCAGACTTTTTGTCTCCGTGATGCCTGTACCTTGCAATGTAAAATCTGACCATCCTGATGATCTTCTCAAGATGGGGGAAGTCGCCATGCTCGAATATGTCTGCTTTGCCGAGTATGCCCGTAAATTTGGGCATCTCCCCCAATTCAATGATAAGAAAAATTCACCTAAATTCAGCCACACAAAGGGAAGACAAAATTAGAATTAGAAAAAACCTAGGGGATTCAAGTTGTAGGAGACTTCATGAGACTAGAGACAGATCAAGCTCTTCGAAAAGCACTGTATGGCCTCTATACTGCGCTCTTTCAAGCTAAGCAGACTTGCCCCGATGACTTTCGAGACGGGCGCCTTACAACCATACTGACAGCTATCATGGGCATAGAAAATTATGGTTGGCGGGTAATTGGCATTACACGGGAAGCCCTCGATTTGCTTGCAACGAAAGACTTCAACAAGAACAAACTGCCGAGGCGGCTCTGCCGGGGGCATATAAACGACCGCATCAAAACAACAAGAGAATTATTTGATAGAGAAATACCAATGGAGACAGCTGAATTATATGATGTCTTTTTACGTAATGACAAGACAGTGATTATGCTCAATGAGCAAAATAATCACGCAAAACCCTTCCCCAACTACATTGAAATTGATAATCCCAATGCTGAACTATTTCCAAACGGTTCTTTGATTGGTTGGAAGCATCGTGAAAAAGAACGCGAATACCTGCGGCAACTGCATTCTTCGCTATCAAGCAATAGGAGGTAAATCCGGGACGCTTCCCATATTTTCAGAATATGATAGACCGAAAATAGCAAATATGCTATAGTCTAGCCATGACTTGGACAATCACTTACTACAACAACTCAGTACAAGAAGAAATCCTCGCAATGCCGCCTGGTTTTCTCGGTCGCTATCTTCGGTATTCCGACAGAATGGAGGTCTACGGTCCGGATCTTGGTATGCCTCATACTCGCGCAATGGGAGATGGACTTTTTGAATTGCGACTGAAAGCCGCAGAGGGAATAGCACGGGTTTTCTATTGCACAATGGTTGGCCGAAAAATGGTTATGTTGCATCAATTCACCAAGAAATCTGATAAAACACCGCCGA
>VFJW01000030.1 GCA_009885845.1 Geobacter sp.
GGGGATTCTGAGGCCTCCGGTGGTCAGGCAAACAGCTCAGGCACAAATTACCCGCTCCTGAAACTCACACGAATCGACAACGGCCTTACCGCATTTCTACCATCAAATCCCGCTGTTGACTGGACAGATACATCTTTCATCTCGGAGTCAATCGAAAGTCTACCGTTCGGACGTTATCTGGCATCAGTAACAGTCAATGGTATCCCCAGCTACTCCCAATCCTTCGGCTTGAGCACGTTTACCGAGTCCGTACCGGGCAAGCCGACCGGCGTGATCGCAGTTGCAGGCAACGGCCAGGCAACGGTCAGTTTCAATGTACCAAGCAGTGACGGCCGCAGTCCGATTACCGGCTATACTGTAACATCAAACCCAGGCAATCTGACCGGAACCGGCGCATCCAGTCCTGTCATCGTCTCCGGTCTGACCAACGGCATCCAATATGACTTTACCGTAACTGCAACCAATGCTGTTGGCACAGGAGTACCATCGGCTCCATCAAATCTGGTGTTGCCCAGTATTTTTTACCAGCTGGACATAACCATGACCGGCACCGGCGCCGGCACAGTAACCCCTGATAGCGGCAGTATCGTCTGGGCCGGAAATAGCGGCACAGCATCTTATCCCACAAATACTATTGTAACCCTCACCGCAACACCTGACGGAGTCAGCCTTTTTTCAGGTTGGTCAGGTGCCTGCTCCGGCACCGGCACTTGCGCTGTCACAATGGATGCCGCAAAGAGCGTTACGGCGAGCTTCGCGCCGCAACTGCTGGCACAGACCATCGGAGCGATCAGCTTTATCCCCACGACGCTTTCAGTAGGTGGGAACACGACGGCTTCCGCCACTGCCACCTCCACTCTGCCAGTATCTTTCACCAGCTTAACGACCGGAGTCTGCACAGTCATCGGCACCACGGTCACCGGTGTTTCGGACGGTATCTGTACCATTGCCGCCAACCAGGGCGGAAATGGCACCTACAGTGCTGCTGCTCCGGTAACAGCCAACCTGACGGTCATCATCGACATCACTACGCCCTCCGATGGCACCCTCACTGTCATCTCCGGTAACAGCCAGATCAAGCTCGTCTGGACGGCGGCAACCGACAATGTCGCGGTCACTGACTACAA
>VFJW01000135.1 GCA_009885845.1 Geobacter sp.
CTTATTACGCCGGCAGACATTCAACGTGCTCACAACGCTCAAATGTCCCGGGACATGAAACTTGGTGATCTGCTTGTCGAGATGGGCTATTTAACGCTCGTCCAACTGAATGACATCATCACCCGCCAGAAGAACACCCATCTGTATATCGGCGAGGCACTGGTACAGGTTGGCGCACTGACGAGCGATGAACTCCGGAAGCACCTTGATGCCTTCAAAGCTGATCAGGCCCAGTATATATCGAACGGGATTGATCTGCCGATTTCCACAGCCAACAACAACATATGGGAAATGACGGCAGATCTTACCTACAAGATGATCACACGTGTACTTGACCTGCAATTCAGGCCCGGTGCATGCACTCTTGCTGCCGCTATTCCGGCAAACTTCATGCTGGCTGCCATTGATCTGAGCGGTGATGTTGAGGCCCGTTATCTGATCTCTGTTTCAGAACGGCTGCAGAAGTCTATCGCCAGGGCTATTTTGAGCGAAGAGTCTGTCGATCAGGAACCGGTTGAAGTTCTGGAAGATACCGTCATGGAATTTGTCAACGTTGTCTGCGGGAACGTGGCCGCCAAAGCATCCCAAATGGGTGTCATTATGAATATCAACCCTCCGGTTGCTATTCATCCGCCGGCTAATGGCCTGCCGATACCGGATGGACACACTGCGCTCAGCTTTCCGATTCATATGGGAGATGGTGACACCATGGTGTTACTACTGGTGATAAAGAACTGAACTGCGGTAACTGCACCCATCAAAAGACAAAAACCTCCGAGGATTTTAAAATCCCGGAGGTTTTTTTATCTGCACGAACGCTCATTCTACCATCCGTTGTTTTTTATAATCATATTCCTCATCAAATGGTACTGCGCCAAATAACTCCAGAATTTCAAATTGACGACGTTGAATATATTCCTCCTCCATTTCTCTCAAAAATAGCGGCGGTTCCACAACAGGAGCAGTCCGTCTCCCTTTTGCCAGTTCTGCCATGAACATTGTTGCCGGTGATTCCGCATTGCTGTGAATCATTCGCAAACGCAGCACAGACAATTTTATTGAAGCGGCCAGTGCCATGAATTCAGTCAGCCGTGACGGGTGCTGAATAAAGCAAATCCTGCCAGACGGTTTCACCAGATATTTGGCTGCAGCCAGAAAATCGGCAAGCCCTGCAGTTGTTTCATGCCGGGCAGAATCGCGGCCGACCAGAGGACTGACTTTTCCGGTCTCTGCCTTGCGGAATGGCGGATTAGATACAACCAGATCAAAAGTTGAAACAGAAAAACTTTTGCGCAGATTGATTACGTCTTCACTATAGACGGAGACCCTGGCGCCAAGATCATTGTGCTGAATATTTTTATCCGCCAAAGCTGCCATTCCGGTATTATTTTCAACTGCCGCCACTGAAACCGTGGGATTGAGCCGCGCCAGGAGCAGCGAAATGACGCCACATCCGGCGCCAAGATCGATGATTCTTCCTTCAGCAGGAATTTGACAACAAAAACGAGCCAGCAGCAAAGGATCCAGCGAATATCGATAGCCATGTTGCGGTTGAAACATCTGTAGATT
Organism: Geobacter sp.; assembly: GCA_009885845.1. Classification (GTDB taxonomy): domain Bacteria; phylum Desulfobacterota; class Desulfuromonadia; order Geobacterales; family Pseudopelobacteraceae; genus JACRCG01. The sequence goes on from VFJW01000135.1 coordinate 1,570, forward strand.
GAACTGTTTGATATCGTCAAGTGTCACATTGAGCCCCCCACAACGTTCATTCGTACATGGATGTGCCGTCAATTCACTCAACCCTTTTCCCCTGCTTGCGCAGTAGCACATAAAGAGCATACATCATCCTCTTGTTATGCAGAATTCTGAAAAGCGAGAGCCGGGGCATAATCTTGATCCGGTTGAGCAATTTCATTACCGGCACAAGCAACGGAGCTTTCATGGAGTAGTAGAAGAGCATCTGATAAAAATAGGTGTCTTCGCTCCTGATTGTCGGCTGGTCAATGATCGATTCTTCCCAGTAACCATCAACCTTCCGGTCACTGAGCCAGCCGTTTGTGACGCAGGTCTGGTAAAGTTCAGTCCCCGGATATGGCCTGAATATGGTTACATTTTTGATGTCAGGAGCTATTTTATTGTTAAAGGCAAATGTCTCTTCAATATCAGCAGATGTTTCTCCCGGAATGCCGATCATGTTGTAGGACTTGGTTTTTATGCCATACTCCCTGGCCAGGCGGAATGCACGCTCAATCACCTCGTTGGAAACGCCTTTTTTCAGCACCGTGTTGCGGATGCGTTCATTTCCGGACTCAACACCGATCCACACTTCGATGCATCCTCCATTTTTAAGACGTTCTAGCACTTCCGTCGAAATCGAATCAGCCCGGAGGTTGCAACGAAACGGTATTCGAATCCGTTCCCGGTACAATTCGGTGAATGAGGTCAGCCAGTCAAGATCGAATGCGAGGATATCATCATGGAAGGTTATTCGCTCGATGCCGGAATAGGTGGCAAGGACTGTCTCAATCTCCTCAATCACCTTCCCGACCGAGCGATAGCGAACAAATTTCCCCAGCCCCCGGTAAAGCTTCTGCAGTTTTGGATTGATACAAAAGGCGCATTGATAGGGACATCCCCTCCCCACCATAAACTCCGCTCCATCCTCGTAATTGCGGTCGAGGAGAGTCTGGTAACCAAATATGCTCCGGTCTGTGAAAGGAAGATCGTCAAGGTTTGCAATAAGCGGTCGTACTTCATTGCGTATTACATCCACACCGTTTCTGAACCAGAAATTGCGAATAGCGTGGTAATCCTTCTGTTGTTCCAGCGCCCCGACAAGCTCCACGATAGCCTCTTCACCCTCTCCGATGCAGATGCCAAGAATCCCCGGAACTTCAATTGCCTCCTCGGGAGCAACAGTCGCATGAATTCCGCCAATGATCACGGGAACTCCTGAAAGCGAATTGATCACCGGAACAAGCGAGCGCGTTAACTCAAACTGGTCGCTGGTGCTGGAAATCGCAATCAAGTCAGGCCGAAAAGCTTCTACTTTTGCTTGAATAACCGGCACATCAACCGTTTCAAGGCAGAGCAGCGCTGTTTCGTGTCCAGCACGCTTGAGCATCGCAGAAAGATAGCCAATACCGTGGGAAAAACCCTGCGGAATGTAGCACGTGGGTGGAATCGGATATATGAACAGAACTTTCACACTGTTTCCTGGCAAGCTTTCTGGTTCTTCATTCTTCTCATCTTCCACTCTCGTATCAGCATCCCGATAAAAAACGCAAACGAAGCCAGTGTCAGATATTTACCGATTTTGAAAGGGAGGGGATCGAACACGAACTCGATCTTATGGGTGCCGGGGGTCAGATAGACACCCCTTAAAACATGATTGACCGGATAAATCTGCTCTTCCCGGCCATCAACAAAAGCTTTCCAGCCACTGTAGTATCGTTCACTCAGAACCAGTAACGAGTTAGCAACCGTTTCTGCGTTCAAAAGCATACGTTCGTCCCCGTAAGAAGAAACCACTACCTGCCCTGGAACTATCGACTGGGCAAGGCTCGCACTCTGCATTGGAAGCGGAGGAGCCGACTCAACAAGGGCAAACTGTGCAGGATTAAAAGCCGGATTATGAAGAATGGAAAATCTCTGGTTTGTATCCGAGGTTAAAATAACAGACGGCACCAACCAGGCTTTGGGCAATACCGCCCTGTTTTCAACGACAATCTGCCCATTATCAGGAGAGCGAAAAACCGGAGTATAACGATTGCCAATCTGACTCTTTTCTTCTTCAAACTGCTGTGCCGAAAAGACAAGATATTTCACGTTAAGCATATCCGGAATTGCCGAGTTAAGAGAAAAAACATCCAGCAATTCCTGCCAACGTCGCTGTTGTATCGGATTGGAGGTGAACATGACTGGTATCTTATTGGTTGCATACTGCATTGGATCGCTGCCATCCATCGGCAGAGTGCGATTATTGCCATGATCGCTTATAAGAAAATCCATGACTGGGGTCTTGGCGCCCCGTACCTTAGCTGGAACCGGCACTGTAAACAGGAACTTGGCATTAACTCGGACCACATCAGCCACATAGAAAACGGTAAAAATTGCAATTGTCACCCCACCTGCAATGATCTGCCTATGACGAGCGAGCAATAGAGCTGCACAGGTGGAAGCCAGCAGCAGCGCGACACCGGTTTCATAAACCAGATTTTCCCAGCGCTGACCAATCAGATAACTCCCCTGTTCATAGCGAGTCGGCTGAGCTATTTGCGGCTGAAACAACTCGAGTGTGAATCGACTTGCAAACAATTCCGATCCCAGTGCAAACCCCAGCAAAAGGATAAAAGCGCATACTCCATAAAGGTAACGCCGAAAGCTTACCGTCCTGCAGGCAGCTACATCCCGGAGAATCTCCAGACCGCGCGCGCCAAGGATTCCAAGCGCAAACACCGGAATAAACATCATCATTTTTGGTGCACGAAAACGGTTGATTCCCGGGAAGTAGTCGAATATCAGGATGTAAAAAGGAGTAAACTTCCCCATCGAGAAGATGATGCCGAAGGCAGCCAGCAGAACAGCCAGCCAGGTTATTCGGTCCCTTCTGAAAATGAGCGGCAACGGAAGTAACAACCAGGGAAGCAGTCCCATGTAGGATTGAGTCTGGGTAAACACCATCCGACCCCAGTAATAGGCAGATATGTTTTTAGGGTTTTCGCCCGCTTCCTGCCGCGATAGTCCAAACAAGCCTGGTATTACAAAGGATGCGAGTTCTTCAGGAGGCA
>VFJW01000077.1 GCA_009885845.1 Geobacter sp.
CCCAACTGCCCCGGCGTCATCACCCCGGGCGAGTGCAAGATCGGCATCATGCCCGGCTACATCCACAAACCGGGCAGAATCGGCGTTGTCTCCAGAAGCGGCACCCTCACCTACGAAGCGGTCTGGCAGCTCACCTGTCTCGGCCTCGGTCAATCCACCTGCGTCGGCATCGGCGGTGATCCGGTCAACGGCACCAATCATCTCGACGTCCTCAGAATGTTCCAGGAAGACCCGAACACCGACGCCGTCATCATGATCGGTGAAATCGGCGGCAGCTCCGAAGAAGAAGGCGCCTACTTCGTCAAGGAACACATGACCAAACCGGTAGCCGCCTACATAGCCGGCGTCACCGCCCCTCCCGGCAAGCGAATGGGTCATGCAGGAGCCATCATCTCCGGCGGCAAGGGCACCGCAGCCGAAAAGGTTGCCATCCTGAGAGAGTGTGGCATCAGCGTAGCCGACAGTCCGGCCGAGATGGCACAGGCTCTTTTGAAGATTTACAAGCCGTAACCAGACATCATAGAATACGAACAAAGAAAGGCGACCGGAAGGTCGCCTTTCTTTGTTCAAGAGTTTTTTATCTGAATCAAATATTCAAAACAAAAGATATTTAAAACTACATTGTTGGTCGCCTGGGTACCCTCAAATCGCAATCTCCAGACAAATCTTGTCATAACTTACTCGCGGCGCACGTGGGGCATTCACCTGATCACCGGCAACTGCGCTTTTGTCCATAGTAACCAACCCAAGCTCGGCAAGATGTTTCAAATCGTCGCTGACATTTTTAACATCCCTGCCGACAAGTCGCGCCAACTGGTGAATAGTGTCCGGCTTTTCCCTCTTGACAACATGCAGAATCTCAAGCCGCTTTTCAGTGAGAATCTTTCTGAATGCATCCAGATTTTCAAAGTATATGCCTCGATGAGGCTTCGAACTGCCTCCTGCTTGGTAGGATTCATACGCTTCGGCAATTTCCTGTACACCCACTTCAAGTGTTTTTATGCCGATGGTAATATTTTTAGCCTTGATGGCCATATCGTTTCTCCTTCCACTCATTGACTGCCTGAAGAAAATCCTTCAGTAGATTGCCAATACCACTAAACGTGTAGAGCTGTTCGCTACCATCAAGATGAAAATGATTTCCCTTGCCACGCTCATTGTCAAACCCAACTACACGGACACCATCAACCACATACACGAGAGAATACTTGACACCGTCCGGGTGATGCGCGGATACCGGAACAATCCATATCTTGATTTCAGCCGTATTGCCGAAACGATCAGTATATTTTTCATGCCTGAAAAGACGCGCTTTAGGACTCATGTTGGTATTTTATACCTACACTAAAAATATTTCTACAGATTTTATTGACACAGATTTTATTGGTCTCTTTGAGCCGTCACCTTCGGCTTGTCAATCAACCTCCCCATCTCATGGTATGCCTCCAGGCGCTACTGAAAATTTATAAGCCGCAACCAAATACTCCATAGTCAATCGATGAAAGGCGACCGGAAGGCCGCCTTTCATCGTTTACTGCTTTTGATATTTCTTTGCATTTCCAATGGCCTGTTCCATCCGTGCCCGCCCAACCGGATTCGCACTATGTATCCGGACTTCAAGCGGATAGCGGCAAGATCTATTCTTCTGGAAATGAAAACTTCAGGCTGGGCGGATGTGCGAAAGTGGATATTGTCATTCGGTCCTGATGCTGAACTGATTGCACCTGATGAAATGAGACTGGAAATCAAGAAAAATCTTACAGATGCAAGCATTTTTTACCAGTAAACAGTCTGTAATGCTTGACTTGACAGGGAAGCTTACGGATGCTCTGGATAGCCTGCCTGCAGCAAGGCAATATCCTGTTGACATGTGCTATGATGCGCATTATTATACGCATATCAGTTCCGAAGGAGGTTATTTATGCAACTTGCCTATAATGTCCAAGCAGCCCGCCGTCCGGTAAATCTGACAGCTAATAGTGACCTGATAGACCGGGTACGCAGTGAAAAAGGAAACCTTTCTGCTCTGTTTGAACAATCTATGGTTACATTTCTTGCAGAGCGTGAACTAATGCGCTGGAAGGAAGAGAACCAGGCGTCATTCAAATCGTATAACCAAATGATAGAAGCGCGTGGCACATTGTCGGAAGACATTGGTCTTGGTCTTTAATGGCACAGTTTGATGTCTATAAAAACCCAGGTTCGCGCACCAGCAAACAAGCGCCATATCTGGTAGAAATTCAGGGACGTTTTGTGGATTCTTTGGCAACATGCGTTGTCATACCTTTGGTGTGTAAAAAGTATTTCTCCGGTGCAACTGTTCTCAATCCGGCTATTCTGGTTAATGGCGTTGAATACCTGCTGTCAACCGCAGAAATAACGGCGGTTCTCAGAACTATTCTTGGTCGTCCGGTTGTATCTGCTCAATCGCAGCGTTCGGAAATAATAGCAGCGATTGACCGGTTATTGTTGTGAGAGATTGGTTCAACCCCCACATATCCACCCGCAAGCACCCAAAACACTTTATTCCGTCCCTCCAATATTAGTTCCCCAAGTAAACTCCGACTAAATTACATATGAATAAAGCTACTCCAACTGCTCCGCCAGCACCTCAACAGTATGCCTGACCTGTATATCCGCCACATCCTGATCCATACCACCCCTGATCTGCATAACACATCCGGGACAGTCCATGGCAACGACCGGAGCACCGGTCTCCTTGATGTTCCTGAGCTTCCGCTGCAGAATCGGTGCAGAGATTTCCGGCAGCTTCATCGAATATGATCCCCCCATACCGCAACAGGTATCGCATTCGAACATCTCCGTAAGCTCATACCCAGCTTTCTTAAGCAGCTCCCGCGGCTGTTCAGAGACTTTCAGCGTCCGTTTCAGATGACAGGAGTCATGATAGGTAATTGCCCCCAGCTTCCTCCCTTCCTTCAGCGTAAGACGACCTTCATTCACCAGCTTTGTAACCAGAGTAGACAGATCAATCGTTTTCCCGGCGAGTATTTTCGCCTGTGGCAGCCATTCCGTCTGACCGAGGCTTTCAAAGGTGCTGATGAATTCATGATCAAGCGCTACGGTGCAGGTTGGACAGGCCGAGACCACATACGTAACATCCTCCCGCAGCAGAGCTTTGATGTTGTCAACAGCGTTACTGGCAGCCACTTCGTAGGCCCCGTTGTAGCGGGGCGGGGCTCCGCAGCAGGTCTGGTCTTCAGGGAAGATTACTTCGATGCCCCCCTTGTTCAGGATTTTAATCAGAGATTCACCCATTTCCGGATAGGCAAAATCAATCAGACAACCGGCATAAAATGCCGCTTTTTCTTTCAACTTCGGCTGTTTGATTTTTTTGAAACGATCCCTGAACGGTTCGGCTGCTATTGCCGGAAGACTGCGACCATCGGTCAGGTCCGCCAAAAAGAGCGGTAGATGGCGAACAAATTTGCCCGTTGTAAACGGCTTACCGGCGATTGAAGCGGCTCGCAGCATGCCGTGGAAGAGCTTACGATTGTTCACTACGGAATAGATAGCCTTCTGCAGCAACGGCAGCCCCTGATCCTGCACCAGCCGTCGCCGGATCTCCATAATCAGATCAGGTATATCGATCTTTCCGGGACAAACATCCTTGCAGGCGCCGCACTGAATACAGAGCCCCTGGATATCCTCTGACTTTTTCAGCTCATCAAACCAGGCGGTCAGAATCGTACCGATGCCGCCAGTATAGACCTTGCCGAATACATGGCCGCCGACGAGGCGGAAAATCGGGCAGACGTTAAGACAGGACGCACAGCGGATGCACTGCAGCGCCTGTTTGAATTTGGGATCAGCCGCCATCTCGGAGCGATGGTTATCCATAAGGATAATATGCAGATCCTTCATGCTGCCGTCAGGATTCGGTGTCGGTCCGGTAATGATGGAAACATAACTGGTCAGCAGCTGCGCAGTGGCGCTGCGGGGGAGTGCCTTCAGAATTGTGGCGACATCCGCATATTTTTCTATCAGCTTTTCGATACCGACCAGTGCGATGTGGATTTTAGGGAGTGACGTTACCAGGCGGGCATTCCCCTCGTTGGTCATGAGGACGATGCTGCCGGTTTCCGCAACGGCGATATTACCACCCGAAATACCCATATCCGCGGCCAGAAAGGAAGGACGAAGCTGTTCACGGGCTACCTTGACAAGTCGCGGGATATCGGAGGTCAACCGTTCATTGACTTCCTTGCTGAACAGGTCGGAGACCTCCTCCTTGGTCATATGTATGGCCGGCATGACCATATGCGAAGGTGTCTGTCCGGCCAGCTGAATGATCCATTCGCCCAGATCGGTTTCCCCCACTTCAATGCCTGCTTTTTCCAGGTACGGATTGAGGTGAATCTCCTCAGTTGCCATTGATTTTGATTTTACGACCGTCTTGACATTATTGTCCTGTGCAACCTTCAGGATATATTCCCTGACTTTTGCCGGGTCGTTCGTCCGGAACACGGTGGCTCCGCAGGCTTCGGCGTTCTGCGTGAACTGTTCGGAGAGTTCCTCAAGATGAGATGCGGCATACGATTTCAGATCGGCAATTCTCCCCCGCAGTTCCTCGAAGTCAATCCCTTCATACGCCTTGGCGCGGTTGACTTTATATGCTTCGGAAAACTTGCCGAGTGCCCCGGTCAGATTGGCATTATTTACCGCCTTCGTTATTGAGTCTTTAAATTCAGTACCCATTAGTCAGTACCTCCCAGATCATCGACAAAAACGATAATAAGCCGTTCCGGCCCGTGGACACCGATCGTCAGCACCCGCTCGATGTCTGCAGTTCGACTCGGTCCGGTAATCATGGCGAGGTATGCGCACTCTTTCGGGTGAACCCGGGAGAGCAATGCCGGCATATCCGGAAGTATACCGCTCGTCGGCACCAGTGCGATATGAATCGTGGAGAGTGACGACACCAGACGCTGCTCTATAGCTGTTGAATTCTGCGCCAGCGAGCCCGTATCCGCCAGAGCCCACTCCATCTGACTGATGCCGAAACGGGCGGTCGATGCCAGTTCGCACGTAACCTCAAACTTCAACCCGGCAATTCCCTTGAGCGCACCCAGATCCATACCATCAAGAAAGGGACAGTCAGCCCAGAGGGCGAAAGAGTCTGGCTCATCAGCCAATCCCTCAGCGTGTAAAAATTCGATCACATGAGCACGCGCTGCTGCTTTTGTTTTGAAGCGGTATACTTCTGCACTCACCCCTTCCGCCCTGGTTTTAAATTGCTGGTACATAGTTCCCGCTCCTCTCTCTTCAGCCATATACTCTTATTATATTTATCAACTCCGTGTTGTGCTCATTTCTATTAATTGGTAAACAGGTTTACGTGTAAATATAATTTGTATAGCCAGACTCAAATGCTACGGTAAAGCATCGTTACACCGCTGTCAACAAGGATTTTCGTAGAACATAAAAATTATCTTGACAGCTGTTTAAAAAAAGAATAATTGGTAAGACATATTTTTGAAACGATGTATTGAAAGCATATAACGTGAAATAAAAACAATTTTTGAAATCACTAAACAATAGAGAGGGAATCTGTATGAACAAACTGATCAAGCTGCTTGAATGGATCGAAAACAGCTTAGCCGTGTTCTCAATGGCGGCGGTCTCATTGCTCGTTTTCGGTAATGTCATTTCACGGTACGGCTTTAACTACACGCCGATCTGGTCGGAGGAACTGTCACGCTTCCTGGTCGTCTGGTCGATCTTCATCGGGGTTTCGATCGGCGTCAGGAAAAATCAGCACATCGGTGTCGATGCCTTGATCCGTTTTCTGCCTCATCGACTATTGCTGGCATCAGAAGTTTTCCTCAACCTGATCGGGGTAATCGTCATCGGTATCCTGATCTACACCAGCCTTGTATTTATACAGCAGACGATGGAGTTTGAACAGCTCTCTCCAGCCATGCGCATCCCGATGTACATCCCCTATATCGCCATGCCCGTTGGACTCACGCTGAGTATTATTCATTTCATACATAATATCGTGAAGCTGCTGAAAAATCCTGATGAAGCTGAATCGGTGTTATTTGCAAGTGAACATAGCGAAGAGAAGTTGAATATCGCCGGAGGTGAGCAGCAATGAACAGCGTCATAGTCTTTGCAATTCTGGCAGCCCTGCTTGCCACCGGAACACCGATCGCCGTAGCCATGGTCGGCACGGTCATGCTGGCGCTTCTCTTTTTTACCGATGTGCCGATGCTGGTTATCATTCAGCAGATGTTCAGCTCTGCTGACTCCTTCACTCTGATGGCGATTCCGTTCTTCGTCCTCTCCGGCAACATCATGACCGCTGGCGGTATCTCCCAGCGCCTGATCCGGGTGGCCACTGCACTGTTCGGCGGCATGTCAGGCGGTCTGGCTATAGCGGCAACAGCTGCTTGCGCCTTCTTTGCCGCCATTTCCGGTTCTTCACCTGCTACCGTTGCCGCAATCGGCGCCATCATGATTCCGGCGCTGCAGCGGGCCAAGTATGACGACAAGTACTCTGTCGGCGTTATTACATCCGCCGGATCTCTCGGCATCATGATTCCCCCGTCAATTCCGATGGTTGTCTATGCATTGGCTACCGGTGAACCGATCGGTAAACTGTTCATGGCCGGTGTCGTACCGGGACTGATGACAGCAGCAGTTTTTGCCGTCATGTGTTACATCGCCGCCAAACGGGGTGGGTTCGGTCAGGTTAATGGCGAAACAACAGCCGATTTTTCGGAACTGGTCGCAGCATTGAAGGAAGGTTTCTGGGGCCTGATGATGCCGCTGATCGTATTGGGTGGAATTTACTCCGGCGTCTTTACCCCGACTGAAGCGGCCGCTGTTGCTGTTGTCTACAGCGCCATTGTCGGCAGCTTTATCTACAAAGATATCAAACTGAAGGATTACGTCGATATCCTCACCTCCTCCGCATCCGTTGCCGCCATGATCATGTTCATCATCATCTCCGCCAGTGCCTTCAGCTGGTATCTGACCAGTCAGGGAATCCCCCAGGAAGTTGCTGAATGGATCATCTCCGTTGCCCCGGAGCCCTGGATGTTCCTGGTGGCCGTTAACGTGCTGCTGCTGATCGTCGGCTGTTTCATGGAGCCGAACTCCGCCATCCTGGTTCTGGCGCCGCTCTTCTACCCGATCGTCATGAAGATGAATATCAACCCGATCCATTTCGGCATTATCATGATCTACAACCTGGAACTGGGAATGCTGACACCACCGCTCGGACTGAACCTGTTCGTATCATCAGGAATGACCGGCTTTCCTCTCAGCAGGATAGTAAAGTCCTGTATTCCCTTTATCATCGCCATGTTTGTCATGCTGATTGTTTATACTTATATCCCTATTTTCTCGACCTGGCTTCCCGACCTGCTTTCAGGCACACCGGCACCAACACCGCCATAGGAGAATTGTCAACCACGAAGTACAAAATCCCACAGGAGGTAGAAAATGAAACCAAGTAAAAAAAGTCTGTTGTCCGCTCTGTTACTCGTAGCCGTAACCCTGGCTACCGTCCCGGCTTTCGCCGCTCCCAAGTATTCGTTCAAGCTGGCCCACGTTATCACGGCCGGCACCCCGATTGACGTCGGCGCCAAGAAATATGCCGAACTGGTAGCCCAGCGCACCAACGGACAGGTCGAGATCAAGGTGTTCCCGGCCGGCCAGTTGGGCGGCGAACGTGCCGTAATCGAAGGCGTACAGCTCGGCACCATCGAGTCAACTTTTGCCACTACCGGTGCCATTGCCGGCTTCGCTCCGGAATTCCAGGTTCTTGACCTGCCGTTCCTCTTTCCTACCTACGAAGCGGCTTACACCTATCTCGACGGCGAGCAGGGCAAAAAATTGCTGGCACTGCTTGATCGCAAAGGGATTCACGGTGTCGTCTTCCTTGAAAACGGCTGGAGAAATTTTACCTCCAGCAAAAAGTCGATAGCTTCTCCTGCAGACGTCAAGGGGCAAAAGATCCGCGTCATGGAAAGTCCTATGTACATGGGTCTGATTTCCACTATGGGTGGCAGTCCTACCCCTATGGCCTACCCGGAGCTTCCTAACGCACTGCTTCAGAAGGTTATCGACGGACAGGAAAACCCCTCCGTCAATATCTATTCCGCCAAAATGTATGAATCACAGCCTTGGATGACTCAGTCTCAGCATACATATAATGTTATGATCATGATGGTTAACAAAAAGAAATGGAATGCACTCCCTGCAGACATCAAAAAGATCATGGAAGACACTGCTGCTGAAGTCAGTGCCTTCCAGCGCAAACTAAATCGCGAGTGCGACGACGATTTTATTGCCAAACTTAAATCAAAAGGCATGAAAGTACATACACTGAACGCTTCCGAGCGGAATGCTTTTGAAAAAGCACTGCTGCCGATGTACGAAAAAGGTCGTAGCGTTGCCGGTGCAACATGGGTTAATGATGCCGTTCAGTACAGAAAAGACTGGGATGCCGGTAAATACAGAAAAGAAGAACAAAAATATATCGCCGACTTCAAAAAACTGAACGTTCCGGTCAAAGAAACCATGGCTAACTTCAAGTAAGATTAGATACTCCCCTCCTCCCAACAGGGGGAGGGGAAATAAATAAACTGTCAAAATCAATTTACACTGGAGTACTGTACGCTCCATGGAAAATTTTGCCCTCATTGCCGTTTTCGTAGCGCTCGGAATCCTCTTCGCGAGGCTGAAGGCATTTCCGCCTGAAACGGTTCAGGTTCTCAACATGTTTGCCCTGTACGTATCGCTGCCTGCGGTGATTCTGCTGAAGGTTC
>VFJW01000112.1 GCA_009885845.1 Geobacter sp.
CATTCAGCATTCAGCATTCAGCATTCAGCATTCAGCATTCAAAATCCAAAATCCAAAATCCAAAATTTGACATTCGAATATCGAATGTCAAACCCCCAGCTCCCGCAGCACAATACCGGTCTCCGCCTGCCCATCCAGCCGCTCAGCCAGAATATCCACGATTTCCATCTCGTCAACTCCGGAGCAGCGGGGCCATATTCCGAGTACCGGCGCGCCGCAGAGCGAACCGATCAGATGGGGGGCTCCCTGTTCCGCCAGTCCGGGATGCTCCGGCATGCCGTTAATGATAACCCCCGCCACCTGAAGTCCCAGCTGCTGCGCGGCATAGCAGGTCAGCACCGTATGATTGATCGTTCCCAGCCCCGGCCGGGCCACGATCAGAAGCGGCAGTCCGAGTTCACGCGCCAGGTCGGCAACCAGCAGCCCCCCGGACAGCGGCACCATCAATCCTCCCGCCCCTTCAACAATAATATACTCGCAGGATGCCGCCAGACGGTCAAACGCAGCCCTGATAACGGAAAAGTCGATCCGGACGCCATCAATCCGTGCCGCTTCCGAGGGGGCCAGCGCCTCACGCAGTCGGTACGGCGCAACATCATCAGTGCAGGGCACACCGGCTGCCTGGCAGAGCAGCAGCGCATCGTCCGAAAGCGGCTGACCATCCTCCAGACGGCAGCCGCTGGTAACCGGCTTCATCACACCGACCGCAATACCATTCATTCGCAGCAGCCGTGCCAGAGTTGCCGCGACAATCGTCTTGCCGACTCCGGTATCGGTGCCGGTAACAAAAATACCACGCGGCATCATCAGCTTTCCGCTCCGCAACAGCCCTCGACCGGAATTTCAAGATCTTTCAGCATCTGCCGGTCAAGTTCGGGAGGACGGCCGGGAGTCGTCAGATAATTGCCGGTCATGGTTCCGTTGGCTCCCGCCAGAAACATCCAGGACTGCAGCTCGCGTAGATTCTTCTCGCGACCGCCGCAGACAGACAGTCGCGTGCCCGGCAGCAGAAAGCGATACACCGAAATAATAGTCAGACATTCCAGCGGGGTGAGGTTGTCGGCATGCTCAAGCCGCGTCCCGACCACCGGATTCAGAAAATTGAGCGGAATCGATTCGACATCCAGCTCGCGCAGTGTCAACGCCATCTCGATCCGCTGGGCAAAAGACTCTCCGAGACCGAAGATGCCGCCGCAGCAGACCCGCAATCCAACTGCCTTGGCCGCACGAATGGTGGCAACATCCTCCTCATAATCATGGGTCGTACATATCTGGGGGAAAAAACTCCGGGCGGTTTCCAGGTTATGATGATAGGTGTCCATACCGGCATGCTTCAAACGCAGCGCCGTTTCCTCGTCAAGAATTCCGAGCGAACAGGAGGGGGAAATACCGGTTTCAGCTTTGATGCGACTGACCGTCCGGCAGACACGATCAAGCTCTTCAGCTTTATTAATACTGGTACCGCTGGTAACGATGCCATAGCAACCGGCCCCGTTCTCCTCCGCCAGAGCGGCACAGCGCACCATCTCGTCTTCATCGACCAGCGGATATACCGTAACTCCGGTGTCATGGTGAGCCGACTGGGCGCAGAAGGCGCAGTTTTCGGCACAGCGCCCCGATTTGGCGTTGATGATCGAACAGAGAAAAACGGATGTTCCGACAAAATGGTCGCGGATGCGGGCAGCTTCGGCAAAAAGCAGATACCGGTCGGAACCGGAAGCCCCGGAGAGTTTCAGCGCCTCATCATCGGTAATAATGCCGCCTGAAAGGGTTTTTTCCGCCATCTGTTGAATATAATTTCGTATCGTCATAATTAGGTATTCCTCCTCATCATCGGATAGCACAGCAGCAAACCATTGTCAACCCATGTCGGAAAAAGGGTTGACGACCAGCAGGCCATTGGATTCCGATCCAATTTGATTACGGTCCAATTTTCTGATCAATTTTTCGAATTTGTTTGTTCTGAATAACATTAGAAAACGTGACATATTTCCGGTGTTGTGATAGACGTACCGGACTTTTTTGTTTGACCGGAAAATGTTATGTGTCCCCGAGATCCAAGGCGCCAGACATGTTCTGGTAGATGATGTAACGAATATCCGTGGCAAAAAGAATAGATTTACAGCATTATGTAAAGGTCCTGAAAGATTCCTCAGAATTGCCATGCCCTCCCTCCCCTGCCTAACATTAGAAAACGTGACATATTTCCGGTATTGTGATAGACGTACCGGACTTTTTTTTGACCGTAAAATGTTATGTGTCCCCGAGATACCAGTCTGAGGAGGACGTTAGTATGACCAAATTGCAAAAAGACCATTTGATGATTTTGCTTGAATCGATCGACAGCAAAGTCCAGGTAACAATGGAATCTGTTTCAGCACTTGACAACAAGATTGATGCCGTCAGAGTTGAGTTGAAAGAGGATATAGCCATTCTTGATA
>VFJW01000015.1 GCA_009885845.1 Geobacter sp.
CTCGCCATCAACAAGGACAAAGACGCCCCGATCGGTGAAGTGGCCGATGTCCTGGTCGTAGCCGATGTCATGCAGTTCGTACCCGCACTGACTGCGAAACTGGCGAAATAGCCCGGTGGTACGCATGAGATTTCCCGGTATCGCCGGGACAGGCAGCCCTGAACAAACGGAGATGTGTTTTGGGCTCAAGGTGACGTAATTTATGGCATATTGTATACAAAATGCAGCCACGGCAATATTTCATATTACTAAATATTTTTCGTGAAATAATAATAGCTTGCAACTTGTTATAAATGTGATGTAAGAGACGAAGCACAACATCAGTAGTTGACCTTCGCGGCAAGTTGTGATTTTTACAATGCCGATAGTGTCACTGCCGAACCGTGATATGTACGGATGACACATCTCAAGTAGTCTGCAGTTATCAACCTCGCAGGAGTGGGATTCATGCTGATAGTAGTCTGCATCAAACAGGTCCCGGACACGACCCAGGTTCAGATTGATCCGGTCACCAACACGTTGGTTCGTGACGGTATTCCATTTATCGTCAATCCGTACGACACTCATGCTCTGGAAGAGGCGCTGCGACTGAAAGACCGTTTCGGCTGTACGGTTGCCGCCATTTCGATGGGGCCACCCAATGCGGAAGGTACGTTGAAGAAGGCTCTCGCACTGGGCGTTGATCATGCGATACTTCTTTCGGACCGGGTTTTCGGCGGTGCCGACACTCTGGCGACCAGCAATGTTCTGGCAGCCGCAATCAGCAAACTGCATGCGGAAGTCGATGAAGTCGCTCTGGTACTCTGCGGCAAACAGACTATTGACGGAGATACCGCGCAGGTGGGCCCCGGCATAGCCAGTCGCCTTGATTATCGTCAATTGACGCTGGTGGATAAAATAATCGACCTGGATTTTTCAGCGAAACGAATCCGGGTCAGCCGCAAGCTGGAAGGCCGCCATGAGATTGTCGAGGCTCCGTTGCCGGCGATGCTGACGGTTGTCCGCGAACTGAACCGTCCGCGCTATCCCAAAGTGCAGATGCGTCTTGCTGCCTCCGACGCTGTTGTCGAAGTCTGGAATAACAAAACCCTGCAGCTTGATGAACAGAAAATCGGCCTGAAAGGCTCCCCTACCTGGGTATCCAAAATATTCTCTCCGGAGCGCGATAAGGGTGAAATTATCGGTGACGGTTACGCAGACCCGGCGGGAACCGCAGCGCTGCTGATAGAAAAACTGATGGCGAAGGACATGCTACCCATTTGAAAAACCAGGTTAAGGTTTTCGTGAGCTACGCTCACAGGTTGAGGTTAAGGCCAGCCCTTTCTCAACCTCAACCTTAACCTCAACCTGAGGATTTATATGTCTGAACAAAAACCGAAACCCAAAAAACCCCGCGGTGTCGCCCGTCTGCTTGACGGAAAGTGCATCGCCTGCGGCGCCCGCTGCCAGAGCTCCTGCCCGGTAAACTGCATTGAGATGACCGACTCGGGCGAACCGATCGTCGAGGTGGCCAAATGTATCGGCTGTCAAAAATGTATCAAGATCTGTCCGTCGGACGCGCTCGAAATGTACTTTACCGCCGAGGAACAGCAGGTCCTTGCAGAACTGGCCGCCCTGGCCGCGCCGGTTGAAGAGGAAATCGACCCGGAAGCGGCCGCACTTGCTCAAAAACTGGCGGAATATCGCGGCGTGTGGGTGTTTGTCGAACAGACCGAAGGGGAACCGGCCAAGGTCTCCTGGGAACTGCTCGGCGTCGGTGCTGAGCTGGCTGCGAAGCTGGGCGTCGAACTCTCTGCACTCGTAATCGGCGAGAATGTCGAACATCTCTGCCATGAAGCGTTTGCCCATGGTGCCGCCAAAGCCTACCTGATGGATGCCCCGGTATTTTATCATTATCGTACTGAAGCCTACGTTGAAGCCTGCTGCCATCTGATCGAGACCTACAAGCCGGAAGTCATCCTGATGGGAGCTACCGGAATGGGGCGCGACCTGGCCGGAGCGATTGCCACCAGAGTCGGCACCGGCCTGACTGCCGACTGCACCGGCCTCAGTATCGATGACAAACGCAATCTGATGCAGACCCGCCCGGCATTCGGCGGCAATATCATGGCAACCATCATGTGTGATAAATTTCGTCCGCAGATGTCCACGGTCCGTCCCAACGTGATGCCGATGCCGGAGCGGAGAGAGGGTGCCGCGGGAACGATTATCCGTGATCCCTTTACGGTTCCCGAAGAGAGCGTCCTCACCAAGGTAATTGAGATCATCAGGGATTCGCACAGCAAGAACAAGGTTGACATAACCGGAGCCGAATTCATCATTTCCGGCGGCCGGGGTATGATGGGTCCGGAAAACTTTGCCATGCTGCAGGAGCTGGCCGATGAACTGGGCGGGGTTGTCGGTGCATCCCGCAGTGCCGTTGATGCCGGCTGGATGCCGGGTGATCGTCAGGTCGGCCAGACCGGCAAAACGGTACGACCCAAAATCTACATCGCCTGCGGAATATCCGGTGCTATCCAGCATCTGGTCGGCATGCAGGATTCCGATATGGTGATCGCCATCAACCGCGACGGCAGTGCCCCGATCTTTGAAGTGGCCACCTATGGTATTGTGGGCGACCTGTTCCAGATCGTTCCGGCGATTACGGCCAAGATACGGGAATTAAAAAATAAAAAATTATAACCCACCACGGAGGCACGGAGAAAGCCTTAAAAACATTGGGATAAGCCAGTCAATATAGCTTCGTTTTTTCAGCCGGCTCTATGTGCTGTGTATCTCTTTTACTCTTTGTCTCCGTGTCTCCGTGGTGAAAATTGAGGTTTTATATATGACACCAAATCAGTTCATTTTTATCCCGCTCCTGATCGCTTCCCTATCCGTCTTTGCCTGGGGATGCTGGAAACGCTTCAGTCTGATTTCTCTCGGTCGCCCGGAAGATCGATTCGACAATATCGGGACGCGTCTTGGTGAGATGCTGCTCTATGCCTTCGGGCAGAAGCGGGTGGTTGCCCAGCCGTTCGGCATTAACCATTTCATCATTTTCTGGTCGTTTCTTATTCTGCTGGTGGCAAACACCGAGTTCATTCTGAACGGACTGTTCCCCCATACAATCAAACTCATCAAACTTCCTTTCGAGCTGTACGTGCCGCTCGCCTTCATGATTGACATCGCATCATTACTCGCGCTGGCTGCGGTAACGGTTGCAGCGGTGAGACGACTGTTTGCTCCTCCTTATCCGGAGGCCCGCACACCGGAAGCTTTTTTCATCCTGGGGCTGATAGCTACGCTGATGCTTGCCTCTTTTGCGCTCAATGCCTCGGAGCTGGCGGAATTCGTTGTTAAATCGCGGGTTGATCCGGCTTCGTTTTTTGCTTCGGCGAGAAAAGTCATGCCCGTATCAGGGTGGCTGGCAGGGCTGCTGCTGCCACTGCCGCTCGGAACAATCCATGTGGTTGCCTGGTGGGCCCACGCTCTGGCCCTTTTTGCGTTCATGTGCTACCTGCCGAACAGCAAGCATATGCATATCCTGACTGCGATCCCGAACTGTTTTTTCAAGCGTCTGGAAAAACCGAACACCCAGCCGCGTGAAGAATTCACAGCGGGCAATACATTCGGTGTTGCCCGGGCAGATCACTACAGCTGGAAAGATCTCCTCGACTCATTTTCCTGTACGGAATGCGGCCGCTGTCAGAACGTCTGTCCGGCCAGTATAACCGGCAAACCGCTTAATCCGCGCGCAGTTATTCATGATATCAAAGTAAATCTGCTGGAGAACGGCACGGAACTGAAAAAGGGGAATGCTCCTCAGACGCCGTTGATCGGTGAAGGGGGTGAAGGGAGCATATCCGAGGAGTCGATCTGGGGCTGTACCACCTGCGGAGCCTGTATGGAAGCCTGTCCGGTCTTTATCGAACAGATGCCTAAAATCATCCAGATGCGGCGACACCTTGTTGAAAGCGAAGCAAAATTCCCCGAAGAGCTGCTGAACCTGTTTGAGAATATGGAAGGGCGCAGCAATCCCTGGGGAATTGCACCTTCAGAGCGGACCAAATGGTGCAGTCAGTTGGAAGTAAAACCGTTCGACCGTGATACGACCGAATATCTGTTCTATGTGGGTTGCGCCGGTTCGTTTGATTCACGCAACAAACATGTCAGCGTAGCGATGGCTCAACTTCTTGACCGGGCCGGCGTTTCGTGGGGGATCCTTGGCAAGGATGAAAAATGTTGCGGCGACAGTGTGCGCAGACTGGGGAATGAATTTGTCTTCGACAAGATGGCGCGGGAAAATGTTGCGACGTTCATAGAGCGTGGAGTAACAAAAGTCATTACGCAATGTCCGCACTGTTTTACCACTCTGAAAAACGATTATCGGCAGTTCGGTCTTGAACTGGAAGTCATCCACCATAGCGAACTGCTGCGCAACCTGGTACAGGATGGGCGGCTCGTTCTTGATAAAACTACGGCAGAAACGGGATCGACCGTTTTTCATGACTCCTGCTATCTTGGCCGCCATAACGACGTGTACGATGCCCCCCGGGAAGTAATAACGGCTGCTACCGGCAGTGCCCCGGCTGAGATCGCTCGCAACCGGAACAATGCGTTCTGCTGCGGCGCCGGCGGCGGCAGGATGTGGATGGAGGAACATGTCGGAGAGCGGATCAATCTGACGCGCGTCAAGGAAGCTCTTGAACAGAAGCCCGATACGATCTGCGTTGCCTGCCCCTACTGCATGACAATGTTTGAAGATGGTCTTAAGGATGTCAAGGCCGATAACGTCAAGGTGCGTGATGTTGCAGAGGTGATGGCTGAGGCGCTGCTGCGCTGAGCCGACTGCAACGGCACATCGAGCTGTTACGCTGTTCACAGCAATGAAGCCGGACATGCGTTCCCCGTGTGTCCGGTTTCATTGTCCCTAAAAATATCCCGGCCGGTTTCCCGTTACCTCCTCCCCGTCTCTACCCTTATTCCCTTGACCATCGGGTATGCAAAGTATTTTTGTATACAACTCATTTAAGTTCTTTTTATTTAGCTATCGGTATGCTATTTAATTGAAACTAAATTTTAATACCTCAATCGGGGAGGCGGCATGAGTAACCAGGGCAAAAATGAGCAACTGACCAAGTGGGTAAAAGAAGTCGCGGCATTGTGTGAACCTGAAACTATCCATTGGTGCGACGGTTCGCAGGAGGAATATGATTCGCTCTGTAATCAGCTGGTAGAGAGCGGCACCTTTAAAAAGCTGAACCAGGAGAAGCGTCCGAACAGCTATCTGGCCTGTTCAGACCCGGGGGATGTTGCGCGGGTTGAAGACCGCACGTTTATCTGCAGTATTTCCAAGCAGGATGCCGGCCCGACGAATAACTGGATGCACCCGAAAGAGATGAAGGAAACTCTGCATAAGCTCTTCAAAGGGTGTATGAAGGGTCGCACCATGTATGTCATCCCGTTCAGTATGGGTCCACTCGGCTCGCCGATCGCCAAAATAGGCGTTGAAATCTCAGACTCCCCCTACGTTGTTGTCAATATGCGTATCATGACCCGTATGGGCAAGGCTGTTCTTGACGTGCTGGGCAATGGTGAATTTGTCCCCTGCCTGCATTCGATCGGTGCCCCGCTTGCGGCCGGCCAGAAAGATGTCCCCTGGCCCTGTAACAAAGAGAAGTATATCGTCCACTTCCCCGAAGAGCGTTCGATCTGGTCGTACGGCAGCGGCTACGGCGGCAATGCCCTGCTCGGCAAGAAATGTCTGGCGCTGCGGATCGCCTCCAAGATTGCCAAGGACGAGGGCTGGCTCGCTGAGCATATGTTGATCCTCGGCATCGAATCGCCAGATGGAGCAAAGACATACCTCGGCGCCGCTTTTCCGAGTGCCTGTGGCAAGACCAACCTGGCAATGCTGGTGCCACCGGACACCTTTGAGAAGACCGGATGGAAAGTTTCGACCGTCGGTGATGATATCGCCTGGATCAAGCCCGGTCCTGACGGGCGACTGTATGCAATCAATCCTGAATACGGTTTCTTTGGCGTCGCACCCGGCACGTCCGTGAAGACGAATCCGAACGCCATGGCTTCCTGCGCTGCCAATTCGATTTTTACCAACGTTGCACTCACTCCGGACGGAGATGTCTGGTGGGAAGGGATGACCGACGCCAAACCAGCTCTTCTGACCGACTGGCAGGGGAACAAATGGACGCCGGATTGCGGCAGAAATGCGGCTCACCCCAACTCCCGCTTCACTTCGCCGGCCGGTCAGTGTCCATCGATTGATCCTGAATGGGAAAATCCGAAGGGTGTTCCGATGGCGGCCTTCATCTTCGGGGGGCGTCGCAACAACGTTGTTCCGCTTGTATACCAATCGTTCAACTGGAGTTTCGGTGTTTATATGGCGGCCACAATGGGTTCGGAAACAACTGCCGCCGCCGTCGGCGCCACTGGTGCGGTCCGTCGTGACCCGTTTGCCATGCTGCCGTTCTGCGGCTATCATGTTGCCGATTATTTTGCCCACTGGTTACAGGTAGGTCGGACAACACCTATTCCGCCACGCATTTTCAGCGTCAACTGGTTCCGTAAGGATGTCAACGGCAACTTCCTCTGGCCCGGATACGGCGAGAATATGCGCATCCTGAAGTGGATTATCGAAAGGGTGAATGGTAATGGAGCTGCGGTTGAAAGTCCGCTGGGATGGATGCCGAAGTATGAAGATCTCGACTGGACCGGACTGGACAGTGTCAGTCGTGAGCAGTTCTATGAACTGATGTCGGTGGATCGCGATGTCTGGAAAGAGGAGATTGTTTCCCACGAAGAGCTGTTCGTCAAAATGTACGATCGACTGCCGAAAGAGTTCCTGCATATCCGTCAACTGATTCTGTCCGGGTTGTGGCGTTCACCGGAGCATTGGGAACAGTTCCATCCTGCAGCGGAACCGGTCAAGTAAGCAAATAGAACTGAGATACATACAAAAAAGGGCACTGCTTCGGCAGTGCCCTTTTTTAGTCGTCCACTTCAATTTCCCGCACGCGCAGTTCCTCACCCGCCACGATTACCACCCGGTTACCGCCGCAGTGCCGGCATGCCCCATACAGCTCCGTGAGCGGCGTTTCCTGCCCGCACTCCTGGCATTGGCCCCTGCCGGGAATCCGGATGATGGTCAGTCGGGCGCCTTCCAGTAAAGTTTCACAGCTGCAGGCCTCAAAACAGAATTCGATCGCATCCGGTACGACACTGCTTAATTCTCCGATTTCTACTTCAAGCGAGCGGACCTGACGACCTCCGGCATGTTCCAGACAGAGATCAATGATCCCCTGCGTTATGGCCATTTCATGCATGAATCCTCCGATTGCGCATAAAAAAAGCCTGCGAGGTTGTTACCCCGCAGGCTTTCGAGCGCTCCCCTGAGGGAAAGCGAATTACTTCTTAGCAGGAGCAGCAGGAGCTGCAGGAGCTGCAGGAGCAGCAGCAGGTGCAGCAGCTGCAGGCTTAGCAGACATCTGAGCCTGAACTGGAGCTTTAACTTCAGGAGCAGGAGCAGGAGCAACTTCTTTTTTCTTGCAGCCAGCTGCGAATACAGTAGCCAGTGCCAGTACCAGGGTCAAGGAGATCAGCTTTTTCATGTGTGTTACCTCTTTCTTTGGAGTATTTACCATTTAACGCTAAGCGCATGGTTTTGAAATCGATAAGGAAATATACGCGTTTTTTTTTTTGAGTCAAGACATATTTTAAATCAACATCATTTTAGATATTTATCGAACTTTTTGCATGCGGAGTTCTGTTTCCAGTATGAGCGTCTCAAGGTCAAGCAGGGTCGCTTCACCTTCCGGCAGTCGTAATGTGGTGACGGCAAAGCAGTTATTTGCAAGCTCATGGAAGGTGACTTCATCTTCGGCAACGATTCTGACGACTGAATCAACCAGAAAGGCAAGAGCCGCGATTTCCTGATGGAGGACAACGACCTTTCCGGGCGGTATGTTCCCGGACAGGCCAAGAAAAAGGGCAAGATTCATAACTGCGACGATATCACCATGAAAATTCAGGGCACCGCGATAGCAATCCGGGGCCAGAGGGATTGGCGACAGGCGCGGGGGGTCGATGACTTCGGCGATCTGCTTCAGATACAGCGCATAGAGCGAACCCTGCAATGAAAAAATCAGTAATTTTTTATTCTGCTCAGCCATACTACTCGTGATCAACCTGGAAACGCTCCACGACTGTCATCAGCTCTTCAGCAAGCTGGGTGAGCTCTCTAGTTGCAAGGGCCATATCCTGCATTGCAGCCAGCTGCTCTTCTGTAGCCGCTGAAACCTGCTCTGTCGAAGCGGCATTGTCATCAGCGACTCGTGCAATCTCATCAACCGCCGATACCATCCTGGCTGAGCCTTCCTTCTGCATCTGTGATAGATCGGCGATACTGGAAGCTTTTCGTTCCGTCTCAAGAACCGTCTTGAGAATTTCCTGGAAGGCACTTGCAGTAACATCGATATTTTTCTTCCCCTCTTTGATGCTGCGAGAGCTTTCAACTATTACCTCATGAACTTTGCGGCTCTCCTCACGCAGAGTCTGTATCATGTCGCTGATGTCGGCTGCCGATTGCGAGGAGCTGTCAGCCAGTTTACGAACCTCTTCAGCAACCACCGCAAAACCTTTGCCATACTCACCGGCTCTGGCCGCTTCAATCGAAGCATTAAGCGCAAGCAGATTTGTCTGCCTGGAGATGTCTCCAATGCAATCGGCAACTTTGCCTACCTTCTGCAATTTGCTGTTAAATGCATCGAACTGCTGGCCGATCTGCTCCTGCATTTCAAAAAAGTCTTTCATTCTTTCAAGGGAATCATTTGCCAATGATCCTCCATGCTGAGCCGTCAGGCTGGTTTCACGGGCCGCTTTGGCAGTTTCCCGGGCACGTGCTGCAACCAGTTCAATTGAAACAGCCATTTCCCGAATTGTCTTGGAGCCCTTTTCAACGAGTTCTGCCTGGGTTTCCGCACCACGTGAAATCTGTTCGATTGCCTGGGCAACCTCTTCGTTCGAAGCGTTGATTTCCAAGGCTGTTGAATTTATCTCGCGTGCTGATTCGGTGAGCTGCCCGGAGGTTTTTTTAATGTGTCGGACCAACTCTCGCAAGTTTTGCAGCATTAGATTGATCAGCTGTGCCAGATCATGACTTTCATCAGGTATCCGCGACGGGCGAATGATCACATCTCTGGTCAGGTCACCACGGCTGATCGATTCTGCCGAGTCGGTCAGTATTTCTATATTGGCGGTAAACCCTTTTGAAAACAGCCAACCCAGAATCAGGCCGATTGTCATGGCAACGACATACCCGAGCACTCCGCTGATCTCGGCAGAATAGCCGAGCAGACCAACGAGTCCCGGACTGAAAGCCACGGCCGCAACAACAACGATAAAACCGAGTATGAATTTATAACCTATGGGAATGCACATGTCCTACCCTCCGCTGTGGATTGATTACCGTTCGTTATAACCGGCGGTAGATCCGTTCTACCGGGCAGACAGAAGTAAAAAGTCCGCGGATGTCGCCGACCAGAGTTTCTGATTTACCGAGCACAAGTATACCACCGGTCGGTAATATATGTGCAATGCCGCGCAATATTTTTTCCTGACCGGCTCGATTAAAATAGATAAGTGTGTTTCTGCACAGGACCAGCTGGCACGGCTCGAATGATTCAACTTCGATGATGTTCCGCTGATGAAACGTGACCATCTTGCGAATATTCGTTGACAATTGCAGCCGGGAACCATTTTTAACAAAATATCGATCCCTGATAGCATCGGTAAGGTCATGCTGACGATCCTCATTGTATTGCGCGAATGCGGCTGCCTTTAAAATATCCGCGTCTATATCAAAGGCGCATATCTCTGTCGAGGTATGCAGAAGTTCGCCGGCAAAAAACTCCCGCAGGATGATGCCAAGACTATACGCCTCTTCGCCGCCGGCGCAACCGAGACTGTAGAGCCGGAGCAGTCCCTGTGAAGTAACGGCGCGTTGAAAGAGATCCGGGAGTATCTCCGAGCGCAGTTTTTCAAACATTGAAGGATTGCGAAAAAATTGACTGACATGAATAGTAAGGGTCTTTTTAAGAAGCTCCCGTTCCTGTTCGCTTTGTCGCAACAGATTGCAATATGAAGACGCATCGGGGCAGCGGCATGAACGCATCCGGATAGCGACCCGCCGCTTCATGCATTTGTCTTTGTAGATCGACATGCTGAAGTTGTAGCGCATTTCGAGGATCAGGCTGATCTCTGCCAGATATTCATCCTCTATATCCAACGAATCGAATAAAGTATGTCCCGGCAAAATATCTGTCACGGTAATCTCTCCATTACATATCCGTAATATCTTAGTAGCACGAAGTGTACGACGACGCAACTGCTAGAAAACAGGGCTAAAAAACCGGGCAGCAGCACGCATCTGTTTTGAGGGAAAAATATTGCGGTTGCATACGGCGCAGTGCTACATTACTCCCCGGTGTGACTCATTTTCAGAGCAGCAATGAGCGCGTATGTCTCAGGAATCGTCAATCAAACCGCAATCAGCCGCAGGCCATGAACAGGCACCTGAAGCCCTGCCTCGTTTGGATGGGTTGCAGGAAGCCCTCACGGCAGATAAAGACCGGCTCTTTTCCGTTGTACAGGATCACCGGGAGGAGGTGCTGATCGCCGCCCTGCGTAACCCTGCCCTCGATCATCAGCATCTGCTGACGCTCCTCAAGCGACGGGGAGTCGGGCCGGTAATTACCGCAATCTACAGCGGAAAGCGCCACATGGAATCGGCCGCGGTCAAATTTGCCCTGGTTGTTCATCCGGATACTCCCGCGCATATTGCCCAGACCCTGATCCCGCTTTTGTATCTGTTTGATCTGCTGAGAGTGTGCCACATCCCCGGGTTGTCTGCCGATATACACCTCGCCGCCGAACGGAAAATCGTGCAGCTGATACCGACTCAGCCTCTCGGCAACAAACTGACGCTGGCGCGGCGCGGCACCTCGGCAATTGTGGAGGCATTGCTGCGCGAAGGGGTGCAGAATGTTCTGGAAATCTGCCTCGACAATCCCCACCTGAAAGAGGGCTCCCTGCACCAGTTTCTGACGTCGTCACATGCCACCGCAGAGGCGGTTTCGGCCGTCGCCCGAAGCAGCCGCTGGAAAAGCCGCCCCAATATCCGTCTGGCAATTCTCAAAAATCCCCGCACGCCGCTGATCTGGTTTACGCTCTTTCTGCCGGGGCTCCCGACCGCCACTGTGCGCGATCTGCTGGCGTCGCCCCGGCTCACCTTCGCGCAAAAAGAGCTGGTGCGGAAAGCCGGCTCCCATCCCCCGCGATGAAGTACCTGCCGGTTCTCGTTATGTTGTCCCTGTCCATTGGCACCATTCAGGTCGATGCTGCTGAGTACGCCACGGCGCGCAGTGCCGCTCCGGTCCTGAACAGTCCAGATATGAAGGCGGTCTTTGGCGGTGCCACCGGACGGGATTTGAAGGTTGATCGCTGCGGGCAGGTGCGGGAGCTTGAATTCATCGCCCTGCCGGGAACGCAATTTACTCTTCTGAAAAAGCACTCCTCCGGCACGTCCGATGTCTATCAGGTTGCAACCAATGACTATCCGGCCGCGCCAAACGTTCGGCTCTATGTTGACGGCCGTTTTCTGACGCCGGTTACCTACGCCGCGTCACAGCGGGTACGTACACTCCCGCCGCCGGATGAGATAGTCGCGTCTCTCCGGGCAACGGCCGGTAAACCCTACGTCTGGGGGGGCAATGTCCCCGGCGGGGTGCCGGAGCTGACAGACTTTTTCTATGCCGGCGTCAGGCCTGCCGGCAGGGGGAGGCGCGAACTGGCCGGACTCGATTGCTCCGGGTTGCTCTATCATGCAACCGGCGGTTGGACTCCCCGGAACAGTTCACAGCTGATTACGTACGGCAGTGCTGTTGCGATTGCCGGTAAAAAGAGCGCAGAAATAGCAGCTCTGCTTCAGCCGCTTGATCTGATTGTCTGGAACGGACATGTCATCATAGTACTCGACCGGCAGACCGCCATCGAAAGCCGGCTTGTCTGCGGCACGCCCGGCAATGGCGGGGTGGTGTTGACGCCGTTGTCGCAGCGGATCGCCGAAATTACCCGCACGCGCAGTCCGGCAGATGTCTGGCCGGGGGGGAAGAAAAGCCGGGAGATCTTTGTCGTCAGGCGCTGGTATGCACCGTAGATGTGTGTATCGGGTGAAAAATTAGAATTACGGCAAAAAAATAATTGACTTACCGGCAATAGTTGGGTATAAAACTCATCCTTCCGCGCTTCATGGGCCTGATTCCTTCAATGGAACAGCGCGGCAGTTTTCAAACGTCCCCTTCGTCTAGCCTGGCCCAGGACACCGCCCTTTCACGGCGGCGACACCGGTTCAAATCCGGTAGGGGACGCCACCACATAGTCCGGCACAGTCCGGCTTGATATATAAACCCTTGAGAAATCAAGGGTTTTTTGTTTTCTGTTGTCCGGTTTCGTCCACTCTGGTATGGTGGAATCCAGATGTTTTGACGGTGTTTATTACGGTGCCTTGAAACACCGTAAAAGAAAACACCGTAAAAAAGGAGGAGCCAATGCCAAAACGTATTATGCCGCTCACAGATCTCCAGGTAAAAAATGCTAAACCGAAAGAAAAAGATTTCAAGCTTTCAGATGGTGGCGGTTTATATTTGCTGATAACTCCCAGCGGTGGCAAGCTCTGGCGATTAGATTACAGTTACGATGGAAAACGAAAAACTCTCTTCTTAAAATCCTACCCTGAAAAATCACTCGCTGATGTTCGTAAAGATCGAGATGATGCTCGAACTCTTCTTGCTAATGGCGTTGACCCCGGTGCAATCCTGAAAGAGCTGAAATCTCAAGTACGCCTACAATCAGACCAAGACGCGAATACATTTGAAAAAGTGGCCCGTGAATGGTTTTCTAAGAATGAGGCGGTCTGGAGTGATTCCCACAAAAAAACAATTATTAGCAGGCTTGTGCGCGAGGTATATCCGATTATTGGTAATAGACCAATAGCCGAGATAACACGCGGAGAGATTATCGCCTTGATCCGCCGAGTAGAGTCGAGGGGTGTGATTGAGACAGCCGACAGGATCAAAATTTATTGTGGCCAGATTTTCCGATATGCTCTCAATCTTGAACTGATACCACTTAATCCGATTACTGATATGCGGGACGTTTTATCAAAACGAGTGGCCGGCCATCATGCCGCTATTACTGATCCCAAGAAACTTGCCGGACTGATGAGAGCGATTGATGAATTTGATGGTTCTTTTGTTGTGACATGTGCCTTGAAAATTGCCCCGCTTATATTTGTTCGACCTGGTGAGCTTCGACAAATGGAATGGTCAGAAATAGATTTTGATTCTGAACAATGGAACATACCGGCCGAGAAAATGAAAATGAAAGTAAATCATCTTGTCCCGATGAGCAAACAGGTGATTGCTATTCTGAAAGAATTGCATCCGCTGACAGGTTCAGGAAAATATGCTTTTCCGAACGGTCGGACTACTGACAGGCCAATGAGTGAAGTTGCATTACTTGCGGCGCTTCGGCGGATGGGATACAGCAAAGAAGAAATGACCCCTCATGGTTTCAGGGCAACCGCCAGGACGATCCTTGATGAAGTATTACAAGTACGACCTGACTTCATAGAGCATCAGCTTGCACATGCGGTTAAAGACCCTAACGGCAGGGCATACAATAGGACGGCACACCTTGACGAGCGCAAGAAGATGATGCAATTGTGGGCTGATTATCTCGACGGCTTGAAGTCAGTGGCTAAGGTAATACCATTAAGAAAAGGCGGTCTAACGTAATCATACTTCCGATTTGTTAATGAGCTGACGGATGTCGAGAACATTCCAGCAGGTCGTCCGTCCTCCTAATTTTATCGGTTTTGGAAAACGTCCCGATTTCACTCCTTCCCACCATGTCGATTTGCTCACTGGGATTATCGGCGGTATGCCCTTTTTCTTGTCACCCAGGATTCGTGACAGTCTCACAAGACCTGTTTCTGGAAGTGTGTTGTACTGTGTTTCATGTGAAATTTTTGTTTCAGAATGGAAAGTCATGGTCAACCCTCCATTGTTCAAGATGTTCCTGGGCCAGCAGATCCATCTTTTCTAGCGGTATGCCGCCAATTCCCTTCAATTCGTTCAATCGGGCCAGGTAGACTTCTTTTTCTTCCGGAGTGGTGAAGGTAAAACGATCCCCCCGCACCGATGCAGACTCTCTACCACTCTCTACCTCTTTCAAAACATGCTGATGTTGCTCTGTTTTGTCAGGTAGAGAGTGGGAAGGGAGTGCTGACTCTCGTGGCGTTTGTCCGTACTGTTTGAGGATCAAGGCATATTCTTCAGCGGTGATCTTGATTTCCGAATAACCGTGAACAATGCGGTTATGGAAACTCATGCTTTTTAATCGCTTGCCGATCCATTGCGGTGACACATGTTTGTCTTCCGGTCTTCCCTGGTTGAACTTGTTGCGGATATCACCGGTTTTGATACTCCATTCAACGAAGCGATCGAGGCCACCTTCATCGGTGATTTCCTTGATGATTGCTACCAGACGCCCCTCTAAGGAATCTTTGCGGGATTCATCTTTTTCTCCGGCGATTGAGAGGATCGAATCTTCCAGAACTGAAGCATCAACCGGCAGCAGATCATTCATAAAGAACATCGGCTTTGTTATGTCCCACAGTCTACCGGATATGCCGTCGATTGGTTCCAGATCGGGGAAGGTGGCGGTGAGATGCTTTGCTCTCCAGGCGGTCAGGCGTTCCTTCAGTTCAAGGCCGAGTTCAGGACGCGGGTTCTCATAGTTGCCGGGACGGTACGGCATGATGATCGGCAGGCAACGGGTTTCGAGTATCTTGTGCAACTCTTCATTGGTTGCAAAGATCGTCGGGCCGTAAATATCATAATAATCCGTATCATTGAACGCTCCCTGATCCGGATTCGTGACACGGGGTATTTTTACGCCTTTCTCGAACCGTAAGAGCAGCAAATCACTACAATCGCTCCGTTCGGCTTTCTTTGAAACATCTTGAAGATCAAAAAACAGAGTGCCGTGAAAATTTTTGCAATAACGGAAGATAAACGGCGGCCGCAGTTCAATGAGATGAATTCCCCTGAAGGCTACATAGGAGACTGATTTGCCTGTTCTGCTCTTGCCCCGTTCCGGTACGGCGTAAAAGAGAAGGTATCCGCAATAATCAATGCCGGAGTGATCGTGCAGATAGGTCAGGAAGACGTAGTGAGCAACGATGGCCATTTGCCCGTCGTCCAGACTTGAGAAGCGCTTCAGATAGGCCAGAAGATCGTCATAGAGGGTGTCATCATCCTGGTTGAAGTAGCGCATGACTTCAACAGTGCGGGGAATGGTGAACTGGAAATGTTTTCTTTCCGGTATGGCGAAGCTTTCTGATTCAGTGCTGTATTCCGTGGAGAAGAAAAGTTCGTCTTCTTTACGGATTGCATAGACGAGTTGACCGTCTTCATTCTGACAGATATCCACCAGGCCGGGGAAATAGGCCGAAAGTGCGGAGTCGTTGAAAGAGTCCATTAGCGGTCACCTCCAACTGACGAAGTGCCGCGTTGAATTGCTTTCTTGATGCAGGTGGTTTTGAAGTCACTGGCGTTGTTACGTCTGGTCAGGCGACGTTGCAGCTCTTGCAGTGCATCATCACGGTTGGTTATCCCCAGGAAGGCGGCAAATGAGGAAAGACAGCCATCGATATGGGATAGGTGCCATTCAGGGGAAGCGTTGCCCGTTGAACCGTAGACTCGTTGAATCTCGCTGTCAGTGCCAGGAACATGATTCTTGAAACAGTCCTGGACGGCAGACCAGAAGGGATGAATGGTTTTCCGTTCGGCTTTGTCGTTATCAGGGCGGCGCAGAGAAAACCATTTTGTTGTGAGGTAGCTCCAGAGTCCGGCCTGTTTCTCGTTCAGATCGTCAAGAGAGTCAATGCCGAACTCTTTGAGGGCCGGGCGGCGTATCTGAAATTCTATTCGCCAGATGTCGTCGGTTGATTCACGTTTCCAGAGATCGAGGAACCAGAGCTTAGTTCCCTTCAGTTTAACTTCCAGACCTTTGTTGTAGATACGGAGCTGAATAGGTGACTTGGCATCGCCGACGTAAAAGGTTTCAAGCTCATTCTTGTCGAGGTAGAGGTTGCCCTTATCGTTGCGGGTGACTTTGTGGGACAGGAGGAATTCGTAAGAGAGGCCACCGGGAATATAAAAGTCGGCGCAGAGGTCAAGGCGGCTGACCTGGACACGCTGGATTGTGCCGCCACCTATTGCTTTAAGGTCTTGGGCGATCCATGACAAAACGGTTTCAATGCCGTTCTGCCAGAGAGCCTTGGCACTGATGGAGAGATAGACGTTGGGGGATGTTCCCGGTTTGGCAGATTTACCGATAAAAAGATTGTAGGCGTCGAACTGGAGATGAAAGCGGTAGTTCTCACCTTTGCCACCTGGCTTGAAGATGCAGTTTCTGCCGGAAGGTAAACCGATCAGCAGACCGCCATTTTTTCGGGCTTGTTGTTTCTTTTTGTCGAGGGAGTGAAGGCGGCGTTTCCAGTCAGATCCCCAGGCAACATATAATCCAAGATCGAGGGAATCAATGCCACAGAGAAGAAACTGGTAATCTTCAACTGGTGGGGGTGAAGCAGGATGTGTAACAGGTAACATCCTGCTGGGGGAAGGTTCCGCCGTCCCGGCAGGGCTCCCGGCAGAGCCAGTAAGCTCTGCCGGGGCGGCGGGTAGAAGTGGGATGATGTTGATTTTCTGTAAATCGGACTCTTGTGTTTTCATGGTGCCTCCTGAGATTTAAGTTGCCCCAGGATTCCATGAAGTCGTTAAAAAAACGTGGACAGGAAATTATTTTTTTATGTCCGTATTTTGAAAGAGATCGTGCCACGGTTGAATATGTCGCGAAATGCCCTTATAAAACGAGTTCCCGGCAGGGAGGTCTAGATCATCTTCCAATCCTTGTTTGCCCTTGTCCTTGTCCTTGGCATAGGCGCCAAACAGTTTGAGTATCTGTTCTGAGGAGTAACGCTTTCCGGTACGTTTACTGAATGCTGATATGATGGCCGCCAACTCGTATTTCCAATGTTTTCGTGCATCTTCAATATTGCTGTGGTCAGTAACTGCCAGATTATCAGCAGCATTTTTGATTCGTTCATACTGATTTGTTTTGTTGGTAAGTTTCAGTTTTTCGGTTTGCAGACCTATTGCCGGTTCATACTGCAAAAGGCGGTCAAGTTTGAGTAGTTTTTCAATTGCATCGATGTCACCAGATACGGCCTTGCTATACAGAGCGTTGGGGCTTGTCTGGTAAATCAACAGACAGGGGACAAAGATGAAAAAGAAGAACCCCAGTTCCTGTTCATGCTCTTCAAGAAATATATTGAACCTGGCCTTTTCCTCAGGATCAACAGGTTTTGGATCAAGGTCGTCTTTGAGTCCCGAGAAGAAGTTGTCGTAAATCTCGTTTAAGATTCTGTTCCCTTCTTGTACTTCTTCCGGTGATGGCGGGTTTTCCCGGAAATGGTTGGGATTGCGTTTAAGCAGTTTCTGAATTTTTCTGAATATTAGAATGAGTAAAAGCAGTGACTCCGCTTCTTTGCAAAATGTCGTGAGCATTTCAACAAAGACAATTATTGGTTTGAGAGGGGTCTTATACAGGCGGTACCATAAAGTTAGTTCGGGCAGGGGAAATTGACGGCCAAACAAGCGGCGATCTTTGGCCTGCGGAAGCACTTCATAAAGGAAATCCGAGAAGGTGACCAGTTGAATTGCTGTAATGGCAAGCATTTTTGGCTTGTTTTTCGCCCATATTTCTACATAGAGCATGAATGCAACCTTAAAGCTGAGGAGTCTTTTGATCTGAGCGGGGACAATATATGAAAAAGTATTTAATTCCAAGTGTTGTATAAAAGTGTGGGAAGACCGCTACAGCCAGCCTGCGCACAAGGACGCGCCGTCTCACTTTCGCCAGGATAGATTCAAGGGAGAAGGGCAACTCATATCACACCGCACTACACTCCACTCCGTTACGTTACGGCCGTGTCATAATCGCTCAAGATTAGAGGCCGTCAGACAAACCGGTGTAAAGATTCCGGATTGCCAGACGAAGACCGGCCAGGCAAGAATCAAAACGCATGATGGTGATGGTCTGATCTTTACGAAGAGGCCGGGACGGTTGTTGGTTCCGGTGTTGGTGGTGTTGGCGTATTGATTCCCAGGAGCGAAAGGCGTCACACATCACGCAATACGGCCGCGTCATGAATGACAGAGGAAAAGGCGCCATGTTTTATACGTTCAGAAACGCATAAGAAGGCCGGTCAGTGGGATAGGATTAAATTACGTATATTGTTATATGAAACTATGTTATGAAATTATAATTACCGGTAAAAAACCGGAGAAATATATGAAAACACGATTGATTGAACAGTAAGAGAAAGACTCCTTATTACTGTTTGACGGTGTGTCTTGGAGTCACCTACACATTATACAAAGTGAAAAGTGTAGACGCGACCCCTATGGTGAATTCCCGACCGCCCGATAAAGCTGGGCGGGCGGGTCATGGCCCAAGCCGTTATCGCGAGAAAAAAATGATTACAGACGAGAAGAAAAAACGCATTGAGTCTCTTTCTGATGAAGAAATGAGCTACGAGATTAATCTTGGCCGCCGATCTCGATTTCAAAGGGAATCATTTGCTTATTTGCAGACATGCTATCAGAAAAGAAAAAATGAAAAGGAAGAGCATGAAGCAATGATGAGGGCATTTCACAAAGTGCCATTAGCACACGAGCTAGAAATGATGCCCGACATCGAACTTGCAGAGCTGCAATCCCAACTCCCCCCTGATTCCCCCGGAAATATAATCGTCGAAAGCGAATGGCGACGGAGGAAATCAAGCAAAATACCAAATACAACAACCACACCTGACTTTGAATGGTATGGTAGTATCAGCAAAGAAAAACGGATGACGTCACGATGTCCTTTCGCAACAGTAGAAGTCTGCCCGCGATACTATCAAAGCCTATCACTTTTGCCTGAAGCCGGATTTACTGGAATTCCAGACAAAGAAAACGCAAAGCTTCTAAAAAAATGGAAGTCAAGTGACCTTTGGCCCAAAATAGACGAACAAGCTACTTCAGTCAGTAAATCAGATTCAAGGCTGTCAACGCTTTCAAATTTTTGCCCAGAAGTTTTGTATGATAGCTTTGGGTATTTCTGCACTTTTCTTTCTAGTTATGCTGATGAAATTGACTCTGATATGGCGCACCGAATGTTGCACAAACAGGGAGCGGCAAGCAATGATCCACGCTGGCACTGGTCATACGCCATCTCACAGCACTATTCTGAATGCCCACTTTTCTCAGTATTAGAACATAGAAACAAAAATCAAGCCCG
The DNA here is from genome assembly GCA_009885845.1 of Geobacter sp. GTDB lineage: Bacteria > Desulfobacterota > Desulfuromonadia > Geobacterales > Pseudopelobacteraceae > JACRCG01. Next base: position 19,468 of record VFJW01000015.1, read on the forward strand.
TAATCTAGCTCCTGTCGAGAATAATCTCCACATATTCGCACCTTCAAAATTAAAGCCAGTAAAGGAGAGTGGAATGAGGGCAATCGCTAATTTAGAAGCTACTACTTGGAAGGAAATTGAAAATGATTACGGCGTAAGCAAGAAATTGCTCGGAAAGAAAATTAATTTTGTAACTGATGCCTTCAAACGTAAGGTGATTTTCAGAGATATTGAGCATGCTTATTGTTTGGCGAACGCAGGATATAGTAAGCCTGCTGTAATTCTTGCTGGTGGAGTAACCGAGGAATTGCTAAGACTGTATTTAATCCACAATAAAGTCACTCCTTCTGACAAAACATTTGATTCATATATAAAAGCCTGTGAAACTAACGGATTGCTCAAGAAAGCAGTTCATCGCCTATCAGATTCGTTTAGACATTTTCGAAACTTCGTTCACTTATCAAATGAAATCACATCGAAGCATACGATATCAAAAGCAACAGCAAAGGGTGCGGTTGCTTCAATCTTTACATTAGCAAATGATTTCTAAGTCAGATAATCAGGTAGTAGAGTCTTTAAGAAAATTGCCAATGACATAACCATCGGTACGACCCCTCTCCCTACGGTCGGGGGTCAGTCTCAGTCCCGTTGAACAAATAAATAGAACATCAACCCCACTGTCTTTTTAGAATATTTCCACATGAGGCACATATGGCTAATCAATTTTTTGGTTTTTCCCCTGAAGCATTCGAGCAATTTGTGCGTGCACTTGCCTTATCTGTTTTTGGACCAGGAGTAACCACTTTTGGCAATGGGCCGGATGGAGGGCGAGAGGCTACTTTCCGCGGGGAAGTTCCATTCCCTTACCCGCCAGCCACACAGTGGTCGGGGTATGGTGTAATTCAAGCGAAGTGCAAAGAAAAACCTGATTCTAGTGAAAAAGAAACAAAGTGGGCGTTGCAACAGCTTGACAATGAATTGAAGACTTTTGTGAAAAGCAAAAAACGTGATCCGAAACCTGAGTTTTATGTTTATGCCACCAATGTAGAACTTTCCTCGGCTGCAGGTGGGGGAAAGGATCAATGCAACAAACTTATTGAATCATATAACGTAAAACTGCCGATTAAAGGGCATGCAATTTGGGACGCAAACCAACTTAACGGATTCTTAGCTGCAAATGAATCGTTACGTAAGCGATTTATCTCATATCTAACTCCAGATGATATTCTTGCAGCTATGCTAGCAGACATCGAACGAAGGCGACCTAACATAAACCTAATTTTAACATCCTTCTTGGAACGTGAGTTACGTGCAGATGAAGTATCCCGGTTAGAGCAGGCTGGCAATCGAACCGAGGAGCAACTAAGACTAGCCCGTTTATTTTTTGATCTTCCAGTATCGACAGAACCTCAATTAGTACCTCCTGATGACGAACCTACCGCTGATGGAAATTTGCCTCCTGGTGTACTCTGGGAACTTCTTCAAGCAGGATCACGAAAACTCGATCCAAAAACACTTTATGAGCAAGAAACAGCTTCATTTGAAGGAACTCAAGAACAATTTCCAACGCGGTTCGTACTTCTCGGCGGCCCTGGCTCAGGTAAATCAACAGTTTGCCAATTCCTAGCACAGATACATCGTTCTGCCCTTCTCGGAAGGCGTGAAGCACATTTACTTGAACCGCAGACTCGCAAGATCATTGAGGAAACGCGTCAACTATGTAATCGTGAAGGTCTAAGTTGGCCTGCAACGCCACGTTACCCACTCAGAGTAGAGCTAAATAGATTTGCTAGAGCGTTAGCTTCAAAGGATGAAGATCATGTCCAGAGTTTAGAACGTTATCTGTTAAACGGCATAAAACGTGATCACAAGATGAATAACGAAGATCTTATTGAGTGGCTTGCTACCTACCCGTCACTATTAATTTTGGATGGATTGGACGAGGTGCCCGCCACTAGCAACCGAGATGAATTAGTAAAATCGGTAAATGATTTTCTAGCCCAAGCACGCCAAGTTGGCGCAGACCTTTTTGTTGTTGCAACCTCACGGCAGCAGGGTTACGCGGGTGAATTTGCCAGTGGATTTGTAGCATTCCGACACGTCTTGCCACTCTCAACAATAAGAGCACTCAAATATGTTGAGCGATATGCTGATGCAAGATTTGGGACATCTGATCCAAACAGGTCTAAGGATATTGTTGATAAGCTCCGTCAGAGTTCCAAAAGAGATCTTACTGCGCAGCTTATGAGTTCTCCTTTACAGGTGACCTTTATGGTTACAGTTGTCGCCGCAAAGGGCGATCCTGGAGAAGATCGTTGGCAGTTATTTGATAGCTACTATCGTACTATTTACGATCGAGAACGTCAGAAAGCAGTCCCACCTTATGATGCTGTGCTGAGCAAACAACAACCTACAATTGATCGGTTGCATCACGACATCGGATTCTGGCTTCAGTACCGAGGTGAGACAGAAGGCGGCACAGCAGTCAGTCTGCCAATAGTTCAGTTTGAGAGACTTGTAGACACATATTTAAGTGAAATTGGTCGAGAGGGCTCTGAAAAAGAGCAAAAGGTCAAACTCATAACAGATGCCGCTCGTCATCGTCTTGTCTTTCTCACAAGTAGAGTAGAAGGTGAACTTTGCTTTGATGTTAGGTCACTTCAGGAATATATGGCTGCAGAGTGCTTAATGACAGGTAACCCTGATGTGGTGATATCAAGGTTGCGAGCAATTGCTTCAGTGCCGTATTGGAGAAATGTCTTTTTATTTTCCGCGAGTAAGTGTTTTGCAGACGCTCGTTCTCGTCATTTGCATGATGCAATCCGACTATTATGCGAGGATCTCAATAGTCCCAGTGATGGATTGCTAGAAGCAACTAAGGCGGGATCTGAGCTTGCAATTGATGTTCTACAGAGCGGTGCCGTAGCCGAAAACCCAAACTACGCCAGACACTTGGCTCGTATTGGTTTGGCACTGATCAGCGAACCCTACATGGTAGGAAAGTCGAAAGAGGGTGCATCAGCTGACCAGCGACTGGCTATTGTTTACAATCATGATTTAGAAAGCATCTACCGCAACGAATTAGAACTTCGCATCGGTCAAACAGAGGTAAATAGGACTTTCGGAGCTTGGCTGCTGCTATTCCGGTTAATTAACAGAGACATTGACTGGGCAATTCCGTTAGCAGAAAAATACTGGCACTGTGACATGGATCAATTGATTAAATTCCAATTAAATTTTCCTGAAATGTTTAAAACAGTGTGGCTACGAGGAAAACTCACTGAAACTCTATCAAAAAAGTCCCCATCAAAATGTGGCGTTTTTCTATACCGTTGCAGAGATATCTATGATGTTTCCGATCCCCTAAGTGCACTTTGTAGACTAATAGATGGGCAAGAGAAGATGTACTCATCTCTGAACATTTTTAGTCAAGACAGCAAAGACAACTTGTCTTTAACATTCACGACGACCAGAGGTGGAAATACCTATTATGGCCTGTTGGAAATGTTCCCTCGTAACCATCCGGGCTGGTTACCATTTATTTTGGTAAACAAGTTCTACAAATTACCCGGCAATACAACCCTTGCGACAATACTCAAAGAATGTGCAGATGGCGGTTGGGAATCATCAGATAAGGCTTTATTGGGAATTCTACCTTGGCCGTTATCCAGTTGTTTGCAAATTGTGCAATCTACAGAAGATCTGCTAGATTTAGCACAATTAATTGAGAACGGTGCATTAGGCAGCATTGAGGATTGGATTGCTGCAGAAGAAAGGTGGCAGTCAGAAGGGATTAATATTGATGATATTCTTCAACAATCAGATAGCTCGTTGCCATTTGGTTCCGCAATAAGCAAAATCGGTTTGCCAGCAAGTTATAGTCAAAGCATTACTCAAAAAGTATATCCTGACTCGACCATCAAGACTTTGATAACTACATCCCAAAAAGTCATGTCTGACAGAGAACAACAGATGCTTTTTTGGTTTCTTTGTTTAGCCAGCAAGAACAGTGCTGGCAGCATAGTTAAACATATTAGCCCGTCGAATTTTCGCATTCTGTGCGAAAAAATTCCTTCCTCAATTTGGTGGTCACACAGTTGCATTGCATGCCCTAAAGATCCGAAGTTGCAAGACAAATGGGTTAGTTTTTTTGATTGGCTGGGTCGGTCGGAAAAATTAGGTCAATATTATCCGCCTCACGAAAGTGATTTTGCCGACAATGATCCTGGTTGGTGCGAAATATTTCAACAGGCATTTATACGCTCAAGAGAGCAAAACGGACTAATTCGACATTTAGCTCGACTTGCTGCTGACGGCCGAGTGATCACTTTAATTCCACTTGAGTTTCTTTACTTACAGTCATTTTCAGATTCACGTGACCAATTAGCAGCAGCCCTCATTCGGTTAACACAGCCAGATCTGACGTCAACCGAAGCAATATCTCTTGCTGATGCTGTGTCTATTCTCTTGGAAATACCTCCGGAGCCTTGTTCAGGCAAGCTCGTATTTCGAACTTGTGAAATGCATCTCGACCGTGTTCCAACTATAGGTCAATTCCTTCTGCGACTACATGGAAGAATTCCTGCGAATGTAGATTTGGGGGTTGCAAATTGTGAACGACTGCTCAGAAATGTTCTCAGAAGACGAGCAAGCGATTTACATCTAATTGGCCGAATTGAAGAAATGCAGCTTCCGTCCCTGCCTCATACCAATTGACGCCGGCAGAAAGAGATAAATGCAATGTCCAACTTGCGCCAAGACCGGCCCTAATAAACCGGCCGGTCAGGCTTATGCCGTTACTGCTGTCCCCACACTGACCCTGAATAGGTTGAAACTAGTTGATATAGGCTGGAAAGAATATCTGGGGACATAATACAGATTAAATATTGACTTTACGAAGTCGCGTAAATACTATCCTGCCATGGCACGCATCTCTCGCATAGTTGTTCCTGACTACCCGCACCACGTCACCCAACGCGGCGTTCGCTCAATGGATGTCTTCGATTCTGATGAAGACCGCAGGATATACCTCAGTTTTCTGTCTGAAGAAGCAAACCGCTCCGGACTGGTTATTCCCGCCTGGTGTCTCATGACCAATCATGTCCATTTTATCGCTGTGCCACATACGGAAACATCGCTTGCCCGAGGGTTTGGCGAGGCCCATCGTCGCTATACCCGCATGAAGAACTTTGCTCAGAAGGTGCGAGGTTATTTGTTCCAGGGAAGATTCAGTTCAAGTGTACTTGACGAAAATCACCTGTTGGCAGCTTTACGCTATGTGGAATTGAATCCCGTGCAGGCCGGCATGGTTGCCCATGCCTGGGAATATCCCTGGTCGAGCGCCAGCTACCATACGGGCCGGGCTGAAACCGATCCGCTGGTTAAAGACAGGACGTTGTCAGGCATGATATCTGATTGGGAAGGGTTTCTGGCCGGGGATATGGCCGGTGAGGCTGACCAGCTTCGGAAGGCTACACAAACTGGTCGTCCGGTCGGAGATGGCATCTTCATTGCCAAAGTTGAAAATATGACCGGTCGAAATTTAAGCAAAGGCTCTCCTGGTCGACCGAGGAAGCAATAATCGGTATTATGTCCCCCGATATTCAGTATTCTTTGTTAATCCATAATCGGAATTAATACTTGGAGAAAAGATAATATGAAAAAATACGTCCTGATTCTCCTAGCCGTTTGCTGCACCGCCCTGACCGCCTGTTCCAGTGACCAGGGGAAGCAGCAGCTTGAAACCGCCCAGTTCGAAGAGAAACAGAACAACCGGGAGCATGCGGTGAAACTATACGAAGAAGTGGTTTCCAAATATCCAAGTTCGCCAAACGCAAAGATTGCCCAGGAGCGGCTGAATGTGCTGAAGGTGAGCAAGTGAAGATGGTCGTTCATAGAAAGGAATTAGTTTGATATACCAAAGTCACTAGCATCCTAAAGGGGGCTTTATATGGTAAATCGTGGCCTGGTGATAGCTTTGGCAAAAGAGCCGATGCGGGCGTGGCTGAAAAGCCTGCCTGATCCATGCGATGTGACCCTTGAAGAACTCAACCACGATTGCACTGCCTATCTTGTTCCGGAGTTTGAGGATGACAGGGAGCGGGAGAGGGTTCTAAAAAGGTTTTTCGGGATGATCTTTGAGGACCGATTGGCCGGATGGTGGATCGATGAGCAAGACTGGCCGCAAAAAAGAGACCTGCGGACCTTCAGGAAATGGTTCGATCTTCAGTATTTCAGTGTTGTCGAAGACCTGGTGGACGACTTAACCACCTGCCAGATTGACCAGACCTTCTAACTCAACTCCTTTGCAACCTGATTAGCTGGTGACATCTATAAAGAATTATATATTGACCTGGTGAATTCACCGTCAACTTCATAATCAGCTTTTACCGTTGTTCCTATCGTGATATATAAAGATTTCTCAAATTGTTAATGCGTAAAGAGGAATACCCATGAAAAAAGTAAAGTCCAAAGACGAATTGCTTACCGTTCTCAAGGCCTGCAGAAAAGGTGTTTCCGACCGGTTCGGCGTCCTGGATCTTGCTGTATTCGGCTCCTACGCTAAAGGAGAACAGACAAGGCACAGTGATATAGACATTCTTGTCGAACTCGACAAACCCCACAAAACCTTCGACAACTACATGGAACTGAAATTCTTCCTGACCCGCGTCATTGGCGGGAAGGTGGATCTTGTCCTAAAGGATTCATTGCGTGAGGAACTTAAGACAAGGGTGTTCAACGAGGCAATACATGTCTGATCGTGATTGGCGACTGTTTTTGCATGATATCCGGGAAAGTTCTGCCGGGTGCTTGAATATACTGAAACAACATCTGGACTTAATCGGTGACACACAATCACCGCCACCATGCTCCTGATTTTACTTACTCCTCTACAGGCGTTTTCCACGGCAGATAGGAAACACGCGTGAATCACTTAACAATCATATACATAATGGACTAAGGTACCGTGTCCATTTTAGATCCTCCATCTCTGCTGCGCATCCTGCTGTTACTGGTTATCGGTTACGTACTGCTGATAATCGCGAGCGCACTGTTCCAACGAAAACTGCTCTACCACCCTTCCCACGGCAAACAAGTTAACGGTCTGAGCGAATGGAATCATAACGGGCAACTGATAGGCTATGCCCGGCAGGTAGTTTCTCCCAAAACTGTTTGGCTATATATGCACGGTAATGCAGGCCAGGCAGCTGACCGCATCTATGCTCTGCCCTCGTTTCCGGCCACAGATGCCGTGTACTTTCTTGAATATCCCGGCTATGGTACCCGACCAGGATCACCTACGTTGACTTCAATAAATAGTGCAGCTCGGGAGGCGTACGAGCTTCTGAAACATCACTATCCCCATACACCAGTATGCATAGTTGGCGAATCAATCGGCTCCGGCCCTGCTTGCTACCTGAGTACATTGCCGGATCCGCCTGCGAAGATCGTTCTGATTACCCCGTTTGCCCGTCTTGTTGATGTTGCTGCAGGTCATTTCCCAATCCTGCCGGTTAAGTTGCTGTTACGGGACAACTGGGATAACATCTCGGCACTGCAGCACTATCAAGGGCGTATAGAAATATTTGGTGCACGCTCAGACAGTATCACTCCGGTCTCCCATGCCAGAGCGATTGCCGCCAGTAAACCATCTGCACTGCTGCATCTTATTGAAGGAGACCACAACGACTGGTCTGACGGCAACAAAGTGAAGATCCGCTATGAACAGGGCAAATGAAATGGATGAGCCTGTTATTGACCTTATGGATGAAGGTCATAATAATGGGCCTTTGACGAGGTGTGTCCCTATCTGTTTCCTTTGAAAATCAAGCCTGATTTTTGAAGTTTGTGGGTAAAATCCGATTGTCGGAGTACTCCTCTTGTCACCCGACATGGTCTCAGCCATCACATCACACCCCGGCCAAGGGAAGACCGCCATGCGTATTGCGCTCATTTTTCCTTATTCCATCGGACCCATGCGGGGCAACATTATTACCGTACGGCGCATTGCGCGCTTTCTCCGTCAATCGGGAGTTGAAATACTTGACCTTGCCGTAGACGTCCTTTCTGTTAGCGAGATGGGGCGGCGGATTGAAGAATTTCAGCCCGACCTGATTCACTGTTTTCATGCGCTTTACTGCGGTTCGATCGCACGAAGCCTGGCGGAGCGTTTTAACCTGCCATATGTGATCACCATTACCGGAAGCGATATTTATGATCCGCTGTTGCGGACACACCCGGAGACTACTCATGCGATCACGGCCGCGCAGGCCGTTGTCTGTTTTCATACCCGTGATGCCGAAATGCTGACACGATATTTTCCGCGCCTCTGCGGAACGGTAGCGGTCGTGCCTCAGGGAGTCGAACCATTGCCGGTACATCCGGGAGATACCTTTGGATTGTCGGATAATGCCTTTGTAGTACTGCTGCCCGCGGCGTTACGGCCGGTCAAACGGGTGGAATTTCCTCTTCACGCGTTACCCCGACTGATACAGAGCATCCCTGAGATACAACTGATTATTGCAGGGGGAATACTCGATCAGGATTATGCCGCAAAGATTCGCACGATTCTCTGCGACGCACCGTTTGCCGTATGGCTCGGAGAGATACCCCATGAAAAGATGGGGAGTCTTTACCGGAGAGCCGATTTGGTGCTTAACTGCTCATATTCGGAGTCCATGCCCAACTCCCTCATGGAAGCGATGGCTCTCGGCCGCCCGGTTGTAGCGGCCGATATTCCCGGCAACCGATCGCTGATAAGGAATGGAGAAACCGGCTGGCTGTATGACGGCGAGGAAGATTTCAGGAATCTTGTAATTCAACTCCAGGGTGATGTAGCATTGCGAGAGAGAACAGGCTGCCATGCCCGCAGGTTTATTTCGGAGAATTTTTCTCCGCAAGCCGAAGCGGAGCGTTATCTGGTCCTGTACGAAGGGGTTGTGTGATGGTCGGACTTTTTGAAACCGGGTGCCGGTAGCGCCACCCCGGAAAGGATGAATAACATATGAAGAGTATCAGAGCAGTGTTGGTCGCGATTTTTTTCGCAGCAGTATCATTACCGGCCTTCGGCGGCGATTACGTCACCATATCGAGTCCCGAACTGAAGGCGATGATCGACCGGAGCGAGCCGGCACCGGTGATCATTGATTCCCGCTCGCAGAGCCAGTTTGACCAGACCCGTATCAAGGGGGCGATCAATATCCCGCTGGCTGAGATGGAGCAGAACCCGGCGCTACCCAAAGCCCCAAAAGATGCACAGCTGGTATTCTACTGCAGCGGCAGCACCTGAAGGGGAAGTGCCGATGCGGCGCGTGTCGCCGTGCAACGCGGATTCACTCAGGTATTTCTCCTGAATGGCGGACTGCCGGGATGGCAGGCAGCCGGGTTTCCGGTAGAAAACGGTGTCATAAAATAGAAAAGCGAATACCAACTATCAAGGGACATAGTACAGATTACATATTAACCGTGCTCCACTAATACAAGAGTGCCACACAATCAGATAGCCCTGCAGGAGATGATGAATTCATTGCCACAGTTGAACATATGACCGGTCGAAATCCAAGCAAAGGCTCTCCTGGTCGACCGTGGAGGCAATAATCAGTATTGTGTCCCCCGATATTCAATACATGGAGGTACCCGGATGAACCAGATCATGCTGCTTTTCCTGATGTTCATGGGCGGTATTGCCATTGCGATTCAACCCTCCATAAACGGGCGTCTGGCCCAGAAGATCGGTGCGCTTGAAAGCTCCCTGATCTCCTTCGCCGTAGGCACCCTGTTTCTTGCGGCGGTGGTGCTGTTTGCCGGCAAGGGGTCAATCAGGGGTGTTACTAACAGCTCCTGGTGGGAACTCACCGGCGGCTGCCTCGGCGCCTTTTTCGTCTCGATGACTATTGTTGCCATACCACGCATCGGCACGACGGCGGCATTGACTACAGCCATCTTCGCCCAGCTGACCACAAGCGTCATCCTGGACCATTTCGGACTCTTCGGATTCCGCACGATCCCCCTGGACAGCAAGCGGGCAATCGGAGTCGCGTTACTCATGGCCGGCGCCGCTTTGATCTTGAAGAAATGAAGCATACTCTAGCGCGGGTGTGATTTTGGAGGAACGGGCAATGTTGAAGTGTGAAGAATCACCACCGGGACAGCTGCTCCTGGCAATCCAGCAATTTAACCGCCGTGAATGGTATGAATGCCATGAGACTATTGAAGAATTGTGGCTTGGCGAACAGGGCGAGATGAAGGATTTCCTTCAGGGGAGCCTCCAGATCGCTGTTGCCCTGCTCCATTTGCGTAACGGTAACTATGGCGGTGCTGTCAGTCTTCTTGTAAGCGGGGTCAATTATCTGAAACGGGTGTCTGACATCTGTCTTTGGGTCGATGTTGCCGCCCTTATTGCTGATGCAGAAAAGGTACGATCTGCTCTGGAAGAACTCGGCCGGGAGAACATGGAATCTCTTGATCAATCACTCATCCCTCTGATAAAGATTGTTTCCCTGGTGCGATGATGATGCAGAGTACTATACCGAAAGGAGCTACACAATGAAGATACTTGCCATATTCATGTCCCCCGATATTCTGCCCAAAGCTCTCACGACAGGCCGGTGAAAACAAACAATAACGCCCCTACGGGAGAACTGTCAGGGGCGTTACTGTACCAATGCTTCATTTCAAAAATGCCTCAGCGAACGCTGCTCCCCCGCACCGGCCAGAGATAATACGGCTTGCTTTCCAACTTTGGAGCGACAACGCCGCTGGTCATATCCGCAGTCCAGATTTCGGTCGGCGATTTTCGGGTTGCGGTCCAGTATTCATAATCGCGCACGTCCATAAAACCGAGCTGGCGCAACTTCTGGTAGGGCCAGGTATCCATCTTGGTCTTGTCATACCCCATATCTTTGGCATATTCGATCAATCTGGCCATCTCTTCTTTGGACGGCACCCGCCAATCTGCATACCCGGCATAATTGGTCTCATTCAGACGTTTCATGTACTCATACACATTATCGTCACCGCGCCAGATCAACTGACGCCCCGGCATATTGGCGTTTTTCGCCCAGGTAAGACCGGTATTCTGATCAACCGCAGTTTTTTCCAGAAAAACAAAATTCGGCTTTGTTGCGCACGCCATCAACAAAAGTATAACAGGTAGTAACAAAAGCATTTTTTTCATAGCATTACCTCCCGAAAGTACCGCGATTAAACACTTTGCGGATCTCTTTTTCGTCTGACCATTCCAGAATGCCGGTTTTCATATTTTTGAGCGACATCGTGAACTTGTAGTATACATCCGTCGTGCTGCCGGCCTTCTGTTTAATCTCGGAGAAGTTGGATGTCAGCAGAAACTCTGCGCCGATCTGCTGGCCGAAATTGACCGCCGTCTTTTTATCCACCAGCCCGCTGTCCCGCTGGGTTTTAAGCTCTTCAACAGTCTGGGCATCCGTCGTGCGATCGATAAAGCGGAATTTTCCGGAACGGAGCAATTTTGTCCGGATGGAATCGGTAACAGATTCCGTATCGATATGCTGCATTGTCTTGTTCTTGACTTTGTCAACGCTCACTACCGGTCGGCGCGCAGAAGTCAGCTCAACCATCGGCGGGAAAGTAATCATTGAATCGACCATCGCTTCGGCTATCTGCTGAAGGTCGGATGAGCCGAACTCTGTCGAAATCGGCTTGGCCGACCCGGCATCACCGTATTGCATGGTTGATGCACAACCGGAAAGAGATAACGCGCCAATTGCCGCCATTGCCAAAAGTGTTTTGATGCCATTTTTCATAGGTTGTATCCTCGCTTGAATTTAGATTTTTTCCCTTGTTTTTTGTCCGAATCCAGGGCACCAATCAACCTAATCCGGCTCACGTATTTTGAGTTTGAACTCTTTTGCTCTCGGATCAGGCGCTACTCCCTGAACCACTTTTGTCTCGCGACCATAAAGAATCAGCGGTTTCCATGAACCGGCCCCGGCATTGATTTCAACGCCGCCGGCATCATACCAGTCGAATCGATACTGTAACGGCAGAGTATCCTTGTCTTTGGAACGCATTGTAGCCTGCGCTCTCATAATATCTCCCGCCATGGAGCTTCGTACATCGACAATCTGGATATCCCCCTTGAGTCCGTTGAACACCACATTCTTTTCAAGCGAACGGGCACCCTGCTCGTCCCATGAAGCCCTGCCGGAAGTTTCCACTCCGGCGGTCGAACTGCAACCACCCAGACAAAGAGATGCACTCACAGCAGCCGCTGTTAACCCGCCAACAATAAAGCTTCTCACCTGTTTCATCATGTCACCTCCCTATTTCCACTTGAGTGGTTTGTCACTTGACCCCGGAGTACTCCCCGCGTCGCCTTTTGTCCCGGAATCGGGTTGAGTCACATCCGGCGACGGTGCCGATTCGGCAGCAGGAGCGGCAGCGGTTTTTATAGCGCGTACTACGCACCCTTTGGTAATGCCCATATCGTCACCGGTGATGGCAGCATAACTGGTATTCCTGTCAATCCGGCTGATGGTTGCCTGTCCCACCGGCACCTCATTGTTGAAAAACTCACCGGTGTCATCATCCTTTACGCTCTGAACTGCATATATTTCAACAGTATCGCCCTTTACAAATCCCGCTTCGCTGCCACGGTTGATCATCACCTGTCTCCCGGTTACCGCCAGAACCTTTGCCGGACGAAGAAGAGCAACAATCTCCTGCGAAAGTTTCTTTGCCATCTCTTTGGCCAGAGCAACGATTGCTTCATCACTCCCTGAAAGCTGCCCTAATTTGGCATTCTCAATCTCTTCACTTCTAGTGAGCTGTATGCTGGGAGAGTCAGGGAGCAATTTACCGGTTGTCGTATCAACAATCTGCACAACCGCCGACAAAAACAGCTTGCGGCTCAATGATCCCCGACCGATTGCACGATATTCCGTAGTATCGGATCTGTCCTCAAAACCGTCAATCTGTGGCAGGAACGCAAATTTGGCACCGGCCATTTTGCCGGTCTGGGCTGCATTTTTATCATTCGGATCAACCGCTACCGCTGCAAATCCTTGTTCCAGTTCAATATCGCCCTTACGGTTCCGCTCTACCAACTGAAACACACGGGTAGCGTTCAGTGCCGAAATAAACTGAGTTTCCAGAGAATTTATCGTCCGTTTCAGTTCGGATTGGCGATTCTTTTTCACCGCCGTTTCAATAACTGACGGCTGAACCTTGAGCGAGCCGATAAAAATTGTGTCCTTCTCCCCCTTACTCAGTTCTGCCGCTGAAGCACACAGCGGCAACAGTAGAATCGAGATAATTACTGCCGTACATACTCTTGACAGGATCCTCATACATACTCCCTTCTATTTGTTGATTTCAGTAGACGGAACAATTTCGGTTCGATCATTACTCTCTTCCTGCTTCTTCTTTTCACCGTCGGCGATCGCCTTTTTTGAGTAGGCATCGGCATCACCACGCATTTTGTTAATCTCGATGTTTCCTTCCCGCTCCTTTACGTCCATTTCCGATTGCATCTTTGTCTTGGCGAGGTCAAGCTTCAGCTGTTCAAGAGTTGAATAACGCGCAAGTCCTTCTGCCGAGAGCTCAAGCGTCACATTCAACAATTGATTGGCAAAAATATTGACTGTTTTGTCCCACGTAGTAAGCCACTGTTTGGAAATCCTCAGCTGATGCAGACCGGGCGCTGCGGCAAAGCGGCCCGGTGTGGATCCGATGACTGCGCCGTCCAGTTCAACCGTGGCGCCATCAACACTACTGCTCACTGAAAACTCAACCACAGCTGCCGTTTGTACCTTTACGTCACGAATTTTCTGAATCTTGGCACTGACATTATCAGCCGCTTTAAGCGCACCGGCATCCAGCAGCTTATTGACTACTTCGGTTGACGTTATCTTCAGACGTTCCACAACGGCAACCCGTTCCGCGACTGAAACCAGATCACCATACACGGTGCCGCCAGAATTGCCTTCCAGTACCTTAAGAGCTATTCGCAACGTATAGACGTAGCTTTTGTTGCTGGTTCCGTAGCTCGTTCCCTCTCCCTGGAAGGAGCGGGTTTCCTCGCCGAACGATGTCAACGATGCCATTACCAGATAATCCGCCCCGATCATCTGGGATATTCGCAGAGCCGAAGCAGCTGAAAGTGAGTTTTCAATGCCCCCGTTCACGTGTGACCCTTCAGCTGCTTTTTCAAGAACAGTGACGTCACGCTGCAGCGCCGGATCAAGATCGCGCGCCTCGCGAAATTTTGCGACAACCACGCTGCGATCGATCACTGAAAAGCCCTTATCGGTCAAACGGGTTGTCAACAGATCATTCAGCACATCCAGTTTATCGGTGAATTCAGCTCCCGCACGATTCTGAATAAAAACAGCCGCACGTAACGACGGTGCATCGGGAGAACTTTCTGCAGAAAAGCATGGCAATGAAACACCGAGAGAGACAAAAATCATACTCAGGGATACCAGAAGTTTTCTCATACGCGACTCCTTGTTATTTTCTATCGCGGAATAGAAGTGACCGAGAAATACAGCTGCCGGCCGGTTCGGGTTGCCAGTACAACCGCTTTCCCGTCCGTCGGAATGTCTACGTTCACAGAGGTCATACCGGCAACCATCGGGTGCTGCAGCTCCAGTTTCTGACGGCCGGATGGCAGTGTCGCCCGAAAAATCTGGGCATTAGCCGGCAACGTCAGCCAGCTGCGCAGATCAGCACTCTCACTGACAATATTCCAGATATTTGCGGCAAGTCCCCCGAGTTCACCCAGATTGTTTTTCGCAGTGGTAACGGTGACCCCCTTGGCGACGGCCCGGACAATCTGGCGCATTGCAATGACTGTTGCTTTTTCCTTCAGAGCCTTGACGGCCAATGCCCGCACATCACAAATAGGCTCTGTACTGCCGATACGTTCATTATCAGTGCGAATCTGCAGGGGAACCGGTGCCGACCATTTCTCCGTATAGATGGGAAATGCTATGGTAACAAGCCCGCTCCTGCTGATGGGGATGGGGATTTTTATTTCATGCTTTTGAGGTACAAAACCCTCTTCAAAAAGCACCAGGAGCTCTCCCGAACCACCACTGTTTTCATCGATAAACAGCTTATCTACGTTCGGAAAACGACCCTTGAGTTCGTCAAACTCCTCACGCATATCCAGTCTGGCAGCAAGTCGCAGCACATCTTTCTGCAGATACCTGTTGTCCGGGTATATCTCCAGTGCCTTTTTATAGTCGATATAGGCATCATTAGGCTGCTGGAGCAGTTCATAAATAAAGCCGGAAACGTAGAATGTGTATGCATTCTGGAACGAGTTTTTAACTTTGCCGGCAATCTCATCCATTTGCGCATACTGGGTATCGACCCGGGATACGCCTTTAGTATCTACCTGCTCCCGGCTTTTCTCCAGCTCCTTTTCAAAACGTTTCAATGAATCGTTCTGCTCGGCATTGGCACGACGGATCTCGACACCCGCACCTTCTATATCCTTCTTCTTCAGATAATTGAGCGCCTGATAATGATGCAGCAACACCCGTTCATACCCCTCACCTTCGTAAGGGATTGCGTTATCATTGACCATTGTTGCCGCCACATTTGCGCCAATATTTGACGCACTGATCGTAGCCTTTTCGTCATTTTTCCTGATTTTTTCCATCGATGCCCTGAAGTCAGACATGCTGACATCAATGTTGCCGATGACATGGGCGAATCTGCCACGCTCCATGTTGTAGAGTATCAGATCGCTGCCGGCACACTCACTCAGCAGACACTTCGTCAAGTCTGTTGGAGTGCGGTTTGACAGGGAGGATATAAGCGGTTGGATTTTTTTGGGGTACGACGTGAAGGTCGATGAGCCGGCGCAGCCAACCATCAACAACAGAGCCGCCACAGTTCCGATCAATCTGCAGGTTTTCAGCAATCCACTCATGAGTGCCCCTTGAGAGAATACATCCGCATGTAACTCCCGCATCTACAGGATTCAGGCGGCCGCGCTCAGTCTCTCTGATAAAACAATCTCGTAAAAAATACCGGATGTCAATAGAGTACTTTAATTCTAGGATTCCGCAAGCAGGGCTTCAAACTTCAGGTAGTAATTCCATTACCGACGCCTTACGTCTAGTCGTTATCTCCCTGCTCCCCATCATAACTCAGCTCCTCTCCCGGCAGTTTCTCCCATTCGCCTTTATCGGTCCAGCGCATGATGCTGTGCAGCTTGAGCGGAACCCGTGAAGTACGGGGATCAAGTTCGTGATGGGGCGGCAGGTTGAAAAAAAAGAGCCGGGTATCGGCGCCGAAGCGGAGCCGGCAGACCGGGGCGCCACCGAAATCGTCGGTTTTGAATTCCTTCTGGGTGAGCTTCTGTATCCGGTGGTGCCGGTTTGTTATCACGCTGGAGTGGCCGTAACTGAATGTCGGAGGGACCCCTTCAATCGTCGTTTCGTTGGAACTGTTGCCGAAAACGGTCACTGTTTCCCGTACCCCCGGCGTGTCCTCCAGATATTC
Organism: Geobacter sp.; assembly: GCA_009885845.1. Classification (GTDB taxonomy): domain Bacteria; phylum Desulfobacterota; class Desulfuromonadia; order Geobacterales; family Pseudopelobacteraceae; genus JACRCG01. The sequence goes on from VFJW01000015.1 coordinate 35,944, forward strand.
GCCATAGAAACCGCTGATCACATCCCGGTATGAGTGATGCTCCGGTTTCGGGTTGCACTGAATAATGAACATGGCGTCGAGTCCCTGACGGGTGGTGAAAAAGAGCTGATTGGCATGGTCGATAATCCGCTTGATGTTGGATGAGTAGAGGTCGCGGTACAGATAATCCAGGCAGATGAGCGTCATGAAGTTGAAACAGCCGGGGCGACTGTGAAAGAAGTAGAAGTGGCGTCCCCGGTAGAGGTCGTGGTACTTGTCCATCAGCTCCTCAGCATGAAACGGGTGACTTTTAGCCTCCAGAAACACCCGCAACCTTCCGGTTGCCTCCTTAATGGCGATACAGCACCAATTGACCGGCATTTCCCGAACATTTCCCCCGGAGATATCGAGATCAACCGCCTCGATAGCTTCATCGTTATCCTCGCGGAAGCGTTCCAGCAATTCCCGATAGACATGAAGCCGAATCGGCTCTACGCCAAAAATAGTCACCGTATTAGGCTGGAATTTCTGCTGCAGGATCTCCAGCATTTCATCGAAACGGCTGAAGGGGAGCGCGGCTTCCGGCAGCATCAGGAAGTGAAGCTTCTGCAGGTACCCTGCCCCTTCGATGATTTTGTCAAGGAGGCCATGAATCTGAATCCACTTTTCCTCGGGATCGCTCAGGACAAAGCTGTGCTCCACCTTGTGCAGCCGATTAGGAATCTGGGCCACCATGCAATGCAGATGCTCGCCGATGGAAAATTCAAGGTTTACTTCTTTATCGATGATCCTGACCATATCTGACCTTACTCCTGTTTCAAATCAAAGATGAAATCAAGGCGGCGAAGACTGAGGCGACGAAAGCATACCATCAGTATGTTGAGGAGCCGAAGACAAGCCAACGAAGATAGCGCTTTGATCTGGAATTGGTATTACTCTATCTCGCAGTAGTGCGGTTCAGGGAACAGTTTATCCAGTATAAATTTTGTTCCATCAGGCATGTTGTATTTCCACAGTTCATCCGACGGAACCCAGAGTGCCTCGGCGACCTCGGAGTCATTGTGGCTGAACTCGTTACTGAGTGGAAGACAACGGTAGTAGAGGATGACAAAATGATAGTGGTCTTCGCCCGGCGTCACATGCTCAAAGACATCAAGCAGATTTTGAACTTCCACTTTAAGACCGACCTCCTCAAGCACCTCTCGCTGAAGTGCCCGGATAATCGACTCACCCAGATCAATCTTTCCACCGGGCATAACCCACTGACCCAGAAAAGGGGGGATATTCCGTCTGGTAAGCAGGATTTCGCCGGCGTAGTTGATGATCACCGCCACCACCGAGGTGACCACGTGATCTTTTTTGAATTTTGGTTTTGTCATAACTAATCAGGTTCACATGGTTCTAAAACTAACTTGATACCGGAGAGGATTTCAGCTACCCGCTTGGGTGAAAGCGTCCCGACATATTCGTCTAATTGTGTTTTGTCTACTGTGAACAGTTGCGAAACATTCACGACACTCTGCTTGGGCAGGTTAGTTTCTTTTTTATCGAGAAGGAGATTACCTGGTGCAATTGCACGCTTTAGGTTCGAGGTGAGAGGACATACAAGTACAGTTTTGATCTTGCTGCGGTTAAATAAATTATTCTGCACAACTACGTGCGGGTGTCGGTAGCCTGGTTCCGACCCCGCTGGCTCATCAAGCTCGATCCAGTAAATATCTCCCTGGCTGATTATCACCATTCCCCCTCTACTATACGCCGGTGCTGACGGCCTGATGTGCTGCGCAACACCTGCTCAGTCGTATCAGGTTCGTCTGAATAAGCGGCATTTATCTGAGCAAGTAAATCCTTGTTTTTTGTATGTGCAATGAAGTCCTCAACAGCAATTACAAACAATTTACTGCGAGAAACATTCATAGTCCGAGCAATAGCATCTACTTGCACAAAGAGATTCTTATTCATTGATATAGCGGTTTTGACTGCCTGCATAGTTATACTCCTCCCTGAAATAAGTATAAATATTTATCATACCAATGTCAATACCTGACTATCCCTTCAAACTCTCGAGTTCATCCCAACGGAGAAACGCCGCTTCCAGTTCCTGCTCCAACGCAGTCAGGCGGGCATTGACGACTACCACCTCTCCTCCGGCACTTTTGTAGAAGTCAGGATCAGCAAGGCGGGCATGCAAATCTTTTTGCTCCTTCTCGATTACCGAGATCTTCTCCGGCAGCGCATCCAGCTCCCGTTGTTCATTGAAGCTGAGTTTGCGGGGTTTTTCCTTCTGCTGTTTTCCCTTTTCCGGGGCATTTTTCTGCGCGAGCTGAAATGCGGCAGCCGCCTCAAAGGCAGCCTGGCTCAGCCAGTCGTCATAACCTCCGACAAACTCCTTAACTGAGCCGTCGCCAGGGAGTACAAGAGTGCTTGACACAACATTATTGAGGAACTCACGGTCATGGCTCACCAGCATCAGTGTGCCAGGGTATTCCATCAGCAGATCCTCCAGCAGTTCAAGAGTTTCGGAGTCAAGATCGTTGGTCGGTTCGTCCATCACCAGAATATTTGACGGCTTGGTGAAAAGCTTGGCCAGCAGCAGCCGGTTCCGCTCACCGCCGGACAGGATACTGACCGGAGAGCGCGCCCGCTCCGGTGAGAAGAGAAAATCCTGCAGATAGCCTATAATATGGCGCGACTGACCGTTGATGATGAGCGTATCGTTCCCTTCTCCTACGTTCTCCTGGACACTTTTGTCCATATCCAGCTGTTCGCGCAACTGATCAAAATAGATCACCTCGCGACGGGTTCCAAGCTTGATCGCCCCATTTTGCGGTTCCAGTTCACCCAACAGCAGACGGAGCAGGGTCGTCTTTCCAGATCCATTCCGGCCGATGATTCCGATCCGGTCGCCGCGCATGATGGTTGTTGAAAGATTTGTGACAATCGACCTGCCATCGTAGGCAAAGGTAACACCGGTAGCCTCGGCAACAAGCGCACCGGAGCGCTCCGCCACATGAAGTTGTATTTTGGCTGTTCCCTGCCGCTCTCTCCGTTGGCGCGATTCTTCCCGCAACTTCTTCAACGCCCTGACTCTCCCTTCATTCCGGGTACGACGGGCCTTGATTCCCTGTCTGACCCAGACCTCTTCCTGTGCCAGCTTCTTGTCAAAAAGCGCCTGGCGTGAAATCTCGGCTTCCAGAAGAGCTTCTCGCCGTTCCACAAATTCATCGTAACCGCAGGAAAAAGCGTAGATTCTGCCCCGGTCGAGTTCAGCAACCCGGTTGGCCAATCGCCGGGCAAAGGAGCGGTCATGCGTCACAAACAGTACCGTCCGGACATTTTTCGCGAGAAACTCCTCCAGCCAAAGGATGGTGTCAATGTCGAGGTGATTGGTCGGTTCGTCCAGAATGAGAATATCCGGGTTGGAAACAAGGGCTCGCGCCAGTAGTACCCGCCGTTTGGTTCCCCCGGATAGTTCGGTAAATTCCGCCTCGGAGTCCAGATCCAGCCGGTTCAGCACCCGCTCCACCTCCTGATGCAGGTTCCAGCCGTCATTCTCCTCGAGCTCTTTTTGTAGCGCTTCCAACCGCATCAGCAGTTTCTCGCTGCTGTCATGCGACAGTTCATGGCTGACATGGTGGTATTCCGCCAGCACCGCTGCAGCGGTACCCATGCCGGAAGCAACAACATCAAAAACCGAACCGCTCACATCCGGCGGCACATCCTGAGTCAGCTGGGCCACCTTGAGTCCCTGCTGACGCTGGATCTCACCCCCTTCAGGCGTCAACTCTCCGCCGATCAGCTTGAGCAGAGTCGATTTGCCGCTGCCGTTGCGCCCCATCAGACAGAGCCGGTCACCCTGTTCGATCTGCAGGTTGATGCCGTTAAACAGAGGAGGGCCGCCGAAGGCCAGGGTTATGTCGCGCAGGGATATTAGTGCCACGGGTACCTCTTTGGATAGATTAACCGGATTTTGTCTTTTTCTATGGTTTGAACGTGGTAAAGCACACCGGCTCGGCAGGGGCTTTTTCCCGCTGACCTGTGCTGCCGTTGGTTGAACGGTTGTTATGTATCTTAGATTTCAAACCTTACCCCCCACACCTTTAAACTTCTCAACAAAGGCTACAATTTTTTGAAAAACGCTTTGTTTTTTGGTGAGGTACTGCGGATTAAGCGGGCTCATTTTGGGGAGAATCGCGTTTAACTCAGTGCCGTTTTCACTGGCGAATTCTCGTTTTAGTGAAGCCGTGATATATCGTTTCGCAGCCTCTTCATTCAGGTTTTCATCAATAATCAATTCGACAGCTTCACGCTGTTGTTCTGCTTGGGCAAAGGAGAAGAAGGCATCTATGATGCTGGCTTTATCATGGATGGTGTCGAGGTCGGTTTGGTTGATGAAATCAACCAGCAGACTCTCTTTTGCACGGTTGCCGATACTGGAACGGATGATACGGCGCACATCCTCAATTAACGTCGCTTTATCCTTACGTTTTTTATTGCTTTCAAAAATCAGTTCCAGAATGTAATCAAGATTGATTTCCTGCGATTTCAGAAGATCAACTTCAAAAACAACATCATCCCAATCAATGGTTGAGGCGGCTTGATCGTTACCGGCTTTTTCACGGTGCAGCCAGTCGCGAATATCGTTATAGGTTGAACGGTAATCTTGAATCGTGCGCACGGGGAGAACAGGGATTTTCTGCATAGCGGCGAACTGTTCATCGTTCAGATAATGTTTCGCCTTGAACTCTTCAACGGCTTTAGGGTCGGTCGTATCCAAGTTCTGCACAGCTTGCAACCCTGCAAATTCATCGTAGTTTTGCAGAATGTTTTCAACACGAAGATATTCACCGAACAGTTTGGCGAAATCCTTTTTATCTTTCTCTTTTTCAATATCTTCGGGCTTGGGGAACCGCTGTTGCAGCTCTGCCACAATATCCAGATAACCCCGACGGGCTTCACCTGTGGCTATATCGGCAAAACCTTCCATGTACTCTTTATAACTCTTTTCAAGCACAACATTTTTGGTGTTGCTGTTACCAAACAGAGTGATCGCATCAATGGTAGCTTGTTCCAAATTACGGAAGGTGATGATATTGCCAAAGGTTTTGGTGGCATCATAAATACGATTGGTGCGGGAATAGGCCTGTATCAAACCGTGATAGCGGAGGTTTTTATCGACAAAGATCGTATTCAGCGTGGGAGCGTCAAAGCCGGTTAAGAACATACCGACAACAATAATCAAATCGATTTCCTGTTTTTTAACCCGAGAAGAGAGGTCACGGTAATAGTTCTGGAACGCATTGCTCTCGACACTGAAATTAGTCTTGAACATCCCGTTGTAGTCGTTAATTGCGGAACTCAAAAACTCTTTTGCACTGCTCTCCATGGCAGAGGTTTCAAAACTTTCATCAAGAATATCCCCTACTGCATCTTGTTCTTCATTGGCGGCAAAAGAGAAGATGGTGGCAATTTTGAGCGGTTTGCCGCCCTCTTTCTGCAGGTTGTTTAGAGTTTCATAGTACATCTTTGCCGCATCAACGCTACTCACGGCAAACATGGCATTAAAACCTTTGCCAGTGGCTCCCAGCCGGTGTGTTTTCTGCCTGAAGTTATTTAAGAGGTACTGCGAAATTTCCTGAATACGGACGGGGTGCAGTAAGGCTTGTCTGTTTTCGGATGCGGTGAGTTTTTTCTCGTCCTGTTCTGCTTCAATGGTTTTAAACTGCGGGCGGACATCGTTATAGTCAACTTTAAATTTCAGCACTTTTTCATCGCGGATAGCATCGGTGATGACATAGGAGTGCAGCTCACGACCAAAAACAGTGGCGGTGGTTTCAGCACCGAGGGCGTTTTGTGGAAAAATAGGGGTGCCGGTAAACCCGAACTGACAGTATTTTTTGAATTTCTTTTTGAGATTCTTTTGAGCTTCACCGAATTGGGAGCGGTGCGCTTCATCAAAGATAAACACAACCTGCTTTTGGTAGATAGGCAGGTTGTCTTCGCTCTTCATCAGGTTGTTGAGTTTCTGAATGGTGGTGACAATGATTTTATTGTCATCGGTTTCGATGTTTCGTTTCAGCCCTGCGGTACTGTCTGAACCATTGACGCTATCAGGGGAAAAACGCTGATACTCTTTCATAGTCTGGAAATCGAGATCTTTACGGTCAACCACAAAAAAGACTTTATCCACAAAATCGAGTTCTGTTGCCAGTCGTGCCGCTTTGAAGCTGGTGAGGGTTTTGCCTGAACCGGTGGTATGCCAGATAAAGCCGCCGCTTTCGGTGCTGCTCCATTTTTTAGACTGGTGTGTGCAGTTGATCTTCCACAAAATCCGTTCGGTGGCGGCGATCTGGTAGGGACGCATCACGAGAAGCGTGTTGCTGGTATCAAACACGGAATAGCGAAGCAGAACTTCAAGTAGCGTTTTTTTCTGAAAGAAGGTGGCGGTAAAATCTTTGAGGTCTTTTATGAGGGAGTTGTCTGATTTTGCCCAGTTCATGGTGAAATCGAAACTGTTCTTGTCCCGCTTGGTGGTGTTGGCAAAATAGCGGCTATCGGTGCCGTTTGAGATTATGAAAATTTGCAGATATTTAAACAGAGAGTAGTCGGTATTAAAACTCTCTTTGCTGTAACGGTGTACCTGATTGAAGGCTTCACGGATTGCGACACCCCGTTTTTTCAGTTCGACCTGCACCAGCGGTAAACCGTTTACCAGAATGGTCACATCGTAGCGATTGGCGTGTGATCCGGTCTGTTCAACCTGTGAAATTACTTGCACTTTATTGCGGGTGATGTTTTTTTTGTCGAAGAGGTAGATGTTTTGGATATGGCCGTCATCAAAGACAAAATCGTGGATATAGTTGTCGTGGATTTTGCGGGTTTTATCGATTATAGAATCGCTGGGCTTATCTAAAAACTCCTCCACAAACCGGAGCCATTCACCTTCTGCAAACTGTACGCTGTTAAGGGTTTGGAGTTGCACACGAACATTTTTCAGCAATGTATCCGGGTTTTTTACATCGGGCAGAAATTCGTAGCCCTGATTGCCCAAGTCCTGAATAAACTCCTGCTCTAAACTGTATTCACTTTGATAGGTTTCACATACCTGCCAAGCCCGGGTGTATTTATCTAAAACGATAAAGTTGTTCGACTCTGCAATGGTGGTGTATTCGATCATGTAGTTTTCCCCCGCCAAAATTGATGGCGCTCGACAATGTGTTTGACCAAGTTTTCCAGAACCTTTTTTTCCTCTGGCTTCAGGGGGGACACTTCTTCGGCAGCGTGCTTCGAATGACTTGAGAAGTTCACAATTCGCTTTGCATACGGATTAGGCAAACCATCGTCTGTTTCAGGCAGAAGATGTTCCCACCTTTTATACCCGAGAAATGTTGCCGTCTTTTCGAGAATATTCCGGAGCAGGTTGAAGTGATACTTTTCGATCTGCCCGCTTTTTATGGCCTCTTCAAGCTGCGATATCAGGTGCAGGTGATATGCAAAAGGAGAATCATTTGGTTGTTCTATTAAATGAAAACTGCCGTCCTCATTTTTTTCCAGTCGAGACTTGCTGAACCATTTTGACTTCCAGCTGTAGCGCTCGGTTTTTTCATCGCTACCAAACTCGTTGCAAAGCACATTGAAGAAAAGTGGGTTGTGCGTCGTGATGATGAACTTGATACTAGAGGCATTTGATTTAATCAGCTGTGCCAAATCCACGGCCAACTGAATCAAATGGTTATCATCCAGAGAGCTGACTGGATCATCAACAAACACATATTCCAGCTGGTTGAATTGGTCGGTTTCTCGATCACCAGGCTCGGCGACATTAAGAACGCCAATCACTTGTTCAAGCAGCGCGTAGAAAATACTCCATATAAAGTTGCTTTCTTCGCCCTTGGATATTTTCAGGTTTCCCGAATGCGTCGCATCGCCACGTTCCATTGTGAAGGTGACTTCCGAGAAGGCTTTGATAGTGATCTGTTTGTCGCCTCCTCCTTTTTCTGTGCGCTCTTCATTGAAGTGTGGCGTCAGCTTGTCGTTGGTATAACGCTGAAAAGTCGTGATGACGTTCATGTCTTGACCTTGATCCTTCAGCACCCAATCTGTGAAGGTATTCGGCTGAATCCTCAGCTTAGGCTCAGCGTCTTCTTTCAGATCGTTATCCCAATAAAACAGGTCTTCGGTAAAAGCGTTGTAATAGAGGATCTTGTTACGCGCCAATTCAGGCTGCTCTAACTCATCACCTTCCTCGCCGCTATTGTTTTCGGGCGCAAAATGCTGTTTAAATTCCCGCGAAAGGCGCGTTTTGCCAACTCCATTGAAGGCATAAATCAGCTGTACTTTTTTATTGGCATCCCTCAGCTGCTGCGCAATTTCCGTTAACGTTTTGCTCATGTTATGCAGCTACCTCCGGTTTGGGAAAACTCAACAGCAAATCACGGTAATATTCATATTGCTTTTGGCGCAATTCAATTTCGCGCGGCAAACCTGCGCTGATTGAGTTGGTTAGAGTGTCGAATTTATCGAGGATGGCAACGATGCGGGCTTGTTCTTCGGGTGAAGGGATAGGGATTAGCAATTTGGCCAAATCATCAGCGTTCACACGACGTACTTTTGTACCCGTAATGTGCTGTCTTTTTTGCTTCTGAAATTGTTCGGTTTGAAAAAAATAAGAAACGTATTTGGGATTCAATTTGTGCCTATAAATGCAGGCATCGCTACTTACTGCGATTTCTTCCTTCCCCAGCCAAGCAACAGCCTTGCAGACATCATCATCGTTCTCACTAGTTGTGGCAATAACCAAATCTCCAGTTTTGGCTTTGCGCGCTTTCTTGAAAAACTCCTCTGAGACGTATGTTTTCGTCTCATCCGCATACGTTCCATAGTGTGTGTAAATTTGCCCGTAGTGAATGCAGCCAACACCATTTTCCGTAAAGTCTTTCTTTTGCAAACCTCCGCCACGAATGAATCCACCTACCTCGGGCTGCCCCATAGGCAACCGATCCACTTCGCCCCCTTCAAAACTCAACAACTGATCGCGATAGTAGGTGTATTGCTTTTTGCGAGCTGTAAGCTCGGCTGTAAGCTCGGCTGTAAGCTCGGTGAAGGTGTCAAGAATGCGGACAATTTCGGTTTGGATCTCAAGCGATTTTTCTGGGTTTTCAGGGCATGGGATGGGGATGGGGAACCCGACCAATTCCTTCCTGTTTAGTGCAGGAACGCCCGTCATATTAGCAAGCCCAATTATTTCTAACGTACGATTTGACATAATATGGAAGAGAAATCGAGTTAAGACTGTTTCACTTGTACTACGTATACGGTAGCAAAGAGGTCCGCACCAAAACTTTCTGGATTGATATCCTACATATCCAATGCCACCCTGACCACGTGAAGGCGTCGTAATTGTATCTGAGTCTGTATTATAATCAGACAAATATCCTGACGGTGTTGTACCTGCATTTACAAAGGAATATTCCCCTATCTCATTATTTTTGGGAGCTTGCCCAACGCCGACACTGCAAACCTCCCCTAAACTCTTCCACTCCACCTCAACACCATCAAGCAGTTTCTCCATTACATTTTGATTACTCATGCTACAGCTCCTCAATTCGGAATTCGCTATAGCCTTCGTAAAAATAACTCACATCAATCCCCTTCATAAATAGAGCACGGTCATGGATTTTATCCGTCAGGGCTTGTTTCAGGAGAACTTTAATTTCAATGTCTTTGACAACACTCCGTTCCATGGCAGAGAGATACTCTTCTTTATCCACCAGATTCCAATCCACCACCTGTTTGATCTCATTTTTGAGGATGAGATCGAGCCAGATACGGGTGGCTCGGCCGTTGCCTTCACGAAAAGGGTGGGCAATGTTCATCTCCACATATTTTTCGATAATCTGGTCAAAATTGCCTTGGGGCATGGTGTCGATATGCACAAGAGATTGCTTTAGATACATCAGTGGAGCAAAACGAAAATTGCCTTTGGCTATATTTACCGTGCGGATTTGTCCTGCAAAATCGTATATATCTTCGAACAGATAGGCATGAATAAACGCAAGCCCGGCGAAGGTGCCGACTTCCACCTTGGCAATATCACCAGAGTCAAAAAGCTGTTTAGCTTTCTGTTTACTGATTTTTTCTTCAGCCTTTGCCAGCACAACCTGATCGGTGATATTTAATTTGTTTTCCAATATCATTGAGCACCCCCGTCAATCTGGGCAACAATGGCATCAATATCAGCACGAAGATTGTCAATTTTCGCCATTGTGGTTTTAATTTCTGCATTCAGTTCTGCAATATCCACTACCTCGCGGGTGTCTTTAGCTTCCACATAGGAGCTAACAGAGAGGTTGTAGTCGTTTTTGGCTAAGGCATCGGAATCAATTGATTTGGCAAAATGGTCAACATCGGCTTTGGTGTCAAAGACCTCCATAATCCGGGCAATGTGGTCATCGGTGAGGGTGTTGTTATTGGTCTCTTTTTTAAATAAGCTACTTGCATCAATAAGCTGGGTAAGGTTATCGGTCTTATGCTTGGAGAGAACCAGAATATTCACCGCAATGGTGGTGCCAAAAAAGAGGTTTGGAGCCAAAGAGATAACCGTTTCAACGAAGTTGTTATCGATCAGATATTGGCGGATTTTCTGTTCCGCACCACCACGGTAGAAGATGCCAGGGAAGCAGACAATAGCCGCGCGCCCTTTGCCGGAGAGATAGCTGAGGGCGTGGAGCACAAAGGCAAAATCGGCTTTGGATTTTGGGGCAAGTACACCAGCAGGGGCAAAGCGGTCATCGTTAATGAGGGTGGGATCATCGCTGCCAATCCAGTTCACCGAATAGGGCGGATTAGAAACAATAGCATCAAAAGGTTTTTCATCGCCAAAATGGGGATCTAACAGAGTATTGCCAAGGGCAATATTGAACTTGTCGTAGTTGATGTTGTGCAAAAACATATTCATACGGGCAAGATTGTAGGTGGTGTGGTTGATTTCCTGCCCAAAGAAACCGTCTTCGATGATGTGGTTATCAAAGTGCTTTTTTGCTTGCAGAAGCAGGGAACCGGAACCACAGGCAGGGTCATAAATCTTATTGACGCTGGTTTGTTTGTGCATGGCAAGCTGGGCAATGAGCTTGGAAACATGTTGGGGGGTGAAAAATTCACCGCCGGATTTGCCCGCATTGGCAGCATAGTTGGAGATGAGAAATTCGTAGGCATCACCGAAGAGGTCGATCTGGTTATCCTGAAAATCGCCGAAATTCAGCCCTGCTACACCTTTCAGAACCGCCGCCAGACGGCTGTTTTTGTCTTTAACGGAGTGGCCGAGTCGGTTACTGGTGGTGTCAAAATCGGCAAAGAGTCCTTTAATATCGTGTTCGGACGGGTAGCCGCTCGCGGAGCTTTCGATGGCGGAGAATATAGCAGCCAAATCGGTGTTCAGGTTTTCGTTGTCGTTGGCATTTTTGGCAACATTTGAAAAAAGCTGGCTTGGGTAGATGAAATACCCTTTGGTTTTGACCGCATCGTCTTTGATTTCTGGGGTGATGACACTGTCTTTGAGGGCAGCATAGTTGACGCTATCATCACCGGCTTCGATGTAGATGGAGAAGTTTTCGCTGATAAAGCGGTAGAAGAGCGAGCCTAAAACAAATTGTTTGAAATCCCATCCATCGACGGATCCGCGGACATCATTGGCTATTTTCCAGATTTGGGATTGCAGCTCGGCTCGTTGTTGGATACTCGACATTTATGATACTCCTGTATGATTTCAATTTAAATTGCTATTGGCCTGACAGCAAGCTGGTACAAATTAAAGTACTTGTTGCAATCGGAATAGCCCATTAATCCCGAGATCTCACTTACCCGCTAACCGTCCCCATCATCTCGGCAACATCACCCACCCGCCAGACGCTGACATCACTTCGCTGCTGCTGCTCCGTACCGCCGTAGACCAGAGCACAACTGCTCGGCGGAGTTGGAAGTCTGGACGAAAACGTGCGCAACCCCTTGAAAAAATCTTCGCTGATGGTCGCCCCAGACTTGATTTCGACCGGCACTACATCCGGTCCCGCTTCGATCACCAGGTCAACTTCATTTCCCTTGGCGTCGCGCCAGAAGTGCAGGTTACAGCGTTTCCCGCGGTTGTAGCGGTATTTGAGGGCCTCGATCACAACCAGGTTTTCAAAGAGGTTGCCCCTGAGCGGATGACGATTTACGTGCAGTTCGCTCTCAAGACCCAGAAGATAGGCCGCCAGCCCCACATCATAGAAGTAGAGCTTGGGGGTCTTTACCTGGCGTTTGGAAAGATTGGTGTGCCACGGTTGGAGCAGGAAAACAACATAGCTTGCCTCCAGCAGGGTGAGCCAGCTGCGAGCAGTGGTATGGGAGATCCCCACGTCATTGCCGAGGCTGTGCAGATTCAGCAGTTGACCTGTTCGGCCGGCGCAGAGCCGGACAAACTTCTCGAACAGGGCCAGATCCTTGATGTTGATCAACTGGCGGATGTCGCGCTCTACATACGTCTCAAAATAATCACCGAGGGCCTGGGTCGGATTGAGCCCGGCATCGTAAATGCGGGGGTAAAAACCATTCAGGAGCAGACTGTCGATGCCGGGCTGTATGCTGGCACCGGCAAGCTCTTCGATGCTGAGCGGCAACAATTTCAGCAATGCTGTGCGGCCTGCGAGCGATTGGCTGATGGTGGTCAGCACTTCGAACTGCTGGCTGCCGGTAAGAATGAACTGTCCCGGCACGTTGCGCTCATCGATAATCGGTTGCAGGTATGAAAGAAGCTGCGGGACTCGCTGAATTTCGTCCAGAATCGCTCCATCCGGATACGATGAAAGAAATCCACGCGGGTCGGAGTGGGCAAACTCGCGAGTGTCCGGGCTTTCCAGGTTGACATAGGGCTTGTCGGGGAAGGTGCCCCGGCAGAGGGTCGTTTTGCCGCTCTGGCGAGGGCCGGTGACAGTGACAACCGGGTATTGACCGGCCAACTGTTTTAGTACTGGTATGAGTGTTCGCGGGATCATGGGGTGAGTGTAAATGCGATTGGGGAAATTTGCAAGCTCAACTTTCAAATTTCCCCAACTCATGTTCTTTCATACAAACAAACGCTCCGCCAGCATTACCCGAAGGAGCGTTTGTACTCAACATGATTAAAATGCGGTCAGACCTGAACGACTTCCTTGACACCCGGTATTTGTGCCATCATGGCTCGTTCAATCCCCATCTTTAGGGTCATGGTCGACATCGGACAGCTGCCGCAGGCACCTTTCAGCCGCACTTTGACGATACCCTCTTCAGTAACTTCAACCAGCTCCACATCGCCGCCATCAGCCTGCAGATTGGGACGAACCTGTTCAAGAACTCTCAGTACTTCTTCTTTCATTTCCTTCTCCTTTGTATGTGGTGTTGCTCTTCGAATTTTTATTTCGGCAGCCCAGGCTCGGTCAGATGTTCCGGCTGCATGACTGCGTCAAGTTCATCCACCGCCATTAATCCCTGCTCCAGTACTATCTCGCGGATGCTTTTCCCGCTGGCAACCGATTCCTTGGCTATCGCCGCCGAAGCATTATACCCGATGTATGGCGCCAGAACCGTTACGAGACCAAGAGAATCATCCAGATAACGGCGACAGCGAGCCTCATTAGCCGTTATTCCATTTATACAGGATTCGGTAAATTTCTGCACGCAATTCGTGAGTAGTTCCATTGAAAAGGTCAGGTTCCAGGAGATCAGCGGCATCATGACATTCAGCTCCAACTGCCCCGCCTGGGTCGCCAGCAGCACAGCCTGATCGCACCCCATCACCTGGAAACAGACCATGTTGGTCATCTCTGCCATGGAGGGATTGATCTTGCCCGGCATGATTGATGAACCGGGCTGGATTGCAGGAAGACGGATTTCATCGAAACCGGTGCGCGGACCGGAAGCCAGGAGGCGCAGATCGTTAGCTATCCGGCCAAGATTAACAGCAGTGCGGCGCAGCGCAGAAGAAAGTGCCAGGAAAGGATCCATGTTCTGCATCGCCTCGAACAGATCGGGACTGGCAGTCAGCGGGAACCCGGTGGCAACGCCCAACTCTTCAATAATGGCAGTGATGTAGGCCGGTTCAGCGTTCAGTCCGGTGCCGACGGCGGTGCCGCCGATCCCCACTTCCAGTAGCGCCGGGATGCATGCTTCCAGACCGTTGCGGTTGGTGCGGATTGCAGCGGCATATGCGCCGAATTCCTGTCCCATCCGGATCGGTACGGCATCCTGCAGGTGAGTGCGCCCCGACTTGAGGATGTGATTAAACTCCGACGCTTTGGCAGCCAGTGCCAGTTCCAGAGTTTCCAACTGTTCCAGCAGCGGGTCGAGCATCTCCAGTGAAGCAAGGCGGATAGCGGTCGGAATGACGTCATTTGTCGATTGGGCCATGTTGACATGATCATTGGGATGCAGGGTGGAGAAATCGCCCCGCTCCCGCCCCAGAATCTCCAGGGCACGGTTTGCCAGCACCTCGTTAGCGTTCATATTGTGCGAAGTGCCGGCTCCGGCCTGAAAGGGATCAACTACAAACTGATCGGCCAGCTCACCTGCCAGCACTTCATCGGCAGCTGCCACAATGGCATCGCCGATCTCAACTGGCAGTCTGCCGGTGGACATATTAGCCTGTGCGGCGCATTTTTTAATGACGACTGTGCCCCGGACAAAAGCCGGGTGCGGCTTCAAGCCCGAAATAGGGAAATTATGTACGGCGCGGGCGGTCTGTGCGCCGTAATACGCCTCTGCCGGAACGTTCATTTCCCCCATGGAATCTTTCTCAATGCGTGTCGCCATCTGGCCACCCCTTTTGCACGAATCGGTATCTGGCTCTACTATAGGGAAGTCCCATAAGGTTTTCAACTTTTTATCTCAAGCGAAGTTCCCGGCGTATGCCAAAATTGTTGCGGCTCTTTGCAATTGTATCATGCGTCTCAACAAGGTCAGTAATGTATGCAATAATACCAAATTGATTATCTTGAAAGATTTGCAATAAAAAGGTATTTTAAAATGGACGAGTAAACAGATTATGCGGGAGTTGCAGAATGACCGGGAGAGAAACTTCCCCGCTCAGCACCACAGACGAAGCGGACATCGAAAGGATTTGATCATATGTCGCTACCGATTAACAAGACAAGAATCAGACAGATCATCTCGCGCCAGGTCGTTAGCGTCACTCCGGAAACTCCGCTGTCCGAGGCGATCGCTATCATGGCGGATGCCAAGATAAGCTGTCTGGTGATTGTAGAAAAAAAACGCCCTCTGGGTATCTTCACCGAACGGGATCTCGTCAAACTGGCAAACCGGAAAACGGCCATCGCAAACCGGCAGATCGGTGAAGTCATGACCAGTCCGGTGGTCACCATCCCCGGTGTTCTGACTGTTTTCGAGGCTTACAGCCTCATGCTCACCAACAGGATCCGTCACCATGTCGTGGTAGATCACTTCGGAAGATTACTGGGTCTGATGACCCAGACCGATTTGATCAATCACCTCGGCCACGAATACTTTCTGGAAATGCGCAAGATCGAGCAGGTCATGACTACCGGCGTAATGACCGTTACACCGGATCTTCCAATCAGCGATGCTCTGGCCGCAATGGCCGGACCGGGCATCAGCTGCGTGGTTGTGGAAGATGCGTTTCGCCCCTTGGGAATCCTCACCGAGCGCGATGCGGTCCGGCTGATGTCGGAAGGAATTGATTTAGAGAATGGCCCGGTCAGCAGTGTCATGAGCACCCCGGTACTGACAGTCAAGGTCGGCACCACGGTCCACAAGGCCACCATGCTGATGAAAAAAGAACATATACGCCGCGTGGTCGTGGTCGGCGAAAATGGCACTATTGCCGGGATTATCACCCAGTCCGATATCATCAAGGGCCTGGAAGGGAAATACATCGAGTTGCTGAAGGAGATCATCCGGGAGAAAGAGGATGTCTTCCAGCAAACTGCCAGAGAACTTCTCGACAAGACCATTTATCTGGATAACATCCTCAGCTCCACCATAAATATGGCGATCATTGCCATGGATAGCAGTTTCGTAATCAAATACTTTAACCCGATGGCGGAGAAGGTGTTTGACTGCCGGTCGGCAGTCGCCATCGGCCACTCTGCTCTGGGACTACTGACCCTTGAAGAAATTTCAACTCTATCCCTTCCCCTTGCAAAAGAGATTGTAGAAAAGGAAGGGAAGTGCCTATTCCCGGCCGAAATAAAGAGAAACGGCAACTTTCTCTACTATGATGGCAGCCTGTCCGGCATCCTAGACAAACAGGGAAGATTGGTGGGTTTTGTGTTGATGCTTAACGACATCACCGAGCGACGGCACCATGAAGACACTATTCATAACCTGGCCTACCATGACTCCCTGACCGGCCTGCCCAACCGGACTCTGCTCTACGACCGGCTCGGTCAGGCTCTGACCGCCACCAAACGGACCGGCATCGGGGGGGCACTGATGATCCTGGATCTGGACCGTTTCAAGGACGTCAACGACACCCTTGGCCACAGCATGGGCGATCTGTTGATCAAGGCCGTGGGGGAGCGACTGGAAGGGTTGCTGCGCAAAAGTGATACGGTTTCCCGCATGGGTGGGGATGAGTTCGTACTGCTGTTGCCGACTATAGGTTCATTGGAGAGTGCAGTCGTATCGGCCTCCAAAATTATTGCTGCGTTCCGCAAACCTTTCTTCTGCGGAGAGCACACTCTGAACGTGACCGCCAGTATCGGTATCGTCGACTTTCCTGACGATGGCGATGACGCTGAAACCTTGTTGAAAAAAGCAGACATTGCTCTCTACCGGGTAAAAGGGCAGGGGCGGGACAACTACCAGCGTTATACCTGAACCGGAGAAATACTATGGCTCATAACCTGTTCATCGCCGCTATCGACAAGGATAGCGGCAAGACAACCACAAGTATCTGTCTGATGCATCTTGCACGTAAAAAATACCGGCGGGTCGGCTTTTTCAAACCGTTCGGCGGACAGTCGCTCCGCTTCCGGAGAACGGTAGTTGATAAGGACGTCGCCCTGATGACTCAGGTTTTCGACCTTAAAATCGCTCCTGGAGTCATGTCGCCGGTGGTGCTCTCATCCGACACCACCCACAAAGTTGTAGACGGAATAATTGCCCCGGAAGATCTTCAGGAAAAAATCCTCCGCGCCTATGCCGAACTGGAAAAAGAGTCCGACTTCATCATTGTTGAGGGTTCCGGGCATCCGGGAGTGGGGGCGGTCATGCAGCTTTCCAACGCCCGCATCGCCCGGCTCCTGAACGCCCCGGTACTTCTCGTTACCGGCGGGGGTCTGGGAAATGTGGTGGACCGGCTTGCGCTTATCATGCCGCTGTTTGAAAAAGAGGGTGTCGATGTGCGGGCGATTCTTGTCAACCGGCTCATCGCAGAGAAGCGCGAAAGAAGTCTCGACTACCTCCGGAGGGCCCTGAAGAACGAACCGTTCAAGGTCATCGGTGGATTTGACTACCAGCCCATACTGGCCAACCCCACCCTGCGGCGTATTTCAGGACTGTTGGGACTTCCGTTGCAGGGAAACCGGAGAGAGCAGCATAAAATCATCTTTAGTGTCCTCGTCGGCGCCGCCTCTACCCATCGTTTTACCGAGCTGTTGCATGAACCGTCCCTTATTCTGGTTACCAGCAGCAGGGATGAGCTTCTGGTAACGCTGGCCCATATGTACGGGATGACTCAATATCGTTCTCATATCGTCGGACTGGTAATTTCGGGCGCGGCCCCCATCGCACCGATAACCCTGCAAATTCTGGACAAGAGCAGAATCCCCTATCTGCGCGATGAGATACGGACCTCGGCAGAGCTGTACCAGAAAATCGACCGGGACGTTTCCAAGATCGTTGCCGATGACACTGAAAAACTCGATCTTATCCGGTCTCTGGCTGAAATGAGTTTTGATTTTGATGCCATTGATGACCTGTTTTCCTGACACGCCACAATACAGGCCACAAGAAAGGAGCACCATGACTACCGAAAAAGAGCCTCAGCATACTCTGGTCGTGGGCTGCTTGGTACGCAATGCGAACGACGAGATCCTGCTTATCAGGCATCAGAAGCGGGGGTGGGAGATCCCCCAGGGGCGCGTGGAGGAGGGGGAAAACCTCATTGAAGCACTGCACCGTGAAGTTCGCGAAGAGGCTGGCATTGAGATCGAAACGGGGCCGCTGGCCGCCGTATGGTCGAAGGTGACGGCGCCCCCGGCTGTGATATTCACGTTTCTGGGCCGCTATCTGAGCGGCGATCTGGCACCTACCGGCGACAGTGTCGAGGCACGCTGGATCGCTCCTGCCGAAGCATTGGAAGAGGTTTCCAACAAGGTCATGAAAGATCGGCTCCAGGTGCTTCTCAACTTCAAAGGCACGATCAATTACCGCTCCTATACACTGAAACCGTATCAACTGCTACTGGAGCGCAATTTGGGAGGAAGTTCTTCAACCGCCGGGTAGAAACCGGCATTTCAACTCGTTCGTCAGGGATTGGTGTCAAGACAGGCGATGTACAACGCCAGAGCAGTAGCCAAAAGGGCTGCTGAAACGCCGAAGCCCCACTGATAGGCGATAAGCGGAATGACTCCCGCTGCTGATGGGTTCCAGTAACCGATGATGAACCCGGTCATCTGCTGAAACATGGCGGCACCCAGAATCACAAAGAAATTGAGAGCCGTCAGAGCAGTACCGGCAATGGCAATCGGGAAAGACTCTTTTACCTGAGTGTACAGAATATACAGGGCCGCGCTGAAAAATCCGATCAGCCAGCATTGCAGCATCAGCCCCCAGCGGGGAAGCGGCAGATGCAGCACGAGGCTGGAAAAAAGCAGCAGCATGACAGTGAGTCCCGTCAGTACCAGCGGCTTACGCCGACCAAGCTTATCAGACCAGCGTCCCCAGAACGGCGCACCAACGACAACCCCGACCGGAATAGCCAACAGAACACCACTTGCGGATCCCTTGCTCATACCATAAGTATGTACCAGAAACGGGGCACCCCACAACCCCTGAACGGCTATCAGAGCGCCATACGAGGCAAACCCCAACGGAGCCAGACACCAGAATGCGCCACTACTGAAAACGGTGCGCAAACCTGCCAGGATGTCAGCCAAAGAAGGTGGGGTGAGCGGCGGGACTCCCGCCTGTTGCGGCGGACGATCCCGCGCAATCAGATACACACCGGCAGCCAGCAGCAGGGTAACAGCTGCCATGACGCCGCAGGCGCCGCGCCAGCCGAGCCGGTCACTGAGCCACGCCAGAGGAGTCGTGGCACCGATACCGCCCAGATTACCGATAGCAATCAGGATGCCGGACAGCGTGGCAAATTCGCGCGGTGAAAACCAGGTTGTGAGGATTTTGAACGAGCCCATGAGAACCGCTGCCATGCCCAGACCGATGCCGGCCCGTGCCAGTACCGCGAGCGCACCGCTGCCCGCCAGGGAAAAGACCACGGCACTCGCAGCGGCAAAACAGGAAAGCAGACTGATGACAAGGCGCGGGCCGAAACGGTCCAGCAGCGGTCCCATTGGTAATTGCGCCAGACCGAACGAGTAGAAAAACACCCCGCCGAGCAGCCCGAGCACCTCGGGAGAAAGGAGCAGGTCACGGACAAGATCACCGGCTATGACTGCGGTAGAAACTCGCCAGAAGCCGGAAATAACATAGGTACAGCAGCACATCGCAAAAATGTACCAGCGGTAGTGCGGTGAAGCGGTGCGATTTTTGAAGGTCACGAAACTACGGCTTCCAGCTGAAGGTTTCATTCACCTGCATCCGTTTGAAGGTTGTTTTCAGATTCCGCTTCTTCAGCGCCTGCTCAAACGCCTCAGGAGTGCCCGTCAGCGCGGCGAACGTGCCGAAGTGCATCGGGATGACCATTTTCGGATTTACCAGTTCCACAGCCGCAGCCGCACGATCCGGCCCCATGGTGAACTTGTCGCCGATACAGGCCATCATCACATCCACCGGAGAAAGATCGCCGATAAACTTCATCTCGCCGAACAGATCCGTGTCGCCGGTGTGATAGATGGTGGGGCCATTGGTGATCGCAATAACGAAACCACCCGGATTACCGGCGTATGCCAGGCTCTTCGGCAAACCGCTACTGTCATCGTACTCCAGGCCGGAGCTGTGCAGGGCATGGGTAAACGTAATCTTCACCTCGCCGCCCAGTAACGTTACGGTGCCGCCGGTGTTGCCGGTGCCGCTGAAATCCGCTTGTTTAGCCGGAAAATCGGCGTATTTTATCATCGCCTTCATCAAGTCATTGCTGGCAACCAGTTTGGCTCCGGTCTTTTTGGCAATCTCAACAGTATTACCGATATGGTCGCCATGTGCATGGGTCAGTAGAATCTGGTCGGCCTTGTCGAGACCGGCCAACAGCTCTTTCCCCTTCGGATTGGCCGGATTTGCCAACCAGGGGTCAATCAGCAGCACTTTGCCATTGGGCGTTGTGATCTTGAAAGCGGAATGGCCGTACCAGGTAATATCGGTCGTGCCTGCTGCCGAAGCGGTCAGCGCGGAAAGGGCCAGAACCGCCAGTGTCATAAGTGCAACAGTAAGCTTTTTCATGGTGTATCCTCCTCTGGAATTAAGTTCTACAGATAATTTGAGTCAGCAGCAAATGTATCAAATTACATGTTACAACAGGTACACAAAACTTTTTATGAGGTCACCCCGTCAGCTCTTCCCACTCCCCGTACAACCCTTCCAACCGGATATTCAGCGAAGCGTGACGTTCGCCCCCCGCCAACCCCCGCTCCGGGTCGTCGAAGTATCCGGGCGCATTCATCTCCACCTCCAGCCTCTCAAGCTCTTTTTCGACGCCGGCAATCAGCCCTTCTATCTCTCCCATTCGCTTCTGACGAGATTGATCCTCGCGCTTGCGCCGTTTTTCCTCTTCGCGGTCTTTAAGCCGTAGATCCTTGTTCAGTGGCGGCAACGGCGCCGGAGATGCGTCACCTGAAAAGGCAGGTGCCGCTGTTCCTGAGGCAGGTATCGCCACGACCGAAACCGGCGTACCGGCTTTCTTCGCCAGATAATATTCATAATCGCCGAAATAATTTTCGACGCCACCGCTGTCAACTTCAACTACCCGCATTGCCAGTGAGTTGACAAAATAGCGGTCATGCGAAACAAATACCACCGTGCCGTCAAAACCTTTCAGGGCATCCAGCAGCACTTCCTTGCTGTTCAGATCGAGATGATTGGTCGGTTCATCCATCAGCAGCAGGTTGGACGGACGCAACAGCATCTTGGCCAGTGCCAGGCGATTCCTCTCGCCGCCGGAGAGGACGCTGACCGGCTTATGGATATCATCCCCCGAGAAGAGAAACGCCCCCAGAATGTCGCGCAACTTCGGCACCATGTCGTACGGAGCATCGGAGTAGAGTTCATCATAGGCCGAACGGCTCTGTTCGAGGACATTTGCCTGATCCTGGGCAAAGTAATCCATACTGACATTGTGCCCGACAACCCGCTCACCACCCTGAAATTCTCCCCCGGCCAGCACCGCCATAAGGGTCGATTTCCCGGCGCCGTTATGCCCCACCAGAGCGACCCGCTCCCCTTTTTCGATGTTCAGATCAATCCGGTTGAGGACTACATTATCTCCGAACGAACGGGTTAACCCCTTCAGCTCGACAACGCTCTTGCCGCTCTTCGGCGCATCCGGGAACTGGAAACGGATTTTTTTCCGCTCGGGTGGCAGGACGATCCGTTCCACCTTTTCGAGCTGCTTGACGCGAGACTGCACCTGCGAGGCCTTGTTGGCCTGATAGCGGAAACGACGGATAAAATCCTCCGTCTTTTCGATCTCCTCATCCTGAATCCGCTTGGCGTTACGCAGGGCGGTGACCCGCTCCTCTCGCTGATTGAGGTAAGTCGAGTAGCGACAGTGATAATCGGCAATCGTGTGGTTCCAGACTTCGGCAATGCGGCTGCAGACACTGTCCATGAAGAAGCGATCGTGGGAAACGAGAATGACCGAACCGGGATAGGCACAGAGATACTCCTCCAGCCAGTTGCGTGCTTCAATATCCAGATGGTTGGTCGGCTCATCCAGCAGCAGGACATCCGGTTTCTGCAGCAGCAGACAGGCCAGAGCGATGCGCATCTGCCAGCCTCCGGAAAATTCACCACAGTCGCGGTGCCAATCGGACTGTGCAAATCCGAGTCCTTTGAGGACAGTGCCGATCTCAGCCTCCATCGTATAGCCGCCGCCATGGCGGAACTGTTCCTGCAGTTCGCCGTAGCGTGTCAGGATCTGATCATGTTCCGGTGAATCATGGGGGAGTTGTTCCAGTTCCAGCCCGATCCGGTGCAGTTCTTCTTCCATGGCCAGCAGTTCAGAGAGCGCGGCACGTGCCTCATGAAACAGGGACTGGCCGGTGGTGACTATACCGTCCTGCGGCAGATAGGACGCCTTTGCACCCCGGGCAAACTGGATCTCGCCTGATGACGATTCGGTCAGACCGGCGATAATCTTCATCAGTGTTGATTTACCGGCGCCGTTTTCTCCGACCAGAGCCACCCGTTCTCCCTTTTTCAGGTGCCAGGAGATGTTCGTGAAGAGCGGTTTACCGGCGAAATTTTTGGACAGATTGATGAGTTGGAGCATGTTTTACGTTCCCAGATACTTGATCGCACGATCAATGCCGTCCATGTTCAGCGGAAACATCTGTCCGGCCATGAGCTGCTCAGTGATCTGTATAGAATGTGTGTATTTCCACTGCTGCTGCGGTTCAGGATTGAGCCAGACAGCGCGGCGGTAGTGATCTGTCAGGCGTTTGAGCCAGGCCGCGCCCGGCTCGGTGTTGTGGTGTTCGACACTGCCGCCCGGCATATGAATCTCGTACGGACTCATGCTGGCATCGCCGACGAAAATCAGCTTGTAATCAGGACCGAACTGATTGATCAGCGAACCGGTATCGAGATGCGCATCCCAGCGGCGCTGATTTTCCCGCCATACCCGTTCATAAACAAAATTATGAAAGTAGAAATACTCAAGATGCTTGAACTCGCTTCTGGCCGCAGAAAAGAGCTGCTCGCATATCTCGACATGCGGGTCCATTGATCCGCCGACGTCAAGAAACAGCAGCACCTTCACCTTGTTGTGCCGCTCCGGCACCATTTTGATGTCGAGAAAACCGGCATTGCCTGCCGTCGCCCGGATCGTACCGGGAAGGTCCAGTTCGAGAGCTTCTCCCTCACGGGCAAAAGTGCGCAATTTGCGCAGGGCCACCTTCATGTTGCGTGTTCCCAGTTCGACGGAGTCATCAAAATCCCTGAACTCACGCTTCTCCCATACCTTGACGGCACGCCGGTGGCGTGACTCGCTCTGGCCGATGCGGATTCCTTCCGGGTTGTAGCCGCCGTGGCCGAACGGCGAGGTGCCGCCGGTGCCGATCCATTTACTCCCCCCCTGATGCCGCTCCTTCTGCTCTTCAAGACGTTTTTTCAGAGTTTCCATCAGTTTATCCAGGCCCCCCATGGCCTGAATCTGCTGTTTTTCTTCTTCGGTGAGAAAACGCTCCGCCA
>VFJW01000048.1 GCA_009885845.1 Geobacter sp.
TATACATTCTGCTTCCACGGAGAGGTGTCCGAGTGGTCGATGGTGCCTGACTCGAAATCAGGTGTACGGCAACGTACCTAGGGTTCGAATCCCTACCTCTCCGCCACAAAAATTTAAGGGTTACAGCAGAAATGCTGTAACCCTTTTGTTTGAACAGTGAAAAGTGTGAATATTGTTACTTGGCAGTAGATTCCCACCGATAGAAAACAGATAACAGCGTCCCTTCTGACTTCCGGCGCCCTATATTACGTGACCGCAATGTGTCATGGTCAAGGCACATTATACTTGTATGAATTCCGTCCTGTTCTTCCCGCTATTTTTAGCTCGGTACATGGCACTGTCAGCCTGTTTAATCGCATCATCAGCATTAGATGGGGATGTTTTAAATGTCACGATCCCCATGCTGAAGGATGTCGGCCAATGATTTTCTTTCATGATAGTTTCAAATTCCCTCCGAAGTTTATTTTCTACAACTCTTATATGTTTGATGTCGGTATTAGGGAAGAATATGGCAAACTCATCTCCACCCATTCTGCTTACCAGGTCAGTTGTGCGAAGAGTAGACCGCATTACATTTGCTGCTAGTTTGAGTAACTCATCACCTCGTTGGTGACCATACGTATCATTCACTTCTTTGAAGGAATCAAGATCTATATAGGCAAGTGTAAATGGAGCAGGTGCCCGTTTGTAACGATCAATTTCATAATCGAGTGACTCTAAAAATGCCCGTAAATTAAGTAGGCCAGTTAGATAGTCATAACGTGAGAGTACCTGCTCCTTTTCCCACATAATACGCACTGCTCGGACCAGTATTCCGATTGCAGAAAAGACTATAAATGTACCTGCAGCATTCCATACTGCTGCTGTGTCGAAAAAAAGTTCTTTGTTTATGGAATAAGCGATAGAAGCAGCTGCCGCAATAAAAACACCACACCTTCTGCCTGCAAACCATGTGGTGAATGCAACGGGAAAGATATAGAGGAAGGTAAAATTGTAAGCTGTACCATAAAACCAGTCTATAACTAGATTCGCACCCAGGAACAGCAGACCAAATAACAAATTAAATGCCTTGGATTTGCTTTCAAGCCACGTAAAGTACTTTTTTAGTATGGGATTTTCATTCAAAAAATGTACATCGAAGTTAGCCATTGAGAAACCATTTACACAATTTATTTTAAAGCTCAAGATTACCTATTGATTGCTGACTTGTGTAACGCCTCAGTCGGAATTGGACTTTCAGGCCGCTTGATCTAATGGTAAGTCAGCTTCCCCTGAATGTCTGATTTCAGGGAAGGTTCGTTGTCGTTTTTGTTTTCTCAGTTCTCTGGCTTCTTCAAGCTTTCTGTCTCGCTCTTTGAATATTTCTTTGTCTTTGCCATTCAGCTTGTCGGTTGGCGTCACGTAGCCAATGGCGCTGTGCAGCCTGACGGTGTTGTAGTGTTCAATGTACTTTTCTACTATCCGGCGGGCATCGTCAAGGGAAAGCGGGACACCCGGACGGATGCATTCGGTCTTGATGGTTTTGTGGAATCGCTCAAGCTTGCCGTTTGACTGCGGATAGAAGGGCGAAGTCCGTACATGGGTCATTCCGGAAATACGGATGAATTCCTTGAAGTCTTTTGCAATGAATTGCGGTCCATTGTCGGAGATGATCCGAGGGCGGGCAGCTGGATATTTCTCCTTGGCGCGCTGAAGGATGATTTCAATGTCTGGTTCGGTCATCTGCTCTCTGATCTCCCAATGGATAATGGAGCGACTGCAGCCATCCAGGAAGCTGCACAGGTAGTAGAAAGTGCCACGGATGTTGAGGTAAGAAACATCCACGTGCCAGTGGTCATGAGGCAACAGCGGCTGTACGAACCCGGTTCCTTTGAGAGACGGCTTCTGATTCCATTTGTTAAGCATGCCTGCTTTTGAAAGAACGCGCCAGGTACTGGAAGGGCTGACGGCAACTATATCCTGATCCAGCATCATGAAGGTTAGCCGCCGGTACCCTTCAAGTGGGTTCTCAACAGCGAACTTGATAATTGCTTCCCGCTCCCAGGATGCAAGCCAGAAGTCACGAGGGATCGGGGCGTTGTGTTCGTTAACTTTACCGTACCGTTCGATCCAGGTGTAAAATTTGCTCTTTGAGACAACCAGCCAGGAGATGAAGTGTTTCAGCGGAATCTCCGCTTTGTCGCTCCATTCCTTGGTGTAATCGACAACGGCATCGCGAATGTCATGGGGAACCCAGCCGCCTGTTAAAGCTCCCCAAGTTCTTTTTTTAGCTTGATGTGCTCCTCCATCAACTCGGAGAGCACTTCGTGCTTTCTGATCAACTTGGCTTCGAGTTGCTGGATTTTGACTTCCTCAACACGCTTTTGAGGTTTGTCTTCATGGGTAAATGCTGCGGCCCCATTCTCGAAAAACTGCTTCTGCCAAATATAAAAAATTGTTGGCTGAAGCTGATGCTTGTCACACAGATCGGATACAGGTACGTGCTCGACCAAGTGACGTCTCAAGATGGAAACCTTCTCTTCTGGGGTGTAATTGTGGCGTTTCTTTCGCATGGACTTTCCTCCGTTCGTGATGGTTTATCACAAACGAACCAAAAGTCCTATTCACGCTGAGCCAATACA
>VFJW01000100.1 GCA_009885845.1 Geobacter sp.
CAAGGGTTACTATCTGTCAAAGAACTGTGGGTGAAGATCCATTACCCGGCTACGGCCCGGTAATTCTATCGAACCGCCCGGTGCGGACCCGCATGCCGGGTGGTGTGGGGGCTGGGGGAGAAAAACCCCCGGCTACCCGATTCGCTGCTCTGTCTGCACATCCGCATATGAATCGAGCAATTCCCGGATCATTCGCTGATATTGCGTATGATATTTTGATGCATCTGTTTTGAAAAACCCAACACTCTTCTTGCTGAGAGAAATCGTCACCTTGACGGATTCCTTACTGAAAGCTAACTCCGCTGGAGATGGGAGAAAATCTCGTACAATCTTGAGTTCGCCCAAAGGTTCATCGGTGTATTTTATTTTCGCACTCATACATTGTCCTTCCTTTTCGCCAGCATAGGTGAATTCACCCCTGTGGGTTTCCAGACAAACGGCCAGATCGCATATGAGGCTTGGAGAAGCTTGTTTCGACCTACTTCGTGGAGTCATAGTAGGCCTGAATTGTTGTCGAGGACAAAATGGAGTTGAAGAGTTTCAACTCATCGATGATACCGTGGAACTGATAGGTGTATGAATAATTTTGGTCAGGTCTGGCACCGACATAAATCGTGTTCCAAATCTTGTCGAAGTGGAATGAAATGGTTACGGATTTATCTAGACCACCATTGATGTAAAGTTTAGCTGTCGTACCGTCATATGTCACCATTACATGATACCAAGTACTTGGTAACAACTGTTGAGCGCTTGTAATTATTGTGCTGTAGCTACTTCCATCGTTTAATAGAAACTCAATCTTATCTGTATTTAGCTGAAGCCGGAATGTCTCACTTCCGCCATAGCCATTGCCTGCAATGTGAGAATAAGTTCCGAGTGTCATGGTATCAGCTTTGATCCAAGCTCCAATGCTGATGGTGTCATTAGAGAACGACATGTGCTGACCGTCACCGTAGAATGTATAGATGTTGACCCTGGCAGATGGAGCTCCAAATTGCAGGGCGTTTCCCACTTTACCAGGAACTCTAGATGCACCAATAACAGCACCTTGGTATTTGTCGCTCGCACTATTCGTCGCAGAAGAACCAGTTGTCTCGTCAAAACTATAAGCAGCTATTAAAGGGCTTCCTCCAACAGCAGTTGCAGTAACAGTAGCAGAATCACCGCCACTCTCGCCACCACATCCCGATATAAAACCGATCAAAAGGCACATCGCATAAACAATTGGCCTGTTTTTCATTCCAATTCCTCCTCGACCTAAACAGGTCTGTCAAGCGAGTTATATTATTTAATCACTTTAAGGTTAGTCGTCAATATCTGAAGTGACAGTTATTTGATCAGCTGATTCAACTCAAAAATAGGCAGCAGTATCGCCAGTACCACGATGCCGACCGCTACCCCCATCGCCAGAACCAGCAGCGGTTCCATCAGTCCTGTATCCACCCAGCCTTCATCTCCCCACTCCGCTTTTCTCCGCGTCCTCCGCGTCTCCGCGTGAATCGGATTCACGCTCATAAAAAACCACCCCGACCCGCTCGATATGTTCCCTTAACCCTGCATGTTTGAGTTGGTCAAAAATCGAGAGATCAACCTGATAGGGAATCGACGATTCATCAAGTCTGTCTGCAATACTGCCAAGGGTATTGATGTCAAGCATATCGCCAACAAGGGTCAGGTCAATATCAGAACCATGCTTGTAATTCCCTTTAGCGCGCGAACCGTACAGGATCGCTTTTTCCACCACGGGGAACTCAACAAATATCTGCCGAATGGTCGTTATAACTTTGTCAGTAAGTCCGAATGCAGGCACGATCAAAGCTCTTTCTCAAAACGTTCCTGGAGTGCCATAAATGCCGGATAATAACTTCCGTAGATAGCTGATACCAAAGTTTCTGCAACGTCCTGGTTATAGGTATGACTGGAGAGGTTTCGTTTTTCAATCATATCCATCCAGGCTTCGCCATCTCTAATCAGCCCCCTCTTGAATGCCTCACGCACCGTGCTTCTTGAGCCTATGAGCCCTTGAATCCCCTCAAGTTCCAGGTAGTCTTTCAGGACATTCCAGGCAAGTTCATGGGTAAATTCAAAGCCCTGAATCAGTCCCTGTAGTTCCAGATCTGATAGAGAGCGCTGTTGCATCAGTTGCACGGCGAGAGTCAATTGATAAAGTGCGCGTTTGTAGTTATCAAAGCGTTGTTTCCAGCGGATGTCTTCCGTCATCGTTTATGCTCCTTTTCCGTTAGACAGCAGGCCACGAACACCTCCAAAAAACCGCAACGAATCGATATCAGAATAAAGCGAGTCGATGAAGTAACTGCCAAGTCCAGTAGCCTGAGCTTCGTAGAAGCGGTTTGCTTCCTTCATTGCCCAGTCGCCCTTTCAGCACTAACCGGCGCGCAGTTTTTTTGCGTGTCCGGTTGAGCGCGTTGTGTACTGCTCTGTCCGCACATCCGCATATGAATCGTGCAATTGCCGGATCATTCGCTGATATTTTGTTTCCTTATTGTTCTACGATGAACTTAATTCTCTTTTTTCTGTTTCGAGTTAGTCAACTAATCAACAACGTCCCCTTTGGTTCCTCCTTTGGTTCCTCCAGGATTCGTAGCTTCATCGACAATTTATCCTCGCCCGTGACTCCTCAAGTGAAATTGCTGTTGATTCACCTGCATCAAAATCGTCAATGCGTCTTTCTGCCTCAATTGCCCAAGCTCTATCAACTGCAGCACGGGAATGACGATCGAAGCTTGCAAGAAGTTCTTCAATAAGACCGGCACGTTCAAGCGGTGGAAGTGATAAGGCTTCATCCATTACAGTGCGAGCAAGATTTGTCATTTTATTTGCCTCCTTAAAATCAGCGATTCACGGATTTTCACCTTGGCAACTTCCCAGTCGTCGATCAGGGCTGTGCCATCCTTCACAGCAGCCGCTCGTTCGGCGAGCACCTCGCGATGCCATTCCAGAACGCCAACATCCTGCACATGGTGACAGAGGTCATCCCACAGTGTCTCCATCGTTTCAAGCTTATCGGCAAGGCTCATTGCGTCGAGTTTCAGGGCAACAGCCATAATGGGACTCCTTTCTTATAGCAACAAGATTATCACCGTTTATCAACCTAAAAAAATTATTTTAACACAGCATTGTCCGGTTTGGTCTTTGCATCAAGATTATAAAGCCACGTTAGGGGCGTTCTATGGTAGCCGTGGGATTTATCCCACGGATGAAAACATCAAATATTCATTCG
>VFJW01000095.1 GCA_009885845.1 Geobacter sp.
AAAAAGCCGGTAACAGTCCGCTCAAGGAATATTCTCATCTGTACCTCGGGATTTTGAACGACTACGATCTTATCTCCAGCAAGCTGATGCGCGGGACCAGGGTCGATTTCGATGACTGCCTGAGTCTGGCGGAAGCGCACAGGGCAGATCTTGATATTGACCGACTGGTAAGGCACTTCAACGAGCTGGTCGGCTTTGACGTCGCGGAAGCGCGGCTGAGACCGCACATGCAGCACTTCCTTGAGCTGCTGCAAAAGAGAGGTCTGTATGACTGACGCAAAACTTATGAAGAGTTTGAGCAGGCTCGGCATGCCGATGTTCGAGCCGAGTGAAGAACTGGATGTCAACGAAACGCTGGCAGAGGTTGTGAAGAGCCGGGACACCAGGCTTTGGGAGGGGTTTCCCGTACTGTTGGTAAATGCCGCTGACACCTATCAGTTTGCGTATGATCTGGTTGAGAAGCAGTTACCCGTCCAGGATGATAAGGATCGTTTCCACCGGCTCTTGCTGTTGTCGTTGTCCCTCTATTCTTTCTATCACCTGAGTTTTTCCTGGTCGAGCAGGTACAAAAAGCAGCTCTCCGGTGAAGATTCAGCCATGGTAAAGCTGTGGCGCAATGACCTTGCCCACAACCGGACTCTCGCGTGGGGTGATGTGGATCTCGACCCGGAACGGTTGAAGGGGTTATTTGAACTCTATTTTGAGCAGAATGCCGACAAGAGCAGGCAGCGCAAGGAAAAGTACGAGGAGTATTCCCTGGCCTTTGCCCTGTCGCAGATGTTTTCACCGAAGCAGAAGGAGTTGTTTAAGAAGAGGCTGGAAGGGTTGCCCCTGACAAAGACGGAACAGGAGTATTATTCTCGTTCGGTAAAGAAAAAAGTGGTTGCGCTGGCAAACGCGGAACTGCATGGTCTTGCGAGGAAATTGTTGGAGAAATAATAGTTGTAGCTTGGTGGTAAATGGGAAAGGCGGCCTATTGGTCGCTTTTTGTCGTTTAGTATATTACTACCGGTAGACCTCGTCATGACTGCCAATGTCCAGCAGGATGATCTCATGCTCGCTGATCAGTAGAGTCAGAGTAATGCGGTATGAATAGGTCAGTCTGACGGCATGGCATCCGGAAAGTTTGCCGGTGAGTTGATGAAGGCCAAGGCCCGGCTGAAACGGGTCCTGTTGCATAGCGCTGACAGTCGCGGCGAAGCGGGGTTTAAGATCAGGGTGTTTCCTGAAGAACCTGGTTGCCTGCCGGAGAAACTTTTCCGATGTGGTAACGCTGAACATGCTCATTCTCCGTCAAGGTCGAGCGCCTTCAGCAGTTCATCAACAGAGGCAAATTTTCGTACCCGTCCCGCCTTCACATCCTCAAGTGATGCCTTCACCCGAGCGACATACGCTTCCTCGGCTTCGGCCACCAATTCCTGGTAACGCGCCTCGGTCAGCACAACGTACTCGGGCTTGTTGTTGCGGATGACATGTACGTCACCCGTTGTGATCATGGCGTCAACTGCGGCAATGCCGCGCCGTTTGATCTCCTGTGCCGGGATGGTATTCATAACAGCACTCCTTCCGATGCCTGATTAAGTACTTAATAGTGTGCCACAGGCAAGAGGGGGGCGGCAAGTAAATTCTATCCGAGCAGAATGCCGACAAGAGCAGGCAGCGCAAGGAAAAGTACGAGGAGTATAGACCATTAAATCCTGCTTTATTCAGATAGATAAAACACGATGCCAAATAAAATTTGTCATTGATAGAATTGAACTCAACTCTAGTTTTATAGAAGTGATCTGAGCTGTGCTTTTCAAAGTGATGGTTTAACAACTCATATATTGTTTCAGGATTTTCTCGGACAGCTTTATAGCACTCAATAAGCTTATAGTTGACATCAGAAAGTACCGCATTTGACGGTTTTACAGTAAAAAAAAGGGCGCCACTGCCTACAAAAGGCTCCCAATAGCACCCCCCCCCCTTTTTCAGAGGTGGTACATGCGGAATTATTGACGACATCACATTTGTCTTCCCACCAGCCCATTTAAGAAAAGGTTTTACAGCAGGACTCTTATAGATTTTGGGATTCTGAGATGCACCTGAAGTAATATCAGGTAAAACTATTGTTTGCGGATTCATATGTAGCGTTTTTTTCACTTCGACACCTTAGAGTAACTAATAAGATCAAAAGGGCACCGCAATGGGCGCCCTTCTCAATTCAACCTACTTCAAATTTTTCTTTATCCTCTCCACCGCCTCAATCACATTCTCGCGATGGCCGAAGGCCGACAACCTGAAGTATCCATCCCCGTTCGATCCGAAACCGGAACCCGGCGTCCCGACCATGTTGCAAACGTTCAAGGATTTGTCGAAGAAAGAAAAGATCACGTCAGCGCCCGCCGCAACAGTATTTAAGCCCTTGAATCTGTTTTCCTATGCCGCCAGCCGCTCCCTTTTGGGATTCAGGCGGATCAATGTCCTCAAGGCTTCGTTGACCGCCTTATCGTCTTTGAATACATCGGCAACATCCTTGTCAAGAAGGATGATATTACTCCCCTGTCGTGCCCGTTCGGCATATTTGCCGCGCACTCCACCCTTGAGTTGTGTCAGATCGTATTCCGGCCTCAGTTCATCAGTTTTTCTGGCTGTACCCTTCATAACCATTCCTTTCCAGCTTGCTTGCCTCGCGTGCGCTGATTATCCTGACCCGATTTTCCCTGTCGGCATGCGAAACAAAAAGAAGCCGTCCATTTTTTGTCATGCCCAGGGTGATATAGCGATCCTCATCCTCGGCATGATCGGGATCATAAAAGGTCATTGAAAGAAGATCCAGGAAAACCATTGACGCCTCATGGAACGAAACACCATGTTTGCGAATGTTTGCCAACTCTTTTCGTTTGTCCCATTCAAAAGTAAACATACCGCCATCTCTCGTTTACTGAAAGAATTATTTCAAAGATGCCGTTGATAGGAACGGGGCAGCCAATCGGCCGCCCTTCCTCAGTCCTTCTTCAAAAAATCACGTCAGCACCCGCCGCAACAATATTAACAAACACCCAAAAAGTCAATTAACCATTCCCCTCACGCTAACCCGAAACCAATATTCGTATCACGCGACGACGCACCAAAAGTAGGCGCTCTTAAACGCCCGTGATAAATTCGAGGTAAACGAGTGGGACATCTGGTAGCCCCAGTACGCGAAGCCGGCGCCACCGACCAGCAGCACCAGGCCGATCAACCTGATCATCGTCTTGTCACTATTTTCTGCCATAACCTTGCTCCCGTCGACGTTCAGACATGGATGATTCTACGGTCTGAAAGCCTTCAACTCCAACTCTTTGACCACCTTGAAGTGTTTGGCATTACCGGTCACCAGCGGCATGTTGTTCTCCGACGCGGTTGCGGCAATGATGGCATCACCCGCCCGCATACCTGACGACAAACCGTATTCCTCAACATAAACCAGCGCCCGATGGCCAATGTTCTCCGTCAGCGGCAGGACCGAAAAGCGGAAATCCGAGATAAAACGCTTCACCAGACGAAGCTGCTGCTTGTCTTTGGCGCACTGGAGCAGCTCCATGTAGGTCTGAACGGACAGGAAGCGATCCTTTGTGCCGTCGATCAACGTAGCGGCCTTTGCGTTTCCCCGCTGCACCCAGATAAAGATGTCGGTATCAAAGATCATGACGCCCGCCCCGCAGACGCTCCATGACCTCATCTACCAATTCGGTTTCACCGGCATACATATTGAAAAACTCGTGTTCGCAAACCATGCCGGCAGTGGAATCTTCCAGCGGTACGATGGTGCCCTTCGGCTTGCCGTGATAGAGAATGGTGACCGACTCACGCTTGTCCAGTGCAGCCAGAATATCACTTGTTTTGTAACGCAAATCGAGAATTGAAGCGTTCATTTCAACCTCCAATAAATGTCTATATCAGCATAGACATTTTACAGAGCAATTCCTGAATTGTCAATGCATGGAATGAAAAAGGGCGCCTCGCTGGGCGCCCTCGTCACTACTTCAAATTCTTCTTTATCCTCTCCACCGCCTCAATCACATTCTCGCGATGGCCGAAGGCCGACAACCGGAAGTACCCTTCCCCGCTCGGGCCGAAGCCACTGCCGGGGGTACCGACTACGTTGCATTCGGTCAGCAGCTTGTCGAAGAATTCCCAACTGGTCATATTGCCCGGGGTCTTGAGCCAGATGTAGGGGGCATCCACGCCGCCGAAGCAGGTGACGCCGACCTCTCTCAGCCCTTCACGAATGATGCGGGCATTCTCCATGTAATAATCGATGATTTCTTTGGTCTGCTTCCACCCCTCGTCGGAGTAGACCGCGGCGGCGGCGCGCTGGACCGGGTAGGAGGCGCCGTTGAACTTGGTGGTGGTGCGGCGCAGCCAGAGTTTGTTGAAGCTGTACTTCTCGCCGGTCGTCGTGGTGCCCATGACCTCTTCCGGCACGACCACCAGGCCGCAGCGGACGCCGGTGAAGCCGGCGGTCTTGGAGAACGAGCGGAACTCGATGGCGCACTTCTTGGCCCCTTCGATCTCGTAGATGGGGCGGGGGATATCGGGGTTGGTAATGAACGCTTCGTAGGCGGCGTCGAAGAAGATCACGCAGCCGTTGGCGTTGGCATAATCGACCCATTTTTTGAGCTCTGCCTTGCTTGCCACGGTGCCGGTCGGGTTGTTGGGGAGGCAGAGATAGATGATGTCAACCTTCTCTGTGGGGAGCGAAGGGATGAAACCATTGGCCTCATTGCACGGCATGTAGACGATCCCTTTGTAGTACCCCTTGTCATCTGCCTCGCCGGTGCGGCCGATCATGACGTTGGTGTCGTTGTAGACCGGGTAGACCGGGTCGCCGATGGC
>VFJW01000163.1 GCA_009885845.1 Geobacter sp.
GCGCACCAATTTCCTCCCCCCGACGTTCTGGCCATCGGCTGAAAAGCTGACCTACTTCCTGCTCATGCCGGCCACCCTGATCCACAACCTGGCCGGAAAACAGATCGGCACCCTCCCCTGGCTGAAGATCCTCCTGACTGTGGAAGGCGCGGTACTGGCGAGTGCGATCCTGATAACGCTCTGGTGGCTTGTAAACCGGCAGATGGGGGGGGCAGCCTTCACCTCGCTCTTTCAAGGGGGGGTGCGTTTCAATACCTTTGTCGCACTGGCTCTGGCGGAGAACCTGTTCGGCAGGGACGGACTGTTCCTGGCCGCCATGGGGGCAGGATTCATGATCATCCTGATCAACGTGCTCTGTGTTTCGGCCTTCTCGCTTGCGGTAAACGACAGTAAGGGCATCGATTTCAAACGACTGCTGGTCGATCTGCTCCAGAATCCGCTTATTATCGGCTGTGTCATCGGGGTGGGCCTGAATGTTTCAGGGCTGAAGCTGCCACTGGCCATCGACGGCATTCTGGCTCTCGGGGGGAAAGCAGCTTTCCCGGTCGGACTCATGGCGGTGGGTGCGGCCTACCGTGCCGAAAACCTCATGCTGCACTGGCATCCACTGGCGGTAACCAGCACGGTACAGTTTATCTGCAAACCCCTGATTGCCTGGGGTCTGGCAACATATCTGGGGCTTACCGGCGTGTCATTGAGCGTGGTAGTACTGCTGTTCAGCGTACCGACGGCTCCTTCCGCCTACATCCTCTCCCGGCAGATGGGGGGCGATCATGACAGCATGGCGGCGATCATCACTGTCCAGACCTGCCTGTCGTTTATCACCCTGCCGCTGACCATCTGGCTGCTGCGGTAACTGCCTCACATTACCTTACTTGCCTTCTGAAGATCGTTTGTCATACGATTAAAGCCGCCCGTTCAACAAGAGGGCGGCTTTAATCGTAGCGCAACAGCTATTGAAGTGAATCGGTTTTACTTTTTGCCTGCCAGTTTACGTCCGCCTACCATCATTGGATCACCTTTGTAGCCGAGCGCCTTCCAGTTCATGCGGTCGCCTCCCATGTGACATTCACCGCACTGAAGGGCTTCTTCCTTCGGCGACACCTCATGCTCCGCAGCGATGTAAGTGACAGTGTTCACGAACTGGTACGTGCCACTGTATGGCAATCCAGAACCTTCCGCCCCACCCTTCAAGGCCTTTTCCCAGTTGTAGTCCGCCCAGAGGGACTTGTACTGCTGGAAGATGCTCAGATACTTGTACTTGGCGTCCATCGGCTGATCACCGGTATAGAGTTTGTAGGGGAATATCTTGGCGGTCTTGTCCTTAATGTCGCCGGCCGGACGTGCCATGTAGACCGGCTTGCCCGGATCCCTGATCTTGTCGCCGATCATGTAGCGCTCGATCATACCGTTACTCCAAGCATAAACCGGCTTGACGTTCATTCCCCAGGTGAAGGATCCTTTCTTCTTTGCGAACGTTTCCTTATCGAACTGCTCCTCAACCTTTATGTCTTTGCCCACATCGGACCATTTCCAACTCATCTTGGTTGCCTGCTCCTTGGCAAATACCGGGATGTGACAGGTCTGGCAGGCGACGGCGGCCAGGTGCCTGTTCAATATTTTGCCATTTTTGGCCTTCTGGTGCAGTGCCTTGGCGCCGGAGTGGCACTGTTCGCAGTTCACGCGGGAATCATAATGGGCCATCGTGCTGGAGGCACCGCTGATCTTGTGCTCCCTGGTGACATGGCAGGCCTGGCAGGACATATCCTGACCGCCGCTCGCCTTGGTACCCATATGCACGTCCTGTTTTCTGTCGGGTTTTTCCAAGGTGGAATCGAGTCCGGCATGCTTGACAGCATCGCCTCCGCCGCCGAAGAAATGGCAATAACCGCAGTTTCTGCGAGCGGGAAGGCCGACACTCTTGGCGGCCAGGTCGAGGTCCATAGAGCCTCTATCCATGGCTTTGGTGTCCACGACACATGCTTCTGACGCCCTTTGATAGTTCCCTTTGAGGGCATGGCAGACCAGACAGTCTATGTTCTCTTTTTTGGTAAAGTCATAATTGGTGCTGGTCCAACCGTAGCCGGCGTGGCACTTGCCGCAGGATTCATGTACCAGGCCGTCCTTCCCCCCCTGGATCGAGGTACAGAAGGCGTTGATCATGTTGGCTTTACCGTACTCTTTCTTGCTCTTCTCCATCCCCTTGACGTGGTTGGGGGTGCCGGTCCACTTCCAGTGGGTGGTCTTCATGAAGTCGGCAGCCTGTTTTTCGTGGCATTCGATGCAGACCTTGGTAACTTCCGGCCCGCTTTTGAAAGGCCCTTTAAGAAATTCCGTGTGATCCTGTCCCGCGAAGACCTGGTATGCGACCAGAAGTAATGCAAAGACCATGAAAGACGCCATCCTGCTACTGTATTTCATAATCGCTCCTTTTTGAATACTATTATTGATTCTCGATTGTTTTATCGACATTTTTTTCGGCGCCTGCCACCGCATTATATATATTTTTGAATATAATATTCATTAAAACGGCGTATCCCGGTTATGGGATACGCCATACCAAACGTTATTCCCCGGTGATTTTGTAGCTGCCGCTCTTTTCAAATTCCACCTTGGCGTTGGCAAACTTTACGTCTGTGTAACCCTGACTCTTCAACGTGTTATAGGCCACCTCAGCTATCGCACCGGTATTACAGTAAAACACAATCAGTTTGTCCCGGGGAATCTCGGCCAGATGGTCCTTGATCTCTTCAGCCGGAATCAGTTTGGCGGTTTTGAGCATGCCGGCTTTACCTTCAGCAACAGTACGCGCATCGATGATCATGACGTTGGCCGGCAGTTCCGCTGCGTACTGCTTGAATTCATCTAAGTTTATTTCACCCGGCCGCGGCTTTGGTACGTACACCGCATTGACCGTCTGCTTGCCGCTGGCAACCTCATATTTTGCCGCCTGCCATGCATCAAAACCACCGCTTAAGACCAGTACATTTTTGTATCCGGCCTTAATGATTGCCGTCGCAACAACGGTTGCATCCTTACCACCGTCCTGATTATATACCACAATCGGCGCGTTCTTCTTGATATCCAGCTTTTCTACCAACGTTACAGATTCGTTGGCAGGAAAGGCAACAGCACCTTTTATGAAACCTTTGGCAGCAGCCTTTTCGGCGCGAACATCAAGCAATACAACGGGGATATCTTTATCCATCCAGGCTTCTTTCAGGAACTGAGACGTAAGCAACCCGTAGTTTCTCTCCTGCCATGCCGGAATGCCACCTTTATAGACCTTCACGTTAGTGTACCCAAGTTTAGCAGCTTTTGCAGCTGAGCCCGGGCTCAGGTTACATGTCACGCCCTGACAGTAGAAAACAATCAGAGAACTTTTGTCTTTTGGCAGTAACTTTTCAGCCATTTTATCAAAAGCAGGAAACGGTAAATTAACAGCCGTTGGTATGTATCCCTGCTGGAAACGTATCAGCGGACGAGAGTCAAACAGAAAATATTTACCTTTTTCAGGCCCCTGTGCCACAAGTTTTTCAACATCAGCCGTATTATACAATATCTCATCAGAAACCTGAACCGGGGGCTTTTCAATAAGCTTTACCGCAGTCTTTACACCATTCTTTTCCGTATATTCAACCTTGATTTCATGACCTTTTTTAACAAGATTATCTTTTAGAAACTCACCATCACCGGTCTTGCCGGCACCGTTTATGACTTTGATTTCGTCTTCATCGAACTTGAACAGCTCTACGGCATCATCGATCTTCACCTGGATGGTTTTGGCCTTGAATGTTACGAGATCAAAATTCCCACGCACAGCACCCTGCTCAGCTTTGTGACAAAGGGCACACTGTTTAGCGATGGTCGATTTGACAGGCGCTGCTGCCGGTACGACCGGTCCTGCTGCATATACTGCCGCTGCTGACATGCAGGCGGCTATGGTAATCAAAAGCATTTTTCCAGTCATGAATCGTGTCCTCCTTGGATAGTATAGGTCTAACTAGCAGCCGGCCGTCTTTTTGAACATCTTGCTGATGTTCTTGCCGCCGTCAGTTTCATATTTTGTGCGAATTTCATCACCCTCGACGATGCGTTTATCTTTAAATTTGTCAAGGGTAAGTTCATCGGTTACGGTAATTGTGATCAACTCTTCCGTCTTGCTGTCTTTCAGCAGCGCTGTTGCCGACTTGCCATCTGCAGCAAGCTCGATTTTTGAAATTGTACCAGTCATTTTAAACTCTTCCGCACTGGCTGTTCTCACTACGATAAACGAAGAGACCAGCATAAGCGCCATAACCATAACCACTGAAAGTATTTTTTTCATTTTGAATTCTCCTTGTTGAAATCCTGTTACATGAAGTCTAGCAGACATCCTTTATCATGCAACCCGTCCGTTAAAAAAATGTCGGGGAGCTTTTAAGGCTCCCCGACAGCCGACTTCATCTAGAACTTTACTTCAAATGTTGCATATACATCATGTGCTGTCTTCACAGGCGCAAGTAGCAACATATCTGACGTCTTTATAGAAGAAATTTTCACGGGGGCGCCGACCCAGTTGTTGCTGTTGGTGTACTCAAAATCATAATACTGGTAGCCGATCTTGAAGAACGCCTTGGCAAAGTAGCTGGAAATCGGTTTCAGGTTAAGCTCCTGAATAATATAGGGCTCAAATACATTGCCACGTACTCCGAGTTTGCTTGTCCACATGTCATCTGCCGCAGGGGCGAAAGTGATCCAATCTTTTGAGCCATGATTGAAATCGAAACCGATCTTTGTTTTTGAGGGGAGATCATAGCGAATACCTGCATAAACCGCCCACCCTGTTTTGTCAGAAGGGGCTTCCGGAGTCAGAAATCCGCCGGTACCAAGCCCCTGAAAACCGGCGTTGGCTGAAACATTATCGTTAGGGTGAGTAACACTCACACCAAAATCAGCAAAGAAATTCAGGCTGCCCGGACCAGCTTTCTTGAGGGTACTCATAGCTCCGGCTCCAAACCAGTCGATGCTGCCAAGATTGACGGAAGGTGCGGTTGAGCCGAACGCAGTGGTATTGTTCATCACGGGAAAATCAAAAATATTAAAGCCACGATTCCACTGCAGCCATACGCGCAGCGGGTCAGTATCAACCGGGATAACAGCGACACCCAACATATCGGTGTCTTTAATACTGTTTGAGGTGACTTTGAAGCCGCTGTCAAATCCTCTGCCGTAACAGACCTTGGCATAGGCGCCAGGCAGTGCATCGATGTCAGGGGCATATCCGAGCGTCATACCATCAAAGGCATAATCAACCAGCAAGGCCGGGGTTCCACCGTTGCCGGGGCGTTCATTGTTAAGTTTAAGATTGCTTGGGGCTCCATTGGTCGAAGGACGGCGGCCGACCGAGAACCATAGTGGCTGATCTGCAATATTACTCCAGGTCGCATAAGCTCGGTCAACATTCAGCAGGCTGTCGGTCGGTACGTGTCCTTGTGTGCCATCAAATGAGCCAACACGGTCAGCGAAGTAGTTGCCGGTAGTTGCGGTGTCGTTCTGGGAACCGAAGGATTTGTACATATCAAGTTTTACGTTGACGGTAACATCCTGGGTAGCTTTGGCATGAAGATCGATACCTAACTTGTTGGTGTATAGTGTTTCGTTCTTTGGTTTGTATGCAGGAACGTAAGCGCTACCTCCAATTTGTTGCAGCTTGGCCTGAGCAGCAGCTTGAGTCATACCTTGCCCACCAGAAGCCGGAGGATCCATTAAATACCCAATAAGATTACCCATCATCACATTGGGAGTCAGACCAGCCACACCAGAATACGAAGTTGTACTAAGCAAAGCCTGGGTTTGCGGATTTGCAAAGAAATTTGTAAAAACAGGATCTCTCTGCAATGCCCCCATAAAGGCCGGGGCGTTTGTGTAGTCTACGGTCTGTCCATGCAGACTATCAACACGGAAGCGGTAATCGCCGCCGATGGTAAGCCATTTGCCGATTGATTTATCCTCAATTTTTTTGACTTCCCCCTTGAGGTCCGAAACCTCCTTGTACAGTTTGTCAATTTTTAACTGCAGATCTGCGTCAGCAGCGTGTGCTGCAAACGGCACCATCAATCCCAACATAAACGTAACCGCAATTATTCCAATGGCCTTCTTCTTCATGTTGCCTCCTCCTAATAAGGGATTTGTCGAAACAAACTTATTTTTGCAAACATGGCTCCATATATAGTGTATACCAACTATATAAAACTATATTGTATGCAACTATATTGTTTTATATATGTTTTAAATTATAAAAAAAAACGGCTCATAAAAATAGAATGTAATTTTAAAAAAAAATTAAGCCATTTGACGCAACGTGCCCGTTAAATGGCTTTTGGTGTGGGTATTTTTAATCTATCCCCTGAAATAAGCTGTATTTCACATCAACCGGCACAAAATCATTTATTGACGGCACAACAGACCGTATCCCGTAGTATTTCAACTAACGTGCCAGAAGCATCCGGTACTGGTCACAGCTCAACCTTCTGAAAATATTGAAATAATTTATATTTTTCGATAAGGGCAGGTAATATAGCCCGCCATATTTTGCGTTTTTGCTATATATGGCGGGCTATATACAGGTGGAATGTAACAGAGGAGAAACAGTAACGTAGAGTGGTGATATGGATCACCATACGAGGCAGAATATTTTACCCACAGGGATTGACAATCTTGAGAATATGTAATTTCTGTGTCAACGCTGGACCGGAAAACCATTTCGATACCAGCCGACAATACCATCAGTCATATTGTAGACATCTTTGTACCCCTGTTGTGCCAGAAAATTAGCCACTGGCTTTGACCGCGATCCCACGGCGCAATACACCACAATAGTTTTGTTTTTCGGGACTTCACCAATGCGACGTTCAAATTCACCCATCGGAATCAGCACTGACCCGGCCAATTTACCTTGGTTATATTCCTGGGGAGTACGCACATCCAGCAGATAAATTCCTTTATCTTTGTCAAGCAACACTTTCGCATCACGGGATGAAATGTTCTTTTCAGCGGCCATAACCTGAGTCACCATCGCTGCCAGCATCAGTAGTGTCAATAAAACCCTTTTCATTCTGTTTCACTCCTTAATTATTGTTTTACACTTCCAGTGTATAGCCTACCATAGCAACCTGAAACTCTTTCGGCATCTCCCGCGACAGGCGGGCAGAAGCGGCAAAACCGGTACAGTGACTTACCGCCAGCTTCTTTATCCCCAGAGTCTGGAGCGCAGCAACCGTTTTTCCGATCTGCTCCTGACTGCAGAAACCGAGATGCGTGCCACCTATTACCGCGTAGATATCGCGCCTCCCGGTCATATACGCAACGTGTTCCAACGTATTCACCAAACCCGCGTGACAGCATCCCAGCACCAGTACAAGTCCCTTTTCGGTTTCCAGCAGCAGCGACTGGTCGTCCGGAGTATTGTCAAGCTCCTGTCCGGTACAATCACGGTACAGACCCTGATCTCCGGTTTCGAATTCGGTCACTCGTGGCACCTCACCGGTCAGGTAAATTCCGGGGGCTATGGCACGGAATTCTGTTGAAAGATCGAATTCCGCTCCGGATGCCTCCAACTCCTCCTGGCCCGCCGGCATGGTGATCGGATAACATTCTCCGGTATCCTTGATCCGAAAACGGGGGCTGAACATGTCCGGATGGCCGCAAACGATCTTTGCACCATATTCCGTCAGTAACGACTTCAGGCCGCCGGCATGATCATAATGACCATGCGAAATCACCACCTGCCGGACTTTTGCGAGATCCTTGTTCATCCGCCGTGCATTATGCAGCAGAGTTAACCCCTGCCCTGTGTCAAACAACAGCGGAGCTCCCTCCGACGGTTCGATCAGAGCGGCGAATCCATGCTCCCCCAGAGTTCCCGACAATGGTCCAACCGAGTTTTCGCAGAGGATAGTAATGCGACCTTTCATTTACAACAGGTGCTTTTCGGGAAACGGGGCACACCCATTTTCTGTAGAATGTTAAACATCGGGCAGAACTGGGTTAAGCCGGACTGAAAGAGATTCAGGCCGACAAAGCCGGTGAACCAGAGCCAGTTGGGTGAATGGAAATGGGCGAGAGCCAGCGAGATCATGATAAATGATCCGGCTACAATGCGCACGATACGTTCAATGTAGAATTCTTCTTTCATGGTATTACTCCTCAGTCGCCACTATTATTCCGGGCTGTTTTTGTCAGTGTTGTTTTTTTTGCCCCGGTCCCCGGGGTCACATGTATCGGACATTCAGGTACGCACCCCGAGTCGTGGCAGAATGAATTTCTGAAGGACTATCCAGAACACGAAAATTCCAATTATTATCAATACATCATTCATATACGTTTCCTTTCATAAGCTATTTTCTTCCGAGCATTTCCGCAATTTTACCAGCGACTTCACCGGTCAGCTTCGGGCAGACACCCTTGTGGTTCTGACGGATGATTTTACAACAGGTGACACCGTATTTTTCCTTGAACCATGTGTGCAGCTCTTTGGTGAGACGGGTGGTCTCTTTCTTATCCGCTACTATCAGGCCGAGTGCAACCGTACCACCTGAAACAGCTCCGCAGATACACCCTGAACTGGAACCGCCGCCGAAACCGGACACGGTACCTACAATTGACTCAGGAAGTTCTGCCGCAAAATGTCTCCGTGCAACTTCCAGCACCGCTTCCGCGCAATGATATTTTCCCGACCGGTACAACTGCTCGGCTTCCGCCTGACAGAGCTTGCCCAGTTCAAGATCTTCAACAGATAAAGTACTTTTTTTATGCCAGAACATTACTCCTCCACCGTTTTCAGCTTGTCATGTCGTTCCTTCCAATTCTGCACCAGATAATAGAGTATCGGTATAGTCACACGTGAAAGCGTCGTAGAGGCAATCTCGCCAAACATCATGGCGAGTGCCAATCCCTGAAAAATAGGATCAAAGACGATCACGAAACTGCCTACTACCACTGCAGCACCTGTCAGCAGCATGGGGCGGAATCTGACCGCGCCTGCCTCGATAATCGCTTCGTCAAGCGCCATGCCCTCTCGGCGTTTCATCTCGGCAAAATCAATCAAAATGATTGAATTGCGCACGATGATACCGGCCAGGGCGATGAATCCAATCATTGACGTCGCGGTAAAAAATGCTCCGAAAGCGGCATGCCCCGGCAGGATTCCGATCAGCGTCAGAGGTATGGGCGCCATAATCACCAGCGGAGTTGTGAAGTCCTTGAACCAGGCCACGACCAGAATGTAGATCAGTACCATGACCGCACCGAAAGCAATCCCCAGATCGCGAAAAACTTCGTATGTTATATGCCACTCACCATCCCACTTCATCCCGATATGCTCTTCACTCCAGGGCTGACGCGATGCCATCACCTCGATCTTCTTTCCGTCCGGCGTAGCAATGGAATCGATCTCTTTCTGCATTTTCAGAATTGCATAGACCGGGGCCTCA
This sequence comes from Geobacter sp., assembly GCA_009885845.1. Classification (GTDB taxonomy): domain Bacteria; phylum Desulfobacterota; class Desulfuromonadia; order Geobacterales; family Pseudopelobacteraceae; genus JACRCG01. The sequence continues at coordinate 9,474 of VFJW01000163.1, forward strand.
ATCTCTCCAGCAACATCAGCAGTGACATACACAACGTTTTTCAGGTTTTTACGGTAGAGTGTTTTCTCTTCATTACCAAAAGAGACACGCACCACCTGTGACAGCGGCACGTTTCCTTTCGTTCCGGAAACATATACCGAAGAGAGCGCTGTCACTGAACTACGCTGTCCCGCAGGCAGACGAAGGTTTATAGCGACCGGCTCCTTCTCTTTCGGCAGGTGCAGCAACCCGGAGTTGTCTCCTTCCAATGCGATACGCAGTGTTTTAGCGGCGTCATCTACAGAAACACCGGAAAGAGCCGCCTTCTCCTGGTCAACGGTAAACGTGAGCTTCGCCTGATCATCTTCGCGATACCAGTCGACATCTACGACCCCGGCGGTTTTGGTCAGAATTGCCTTAATCTTTGCGGCAATACCGGCACGCGATGCGTCATCCGGCCCATACACTTCGGCAACAAGAGTTGACAACACCGGCGGGCCCGGCGGAATTTCGGCGACCTTAACCCGGGCACCGTACCTGTCAGCAACAGCCTTCACTAACGGTCTGATCCGTTTGGCAATCGCATGCGACTGATCCTTGCGCTCGTCTTTCGGTAGCAGATTCACCTGGATATCAGCCAGATTTGCTCCCTTACGAAGATAATAATGCCGCACCAGACCGTTAAAATTAAAAGGAGCGCTGGTGCCGATATACGTCTGAAAATCAGTCACTTCCGGCACCGTACGCAGAGCGTCCCCCATTTCACGGGTCATTCGGGCAGTCTGCTCCAGCGAAGTGCCATCCGGGGCATCGATGATCACCTGCAGTTCATTTTTGTTATCGAACGGCAGCATTTTGACCGTCACCGCCTTGAAGTAAATCAGGGAGCAGGAAATCAGCAGCAGGGCGACAACTCCTCCCAAAAATCCGTAGCGCAACCGCTTCTCATGAATCAGTCGACCCATCCAGCGACGGTAGAATGCGGTCAGCTTAGAATCTTCCGGTGCTTCGTGAGTATCGAAGTGCGCTTCCCCCTTCATGAATCTGAATGCAAAGTACGGCGTAACGATAAATGCTATCAGCATGGAGAACAGCATGGCCATACTGGCACCGACCGGAATAGGTCGCATATACGGGCCCATAAGACCGCCGACGAAACCCATGGGTAGAATGGAGGCAATAACTGCAAAGGTGGCCAGCACCGTTGGATTGCCTATTTCATCAACCGCCCGGATCGCCGCATCAAGGGGTTTCATGATGGTGGTGGTAAAGTAGCGATGAATATTCTCGACGACCACGATGGCATCGTCTACGAGGATTCCGATTGAGAAGATCAGTGCAAAAAGCGTGATCCTGTTCAATGTGTAGCCGATCAGATAAAAAATCAGCATGGTCAGCGCCAGCGTGACCGGAATTGCAATCGCCGCTACAGCGCCGGCGCGCCATCCCATGAACAACGCGATCAGAACTGTGACTGAAATGGCCGCCAGAAACATGTGGAAGAGGAGCTCGTTGTTCTTTTCCCGGGCTGTTTCTCCATAATTGCGAGTAACCGTCACCTGGACGTCGGACGGAATAACTTTACCTTTGAGTGACTCGACTTTTTTGACCAGATCTTCCGCCACCCAGGTGGCGTTGGCGCCTTTTCTTTTTGCAACTGATACCGTTACTGCCGGGTAATCGGCTTTTCGGTTGATCTGCAGGGGCGGCGCTTGCCCCGCCCTGTCTTGTACCACACCGGGCGCAGCAAGCGGCGCCCCTACACGACCTGCCGGGCCCAATCCCATGAATACGTAATCCGCCGCATCACTGAGCGCATCCTCCACACGGGCGACATCGGACAGATATACCGGTTTACCACCATAAACACTCACAACCAGACGCCTGACCGCATCTGCTGAAGCCAGGTAACCGCCGGTATCCACCAGCATTTCCCTGTTGCCACCGGGGATAGTGCCGGATGGCAGCGAACTGTTGCCTTTTTGTAAAACGGTGGCGATCTGCAATGGCGACAAACCATATCCGGCAAGGCGCGGCGCATCAAGCGTGACTCGCAGCTGTCGGGATAATCCGCCGGTTATGGTTGTTTCGGCACTGTTTTCACTCTTTTTCAGCTCATCGGCCACTTCCTTTGCCAACATCCTCAGGGTACCGTGGTCATACCGGTCTGACCAGAGAGTCAAGGCCAAAATCGGCACATCGTCAATCGATTTCGGCACAACAAGTGGTTCTGAAGCACCGGAGGGGAGCAGAGTACGATTGCTCATGATCTTGTTGTACAGCTTGACCAGCGATTCCTCCATCGGTTGCCCGACCTGGAAACGGACTGTAATAATCCCCATGCCGGGGCGGCTCATGGAATAGAGATATTCTACCCCTTTGATCTCCCACAGCTTTGCTTCAAAAGGTTTGACCACACGTTCCTGAACCTCTCGCGGTGATGAACCCGGCATAGGGAGGAAAATATCCACCATCGGCACAACGATCTGAGGTTCTTCCTCACGCGGGGTCATTTTGATTGCGAAAAGACCGAGCAGCAGTGAGGCACCCACTATCAGGGGTGTCAGCTTGGAATTTATGAAAGCCCGTGCTACTTTTCCGGCGAAACCGAGGTTTTCCATAGTCTACTCCACCCTGGCTGCTTCAGTTACCTTCTCTACGCCGGTCACGACGATTCGATCGCCCTCAGACAAGCCGGAGAGGATTTCCACACGATCACCGGACTGTCTGCCGACCTTGACGATCCGCATACGGGCGATATTCTCTTTGTTTACTGCCCAGACTGAGGTCAGGGCACCGCGTTCAACCACGGCTATTTTAGGTACGGCAATACCGTTTGTCGAAGTTCCAAGACTGAGTGAGCCACGACCGAACATTCCGGATTTCAACCCCTTCTGATTCAACACAATTTTAGCCACAAAAGTGCGGCTGGCGGAATCGGCAGTCGGCACGATCTCAGCAACCTTCGCGGCAAAAGTGCTGCCAATGGCATCAAGGGTAACCTGAAGCGGTGAACCGGGCTTGATTCTGGATACAATATTCTCCGGAAGAGCAAGCTCTAACTGATAGCTGCCGTCGTCTTCAATGGTCATCAGCGGTTGACCGGGGAAAACCGATGCACCCAGATCTGCCTGTTTGCTGGCGATTATTCCTGAAATCGGAGCGATAATCCGGGTATAGTCCGACATTGTTGTGGAAGCTCTCGCTCCCTCCTGTGCCTGCTTGATCCTTGATTCGGCTCGCGCAACTCCCTGGTCTGCCATATCTTTTTCGGTCTGCCTGACATCCAGTTCCTGCCGGCTGATCGCCTGCTCTTTAAACAGGTTGTGATAACGTTCAAATGTTGTATCTGCAAGTTTTTTCCGTGACAGAGCTTCATCAAGACCACGGCGTGCCTCATCGATAGCGGCGGTCGCCACGGCTGCAGTTGCCTGAATTTCCTGGGCATCCAGCTGTGCCAGCAACTGCCCTTTTTTTACCCGGTCGCCTTCCCGCACGCGAAGGACGCTGATACTGCCCGGAATTCGTGTCGAAACGACCGCACTGGTTCTCGCACGCACGCTCCCGACAACTTCCAGCAGATCAGGCACGGCAGCAAGCTTGACAACTTCCAGAGAAACACCTTTGACAACAGGTGCCGGAGCATTTTCCACGTTTCCTGTCTCATGTTTTTTTGAGCAACCTGCCGACACAAGGACTGCAGTCACCATGAACACCGTCAATAATCTGTAGTTCCTCATTTCAGCATCTCCTTCAAAAAGGTCCCTGTCATGTAATACACCCGTCCACCTGCCAGAGCATACCCTGCCTCAGTTTCAACCAGATTTGCCCTGGTCTGGTTCAGCGCCGTCTGGGCGTCAAGCAGCTCAACCATCGTAGTCAGAGAGTTTTCATAGCGCCTGGAGAGAAGTCTGGCCGTCTCCTCGGCGTCCAGCACCGCATGCCGGGCCACCTCAAGACGTTTGCCCGCCTCATTACGCCGAACGTAACTCTCCTTGACCTGATACCTGACATCCTTCATTACTGAATCCAGCATCTCGCGTGCTGCCGATTGCCCTGAAACAGCCCGTTTACTCTCGATGCCCCGGCGGAATCCGTCAAATATATTCCATTTCAGAGAAACACCTGCCGTCCAGGAATCTTTATCTGAAGTAAAGGGAGCATCTTTGGCATTCAGCTGATATGAGGCAAAAGCACCCAGCGTCGGGAGATATTCACTCCGGGAACGCCGGAGTGCCGCGTTTGCCTTTTCAAGTTCTGCTTGAGACTGCTTTAATTCAATCCTATTTTCCAGAGCCTGGCTGAAAACCAGATCACTCATTTCAGGAACCGCAACTCGATCGAGTGTTTCGGAAACATCATAGGTGCTGTCATCCGGAACTCCAATCAGTAGTGCCAGTCTCATCCGCGCAAGAGTCAGGTTGTTGTATGAGGTGATAAGTTGCTGCTCAACAGATGACAGATGAGTTCGAGACCGCAGCTCATCAGATCTGAGCCCGACCCCGACGGATGTTCTGACGCCGGCCAGTCGCATGTTTTCCCTGGCGTCAGCAACCGCTTTATCAGAAGCCTTGAGCTGAGCACCGGCCTTCTGAACTTCAAGATACGTTTGAAAAACCTGAAAAGAGATACTCTGACGAACCGCTTCAAGCCCCAGATCAGAGATAAGAGCATCCTTGACCGCCATCTCTTTGAGCGGAGAGAGAGAAGGCACATACAGCGGTTGCTGAATCGATAGTGCTGTTTTGAAGTCATGCCGGGAGGATGGATTGTTGAGGTTGTCGATCTTAAAATCATCCTGCGTAAATCGTCCCTCATCAAGCGTCATCATAAACGTATTTGTCGGCGAATTTGAAGCAACAAGAGTTTCTTCCAGTGAAACAACAGGTAAATAACGGGAATTAACAATCTTCACACCCTGGGCAGTGGCCTGAGAATTAAAACGGGCTGCCTTGATCTGACTGTTACTTTCAAGTGCCATATTCATCGCATCCTTGAGTGAGAGTTTCAACTCCGCAGCATTGGCGACGACTGTCGAAAACAGCAAAATTGCACATGTTGCAGTTATACGAAACATAGTTCCTCCATACTTTTATATATTTTATAATATATATAAAAAACTATATGTCAACGGTTTTTTTCTTACTGAATTAAATCGTAACAGATATCCGGGGAATGTAAACAGAGAGGGGATAGCGCTGTGCACTATCCCCTCTCTGTAAACGGAAACATAAACGGCAAGGTGACACTGATGCGTCAGCGCCTGATTTTCTGTTCCAGCTCACTGTCCAGCGCCTTCAGGCGATCGATGATCTGCCGCAACTCACGGACATCCTTGCTTAATGACAGGTTTTTTTCCTGAAGGGCAGTTATCTCCTTGTCTCGGCTCCGGTTATTCCTTATCCCCAGCAGATATGATTGGAGCGGCGCCGCTTGCCTGGTCCACACACTGGTCGGGTAGGTGACTCGCAGTTTTTCAAGAAGTGCGGTGGTGCTTTTCCCGCCACCAAGCTTTCCATCATTAAGATTCAGGAGTGCCAGTCGAAAAAGCGCCTCGTCCGTCACTCCCTCCTCCCGGGAATAGACAATTACCAGCTCAAGGTAATGCCGGGCTTCGCTATCCAGACCCTTCCGGATCATGGTGACTGCGCTGGCAAGATTCTGATACGAATCAGTATCATCCGCTACAGTTCCTATACCGATAATACCGCTGCAACCGGTGAGGCAGAGCAGAAGCATGCCGACTGGCATAGAATTGATGAGCTTACGCAGCACCGATAATCTCCTTATCCACAATGATGTAGTTGCTCCCTGATGATCCCTTGACCTGATCTTTAATCTTTGCAGCGGTTGTTGCTATCTCGGCAGCCGATTCGTAATTTCCCGGTTTACAGGCAAGGGCGGCAATGGAAATCGATATAAGCGGAAACCGGCGTTCAACCCCGTACCGGTCAATCCCGTCAATGTATCCGGCGGTACGGTCATTTTCGGAATAGTATTTCGGGATCATGGCATCTATGCCCCGGATAATGGCCTGACACGCTGCATCGGCATCTTCTTCATCAACAATCACCACAAAGTCATCACCACCAATATGCCCGACAAACGTATCCGGTTTTCCGATTCCCGTGATTGCTTCGTGTATGACCTGCCCCGCTTCCTTGAGCAGTTCACTGGCTTTAATGTAGCCGTAGTGATCGTTATACGATTTAAAATTGTCGAGATCCAGATAACACATTGCGAATGGCTTCTGATCCCTCAAATGCCGGTTAATGAACCGTTCAATGGCAATATTTCCCGGCAGGCGGGTAAGCGGGCTCGCGTCAAGGCTGATCTGCTCAAGCTCCTTCAGACGCGCCGCCATGACCAGAAAATCCTTTGCCAGATCACCGATTTCATCACCCTCAGCAAGCTTCGGGTCATGATCAAAGTCACCGGCAGCTATGCGATGAGTTGCCTTTTTCAGTTTTGCAATGGAAGTTGAAAGCGAGTACACAAGGAAGGCGGCAACGGAGATGGCGATAATCACTCCGCTGAATGCGAGCATCATTGCTCTGGATATGGTCTTTGATTCCTTTTCCCGAGCAGCGGCAAGCTTGGTTTCAAGTTGAAGATTCTGCATGTTCTGAGCGATTTCAAGCCCTTTTTCAACACGGCCGAGAGTTGATTTCAACTTGTCTTTGGACACTGAGGCCCCATCAAAAATCACTGCAGCCGTTTTGTCATAACTGTCATAATCCCGCTGAAGCGAATGCAGAACACTCAGGCCGGTTTTTTGAAGAGTGGACAATGCTTTTCTGAATTCAGCCCCTTGGGCAACATAGAGCTCCTTGTATTCATGGCCGGGGATAATAGAGAATCTACCGACTGCCCGCTGCTGTCCCTTGAGTGCGTCCCTCATGGAATCAACAGCTTCAACGGCAGGCAGATCGACACTGCCTATTTCGTTTGCGGTCCTGGAGATACTGCTCAATCCGGTGATGGAATAGAGGAGCGCCGTCACCAGACATATCACTATGATTGCGTAACTGATGATCAGTTTCTGGACTATAGTCGGCTGTAAAAATCTTCCGGGCATATGCGGCATGACCTCAAACCATGGAGCTTTTACTTTTGTTGGAGGGTAATACAGGATGGGACCAAATGCAACCACGTACCACCGACAGCAGACATATATCTTGCACGATAGCTGTCATACACGCTTCAGGAGCAGCAGCTTCCTCCGCCCGTTCCACCAAGATTGTGAGCCTGCAGCCATTCGTTGATCATGCCCGAGGCACAGCCGACCCCCGCATCAACTGAAATCGCCTTAACCGGGCAGTTGAGAGCGCAGGCACCGCACTCCATGCAGGCGTCGCGGTCGGCAAACATGACCTTTTTCCCTTCCGGAACGAACACTTGGTGCGGGCAGACCTCAATGCACCTGCCACAGCCGATGCAGGTTGCCTGATCAAGTTGTACCGTAGCTACATTCTCAAGATAACGAAAGTTTTTCATATCAGGTACCTTCCTGCCAACAAAAGAATGAAGCTGATTGTCAGAGCGACGCCCATGGTCGGCAGGGCGATGTGCATCTCCTTTTTGACTCCTGAACGGGAGGTATACGGAGTGCATCCGGTAAAATTGAGGGTATAGAATGCGCTGACCGCAGGAAGTGCCAGGAAGAGAGCAGCGGTAACGGGACCATTCCAGCCGGATCCATCCGCCAAAAAGTAAAAGATGGTGCTCCAGATGAGACCGACAATGGCTCCTTTACCTGCAAAGCTGCGCCCCGGCAGCCAGGGAAGCAGGAGCGGGCCGAGCACCAGACCGGAAAAGCAGGCACCCAGATAGGCGCAGAATCCTGCTATTCCTGCGGTCAGATTACCCAGAGCAGTCAGCAGCAGCAAAACCGCGGCGACAATGATGATGGCCGATTTCAGGGCAAGTACGATCTCTACCGGAATCAGCACCAACCGCTCGTAAAAAGTGAAGGTAAGCTGACGCATTTCTGGCGTGACAACCAGGCCGTTATCCAGATACTCCGGCAGATCTGCAGCCCGGATGGCCGCATAGATCACCCTGAAACCGGATCTCTGAGCCACTTCGTGAGCAGATATACCGGGAGCTCCCAGGATCGGCAGGATCAGTTGACAATGGCTGACAATCCCGGAAAGCCCGGTCGCCTCGATCCGCCGAACAAGCTCTCCGGTTCCGAAGGTGCCCTTCCCCGCCGCGCACCAGACGTTAATGCCATTGGTTTCAAGTACAAGCAGCCAGATGTTGCGACCGTCCAATGATTTCCGGACGAGGTCGTAACTCATCTTGTAGTTGGCGGTCACCAGTACCGGGTCAGTTGCCATCGGGTGACCAATGGCGTACAGACCGGGGGGTATGATGAAGTCCATCCGCCCGAAACCCCAGCGCGCCTTACAGGCTCCCAGATGATCGCCAAAGCCGAGCTTCGTCGAGATGCACGGCACGGGGCCGACAGGGGTATTCAACCATTCGATGAAACCGGGAACCTTGTCCGTAACCTCTCCACCACCGGCGGAGGTTGGGGGGCCTCAACAGGGAGGTTTGTCGTTCGCTCTTCCCGGCCCGGAAGAGCTGCACGCACTCTCCTGGGTCGGGATTATTTTCCTGAAGCTTTTAATTTTGAATTGGCCAGGCGCACCGGGATTTACCTGCGACATACAACACTCCTCGACTGCGCGTCGATTTCTCTGACTTTTGTGGCTGCCTTTATACACCTTTTTCGGTGTTGGTTCGTCACTGTACTTGTTTTAATTGTGCACTTAAATTTGTAATTCCAGAAATTTCTGTGGGGTTAATATTTGGATTTCTCCAACACTCATAAAATCGGTGTCGAAAGTGACCAGGTAGGAACAACGGGTTTCAATGGCTGTTGACAGAATGATCGCGTCAGCGATAGACAGCCGATTGGCTTTTTTCAGGGCTGCTGTACGCAGAATCCACCCATTGCGAAATTCTGCAATGGAAAAGAGGGGGAGAGATTCTATGGATTTAACGATTTGTTCTGCTTCAGCGGATTGATCGGCAGCGGTGAGAATGGCAGCCAGTTCTAAGAGGGTAATGGTGGCAACAACTGATTTGATGCGTTTGGTGAAAAGTAGCTGGAAAAAAGCGGTACAGCTTTCTACCTTGTCCGGCTCGTTATTGAAAAAACCGAGCAGCACATTAGTGTCGATGCAGACAGTCACTGTCCGCGCCACTCACTACGGATCTGCCTCTGCACTTCAACTGAGTCTGTCTTTGCGAGATTATGGCTAATACCGCGCAGTGCAAGAAAACTCATTTCCGCTTTGGCCAACTGATTTTGTTTTGTTTTCAACTTGGGGAGTAGAAGCTTTACCTCGGTATGTTCCGGCAGATTAACCGGTATGCGGGGCACGAATACACCATGTTCATACGTGGCAGCAATGGTCTGTGGCATTGTGAGAATCCTCCCTTTTTACGAAGTGACTGTAACACAGAGAGCAGTGTGAGGCAAGTTTCCTTGACACCGAACAAATAGGGAGATGTCCCGATTTAATTTAATTCGATTTAATTGGTGCCATGTAGCCATCGAGGCTAAGACCGGAGCCAACAAAGGCAAACCGCTGTCACGGTCACGTAAGGTAAATATTCTGATCCCCTTCCGCGCCATCTGGAATGATGCCTGTGATGAGTACCGGTGGGTACGGCCAAGTAATTCCGTATCAACCGCAACAGCCTGATTTCCCTCTGAAAAACGAAACCCCAATCTTCCAATAAAAACTTTTTTGTGAAAGTTTTTGTGAAAGTCGGGGCAAATCGTTCAGAATCATCAATGATTCTATGTAATTAAATGGAGCGGGAAACGGGATTCGGACCCGCGACTTCAACCTTGGCAAGGTTGCACTCTACCACTGAGTTATTCCCGCTTGCGAGGCTTTGTTATATAGCAAATCAGAATAATCGTGTCAATGACTTTTAGTGCACAATGTGATTTTCAGCCTGAAAGAGTATCCTGTAACGGTGCCAGCAATGAACGGTAGACATCTTCCAACTGCTCTGATCTGACATCCCAGGAGTGCATATTGACGGCCCTTTCTCGAAGTCGCTGCGAGAGATCGCTCAAAATTTCGCTGTTATGAATTGTTGCAACAATGGTCTCTGCCAGCAAAGCGGTGTTGCCATATTCAACATATATTCCGTCATCACCGAGTATCTCCCGGTTAATCTGGCTGTCAAACACCACCGTCGGCAGACCACAGGCCATATAGTTGAATAATTTACCATTAGCCTCGGTTTGTGCCAGCTTTGGCGATACGGCAAGGTCTCCCGCACTCAGGAAAAAGGGGGCACGGGCATAATCCACCCGCCCGGTAAACGTAATACTATCGTCAATTCCCATCTCCCCGGCTTTCCTCCGATATTCAGTATCGGGGAAGCCCATCAGCAGAAACCGGACATCCGGAGACGCCGCTTTGACAATAGCAATTGCATCCAGCAACAGATCAACCCCCTGATAGCGGTTAAACAGGCCGAGAAAGACCACCAGTTTTACCTCTTCAGGGATGCCGAGTTCGCGACGGGCATCGCTCTGGGAATGCGGACGGAATATCTCTGTATCAACGCCGTCAATAAGATTGATGACCTTCTCAGGCGCAATTTTCCACTCGCATGTCAGTTCCTGTCGACCTTTATCCGAACTGGTGATTATGAGGTCGGCGCGGCGATCAATAAAACCTTCAAGCGCTTTAAAAAATCTCATCAAAAGTGAAGTATCACGAAAAAATCCATGATTGAGGGACTCACCACTCAAACTCCCCTGATAATCGAACAGCAGCGGGATCTGCAGAATATACTTGAGAAGAGAGCCGATCAAAGCTCCTTCGTGCAGATGAGCATGGATCAGATGGGGATGGAACGAACGGGCTTCAGCAAGGACTTTCCATAGCAACAGAAGATCGAGAAAAGGTTTATGCCAGGAGGGACCGGCATCAAGTTTGTTGTACCATGGAACGTGTGCGGTCCGCACGACGCGAATTCCCGGCATATCGCGGCCGAGGTGATAGGTGACGATGCAGACCTCATGACCAAACTTTGTCAGAGCCCGTGCTTCTTCATATATTCTGACATGACACCCCCTGTCTGAAAAATAGGGAGTCGGGGCTATCATGAGTACGCGAAGAGCGCCGTCAGTCAAGATTTATCCTGTCTTTAACAACATAAATAGGTTTGCCTTGCGACTCAAAGTAGGTCCTGGCGTTCAGTTCTCCCAACAGACCCATGACTATGAATTGTACTCCCATAAACAGGAGAAAACCGGTGAGAATAAGGAGAGGATTACGATTCATACTGAGATGCTCGAACAGTTTCATGTAAACAGTCATTACCCCGCTGCCGAGTCCGGCCACTATGGTATAGATTCCCCACTTCCCGAATAACTGAATCGGTTTGGTTGAATACGCCATCAAGAACTTGACTGTCATCAAGTCAAGGACGACCCGCAATGTGCGGGAGATGCCGTATTTACTGACTCCATGCAAGCGAGGAAAGTGATTTACCGGCACTTCCGTCACTTTAGCGCCAAACTGCGAAGCAAGCGCCGGAACGAAACGATGCATTTCGCCATAGAGGTTGATGCCATCCAGCACTTCACGACGATACGCCTTGAGCGTACAACCATAATCATGCAGATGCACACCGGTCAGGCGTGAAATAATGGCATTTGCAAGCAAAGAGGGGATCTTACGGGTAATAAACGTATCTTTACGATCACGCCGCCATCCTGAAACAACATCGTACCCTTCGTGAATTTTTGCGATCATTCGTGGTATATCGGCAGGATCATTCTGCAGATCGCCATCCATCGGAATGATGATGTCGCCTTTTGCATAATCAAAGCCGGCCGACATTGCAGCCGTCTGACCGAAGTTTCTGCGGAAACGGATAACCTTCAATGCGGCATCTTGAGCCGCAAGTCTGGTTAACAGACCATATGATCCGTCAGAGGATCCGTCGTCTACCATGATAATCTCGAATGAGCATCCCAATGTCAGCAGTGTCGCCCTGATAGCCGTATACACCGCTTCAACATTATCCTGCTCATTATATACCGGTACAACAATACTTAGTTCCACGTTACTCTCCATCAGCATTTCTCTATTGCCCGGGA